>JAQIBY010000111.1 GCA_027858835.1 Bacteroidales bacterium | reverse complement strand
CAAGGAGATACAGTACAAAATCAATCGAAGACCTAGGAAAAATCTAAATTATGACAACCCTAAAAATATATTTTATAAATTTGTAAATAAGAAAGTTGCATTTGCTAGTTGAATCTAGGAAGACCAATTTAAAGTGCAAATCAAAATCATTGTCAAAATTAATGTCTAACGAATCATAAGCGTAGTACCAATTTTCAGTTGAGTCTAAATTAAATTCCATTTCATGATTCAATGTATCACAAAGCATCATTTGATCATGCTGTATTCCAGCATAAACAGGTGTTTCCAATATTTCATCCGGCTCATCTTCACATGCAATAAATAAGATGCTTAAAACGAATAATAAAGCGATTAATTTTTTCATCTTATAAACTTAAAGTGCTATTGATGATAATCAAAGATACAAAATTATTTGGCTCTTTTACAAAATTACACCCCACTCGGTGACATAGTAACCTTCACGATCAAAATTATGTATTATTGGTTCCGGCAATTGATCAGGAGCCTGATTGCTTCCTTCAATCACATAAAAAAGTCTTAACATATTATCAGGTTGCACGGAAATGCTCAATAATATTAGCTCATCAATTGTGTTTTTTGTCTGCGGATAAATTGAAAAATATTCGTAATCTGTTAGGCGAGGGATCCAGTATTCAATAAAATCATCAATTTCCCTGACACCGAATCCGTATTCAGCCAAGTTTTCCTTGAAAAAAGTTTCTAAAGCTTCAAGCTGTATTACCCAGCCTTTACTATATTGCCATAGATTTGGTTGCGTACTTTCGTAAAACAAATAAGAATAAGTATCATTGATTAATCCGGAAGTATCCACTTGCACATTCCATCCGTTTCCATATTCAGGAATTGTAGTTAAAAGCTTACCACCTTTTGGAAAACTGAGTGTTACGAGTAATTGTATATCCTCCTGTGGGAAAATGTAAATATTTGGTTTATAAGCCACGGAGCAGGTGTCACACTCATCCGGTTCTTCTGTTTCACAGCCAATAAATGGGATAGATAAAATTAAATAAATAAAGAAAACTAATGATAAACTCAGGAACTTAATTGCTTTCATGACTGTTTTTTTTTGATAAATAATGTATTGCTATAGTATTGTAATGAAACGCTATAATGCTTGTTTTATTATCGGTTTTGGGGTGAAAATGGGCTGATCCTATGATGAGTTTGACTCGAAATAAAACCCATACCCCCTACTGTTATTTTGCACTCTAGAAATGCCAGTATGAATGAGCTTATGCCCAAAGCCAAGGCGATGCCATTTTACATTAACACAAAACGATCAACGCCGATTGCAAAAGCAGTTGAATCGCATGGCTCACCTAGTCGAATAAAGGAACTTGACGCGCAAGAAAAATAGCCACGAATTCACGAATAAAAGAGTTTGCGTCCCTTCGCTCTTTTGCGGTTCTCTGATCCCAAAAAAAATACCGTAAAGTTTCACAAAGCAAACTAGCATTTTAACTCAGGACTTCACTTTCCGGCGCTTATGCCAATACTTAAAGGTCTAAGGAGTTCATGAAATCGAATGAAAAGTGAGTTTAATAAAGTAGTTATCTAATCCTCAAATAAATGGACAATGCGAATCCGCTCTCTACCATGTTTATCAATATATTTCTCCTTCTTTTCACGAAATTTGGGAGTAATCTTTTGTGTCAAAATAATACCTGCAGCAATAAAAACAATAGGGATTGGTAAAACATAAACAAAACGCAAAAGTGATTGATTAAAACCCTCGTTTACCATTTGATAAAAAAACAGACCTGAGAATCCCAAAAAAACGAGCACTCCAAAAATAGTATGAAAATAATACAATTCAAAACGCTTCATTGCGACAATAATGAGTAGCAAAACTAACCAGATAATGTTAATGCTGAGTTGAAATAAACTTAAAAGAATAAGCACCGAGATAAACACCAAAAACAGTGTATTCCATATCCCCCATTTTTTAATCTTCTTTTTTGTCGGAGTATAGCGAACCACATTAGCGACAAGCGATCTATTTCTGGACAAAGCCAGCAACGCTTCATACACTTCTTGTTTTGTTTTCCCCTGATTAAGATGCTTAGCTGCTTCTTTTTTAAGTGTTTCTTTATTGACTTTAGACATAGATTTAATTTATAAAAAAACATTCAATAATTTCAGGTATAAAGATAATTAACCCAATGATTAATGCTGTGATGGCACTGATAAGGACTGCTGCTGCTGATAAATCTTTGATTCGCTTTATTTTTTCATGTTTTTCTGGGAAAATGAAATCTGCCATGTTTTCAATTGCAGTATTTAAAATTTCTGCTGTCCACACAAAGCCGATTGCAAAAATTACGACAATCCACTCAAAACTCGAAATTTCGAACAAAAAACCGGCAATAATCACACAAATTGTTGCAAATAAATGAATCAGGGCATTATGTTCATCTTTAAAGAGGATTATCAAGCCATTAAATGCATATTTGAAACTGATTAAGCGTTTTTTCAGTGAAAACTTTTGTTGTTTCATGCGAGTTTGTATTATTGCTTTATAAGCCGAATCGTTGCCTTTTCATCTCCAGAATCAATCATAATCATATAAATACCAGCCGGTTCATTCAATTTCATATTGAGGATTTGCTTTTCATTAAAAAACAATGTGCGGATAATTTTACCACTAATTTCTGATAATACAAGCGTTAACGAAGGATATTTTTTGCCCATATCAATAGAGAAGTTGCCATCTGTCGGATTTGGATAAAGCCTTAGATTCGTGCCAAAGTCATTTTCAATAATATTTACAGACGTAATTGATTGGCATAATGAAGTATCAACACAATCATTATGCGTAATTTCAACAGCATAATCACCATTTTCAGTCGCCGTAAAGCTTTGATTTATTTCATCTGGTAGTATTGCATAACCATCGTTACAATCTAACCACTGATAATCTGCTCCTGCAAGGTTTGCTGTGAGCGTATTATTCATTTGCGTTACTGAATTATCCACCTCAATAATTGTGAGATCCAAGGTAACGACAGAATCACATCCATTGATCGCGCCTTCACTAATTGTAAAAGTTGCGGTATTATTGCTTTCTTCGTAGGTAATACCATCAATCCATGTGTATTCATCGCAAGCAGAAATTTCATCAACACCAGTAGCCGATTCATTCATCGTAAGATTGAGTGTCACAATGGAGTCACAACCAGTCGCAGCTCCTTCCACAATGTTATGCGTTGCAGTTGTGTTATCGTCATAGTACGTATTTCCATCTATCCATGTGAATTCATCACAAGCATCCAAAATATCTGTGCCAAACACAGTGAAATTCATTGTCAGATTGAGTGTTACAATGGAGTCGCAACCATTTGCAGCTCCTTCAATAATCGTGTAGGTTGCAGTATTGTTGGAGTCGTAATAGGTGTTGCCATCAATCCAAATAAATTCTTCGCATGCGCTTACAGTATGAACACCTGTTGCTGCTTCATTCATTGTCAAATTTAATGTCACAATGGAGTCACAACCATTTGAGGCACCACCGACAATGGTATGCGTATCAGTAGAATTATCAGCATAATAAGTTGTTCCGTTAATCCATATATAGGAATCGCAAGCACTGACAGTATGCGTTCCAAAAACCGGAACACAAAGCGTGTAAACACGCACATGACCGGAATTACTATGACTTTCGCTATCATTAAGAGATGCCCCAATGGCTATCGTATTTGCATTTGGCATGGAAACAGATCTTCCTGAGTAATCATAAGCTGCTTCACCATAAATTGTAGTTCCTTCTTGTACCCAATTGGTACCATCCCATGAAAATATGCGCGCATTTCCGGTATCAGAAATCGTTAAGCTATCGCTATTATTTGAACCAACTGCTATGGTATTAATATCCGGCATGCTGACAGAAAATCCTGCCAAATCCCCTGCTACCTCACCGACAATATCAGAGCCTATTTGCAGCCAAGCCGTACCATTCCATTCATAAATTTGCACTAATCCTGCATCGACCCCATTGGCATCGACTAAATGTGAACCAATTGCAAGATGATCCGCATCCGGCATGGAAACACTCGTCCCAATCTTATCATCTTCATTCTCTCCTAAGATATCCATACCTTTTTGCACCCAGATGGAACCATCCCATTCATAAACCTGAACATGCCCAGCATTTTGAGCAACACTATCATTTCCTGTTCCACTAATTGCAACAGTATTTGCATCCGGCATACTCACAGCGAATCCAAAATTGTCGTATTCGTCAGCACCATCAATATCTGAACCTTTTTGCACCCAAGCCGTTTCATTCCACTCAAAAATTCTCACATGACCAGCATCCAGGCCAACCCAAGAATTATCAGGAGCTCCAATGGCAATGGTATTTGCATCAGGCATAGAAATGGCTTGACCTGACAGATCATTCGGATTTTCACCATCAATATCAGCACCTTTCTGAGCCCACTGATCAACCACCCATTGATAGACTCTGACATGACCATAATTTTGATTCATAGGATCATTCGCATCATTCAAGTATCCACCAACAGCAAGGGTTGTTTCATCTGGCATAGTAACCGCTGTTCCAAACTTATCTCCATCATCTTCACCCAATAAGCTTCCTCCTTTTTGTGTCCAAGTGCTGCCATTCCATTCATACACAAGTGCCCTTCCCTTATTACTGGCATAGCCGGGCTCACCAACGAGTACGTAGTTAGCACTGGGCATACTCACAGCCCAACCGAGATTAAAATTTGCAAGCACACCATTTATGTCATCACCAATTTGAGTTTGTGCATGAAGCGCCATCACAGCAAAAACACTTAAAAACGAGAAGGTCAAAATTTTAAACAAAGCTTTCATTATAAAAAGGTTTAATTAATCAAATTAGTGATTAAAGATAAGATTATTATTTAATCGCAAATCAAATTTATACTCAAACATCCTTTATTTTATCGAGGAGCCCTCTTTCCCTATTATTAAATTGTATTAAAGTATTCAATAATTTCGGGGATAAAAACGATTAGTCCGATAATTAATGCTGTGATGGCACTGATAAGGACTGCTGCTGCCGATAAATCTTTGATTCGCTTTATTTTTTCATGTTTTTCAGGGGAAATGAAATCTGCCATGTTTTCAATTGCAGTATTTAGGGTTTCTGCTGTCAAAACAAAGCCGATTGCAAAAAATACGGCAATCCACTCAATACTGGTAATTTCGAAGAAAAAACCGGCAATAATTACACAAATTGTTGCAAATAAATGAATTCGAGCATTCACTTCTTCTCGAAGCAGAATTTTCAAGCCGTTAAATGCATATTTGAAACTGATTAAGCGTTTTTTCATTGATTTCATTTTATTTATTTTGTCAATTTCTTAATCATTCCCTTAAAAATAAAGCCATGAACCGGCAGAACCGAAAACCAGTATAGCCTGCCAATTAAACCCAAGGGTCTGAAAGTGGCTTTTTGCAATAATTTATCATCAACAATTCTGAATTCGAGCCAAGCATCCCCGGGCAATTTCATTTCAGCGTATAATAGTAACCGTCCCTCCGCTTTATTTGCATATAAGACTCTCCAAAAATCCAACGCGTCCCCTGCATTTAGAGTATCTTCAGAGGTGCGTCCTCTTCTTAAACCCACGCCACCGGCTAGTTTGTCGAGAAAACCTCTGAATTTCCACAGCGGAGTGGCGTAATACCAACCATTATCGCCCCCAATCCTCCAAATTTTTTGAATGCAATCAGCTTTGTCGTGAAAGTTTCTTTCCCGAATGTCTTTATAACAGCCGAAAGTAGGCACTTGAATAAAATCTGAAATATCTAAATTAATATCGCTGCTTATAAATGCATCTTTCCAACTGGATACAACTTCATTTTTTTCAATTTTACTGAATGCTGTTTTTAACGCAGTTTCGTATTTTACGGGTTGTATATTCAGGATTTTATTGATGTCATCGTTTCGGCAAATCACTTCAACTTTCATGCTATTGACAAGCGCAATCGCAAGTTTATAAGAGGTTGATGTCACAAAATACAGCCAATATGAAGAAAGCCTGGGTGTCATCACCGGAATAGTGAAGATATTGCGCTTTAAATTTCGTATGCGGGCAAATTCCAGAAGCATTTCTTTATAGGACATAATATCGGGGCCACCGATATCAAAATCCCGGTCATACGTTTTTGTGTTAAACACTGTTTTAGAAAGCATTATAATCACATCGGAAATGCCGATTGGTTGACACTTGGTATTTAACCATTTAGGCGTAATCATCACCGGAAGTTTTTCAACCAAATCACGCATGATTTCAAATGACGCGCTTCCCGATCCAACAATAATTCCTGCTCTTAATGTGGTTAAATGGTAGTTCCCTTTGCCAAGTTCGTGTTCAACGTTTTTTCGTGATAATAAATGCTTAGACAAGGCCTCTTCATTCACTATACCGCTAAGATATACGACATGTTTCACATTGGTTTTATCGATTGCATTTCTGAAATTAATGGCAGATTCTTGTTCCAAAGCCTGATAATTGGCTGATACTGACATGGAATGCACTAAATAATAGGCTGCATCAATGTCTTTCGGAATATTATCGAGTGTGTCATTTTTCAGTAAGTCAATTTGAATAATTTGTATTTTTGACCTTAGCGACTGCGGTGGATTAAAGCGCTTAACATCGCGGACACAACAGGTTACATCATGTCCCTTTTCAACCAATATCGGGAGAAGTCTTTTCCCAATGTATCCGGATGCTCCTGTCAGTAATAATTTCATTTAATTCAAGTATTAATAAACAATTAGTTTTGTGCTTCTTGCTGCAATAAGACTGATTTCTAAAGATACAAAAACAAACAACAGGTTTGGGTTAAAATTTGTTTCACTTCGGCAACTCAGGTTTGTAGGCAAATGTCCACTTACCTGTCGTTTTCATGAGTCTTTAACGAGACTGACAAAAGCGAATAAATTTCATTAAGCTCTTGCTTGGTCAGATGCCGTCATTGTCCGAGCGGGATATCTCAATTAATATTCATGATACGATGACAAACTATCTTGTGCTTTTTAACGCAGATCATTACTCATCGATGGTAAAGATTAGGAAAAAACGTGAAAATACGGGTGACTATCAGCAGCTAAAAGCCATTGACATCCCGAAGGGTAGCAACAACTACCTCCAATCTCACATCTGACATTCAATTCTCTGTATAAAGACAACAAGGGAGCTTCAGGTATATGGCTCTGAACAAAAGAAAATTTCATTTGTACTATAATTGAATGAATTCAGAAAAATCAAATACCACAATGACTATGAACAAATCAAAACTTTTAGTGACAGCATCAACAGGAAATATTGGTTTACCCCTGTCAAAAGCTTTACATGAGAAAGGAATTCCCTTTACGGCTGCAACAAGAAATCCTGAAAAAGCATTTGAGAAATTCGGATTTGAAACCGAAACTGTACCTCTCGATTATTCGAAACCCGCAGGCTTTTCCGATGCCCTGAAAGGTATTGAAACCATGTTTTTGTGTGGTCCTTCAGCTACACCGGGTGCGGACAAATTACTGATAAAACTGGTGGAAAAAGCCATCGATTCCGGCGTAAAGAATTTTGTGTTTATTGCTTCCTACCCCAATGTTATGGAGGTCATTGAAAACAGTGGCAGAGATTACACATTTTTAAGGGCGAACTTCTTCATGCAAAACTTTGAAATGTATCAGCAGGAAGACATCCGAGATCAGAACCAACTCTTTCTGCCAACCGGAAATGGAAAAGCGCCGTATATAGATTCCCTGGATATTGGCAATGTGGCGGCTGAAGTCATTGACAAGCCATCTGAATACAAGAAAGAAACCATATACCTTACCGGTCCTGAGGCGCTGGACCTTCACCAAGCTGCCGAGGTGTTTTCAGATGTGCTGGGCAGAAAAATCACATTTAAAGAACCTGACGATGAAGCATACCGTAAGGAAATGGAGAAACGTGGCTACTCAAAAGAGTATTCAGATGCCATGATTGCTGTATTTGGAAAAATCAAAAAAGGACAGGTTGCTCAGACTTCGGATAGCATTGAGAAGATATTGGGCAGAAAGCCCGGATCGCTCAGAAATTACATTGAGCGGAATGAGGCGATTTTCAAATAAGCGCCATTTACCGAAAAATAATCATGGATGGCAATGGGCATAGTTTTTATGCGAATACGAATTAAATGCTAATCCTATTTTTCAAAGCAGCAATAATCAGGTTTGTTGACTCAAAATTTCAGTATGTCTAATTTCACCACCAGTAGTCCCTGTCTTTTTTGCATAAAATAACACAATAAAAGCAAAAGCTATAATAATAAATGATAAGATTTTTGAGAATGGTTTCTTTTTCCAATTTGCCCATAAGCCAATTAAGGAAAGTCCGCCTAATACATAAAGTAAAATTGAAAAAAGCTTAGCAGTTTCTTCGTGAATTTCAATATACTGTTCATCAATACCTTGAATCCCTTCGACAATATCTTCCGCCCCTTCTCCTGTAAAGATTGCTGCAAAAGCTGTAATTGCTGCACATATAAACATACAATATGCAGTTCGTTTTAATATTTCCGACTTTAAAAACAAACCAACAATCATAATAACTAATCCAAAGATTGGAATAATAATCGGTAAGTGATCAATTGCTAAATGCCAATGTGCTTCGTTCATAAAATTAATATTTAAAAATTCTCACTAAAAGTTTATTCCAAATAGATATCCAACGAAAGCTGTTAAACCCATGGCAAGACTTGCAGTTGACAAAGCTCCGTCATTTGCTCCCAGAACAACTGCTCTTAACCAATTACTTCTATGTATGTAATGATTGTCTAAATAGTTGTCTATGGTCTTTATTTCTTCTTGCATTTTTGCGGTTCTTCATATTGAGACGAATTTCAAATTTAGTGATAATTTCATCATTTTCCAATTTACAATCATTTGTTTAGCTGCTAAAAACAACAAAGCCTGAAACAATAAAGATTCAGGCTTTGGCATGATAAAAGCATTTTAAAACTTATAGTGTCGTTCCTTCAATGTAATAGGTAAAAGTTTGTCCATAGATATTTGTGGATGTTCCCTCCAGTACAAACTCTTCTTCTGTTAAAGTTGTGACATTCGCAGTCGCGCCGCAATTTTGCGCTTCAGATTCTGTGAGACCGTAACATATTGCCTCATTATCATCATTAGTCCATTGCCAATATCTGTTATCATAAAGCTCACCGGCTGTCCCCTGATGAGTATATTCTTCATGTGTAAAATATGTACCGTAAGTCGTGAATGTCACATCAAATGTGGTGAAATTATATGTATCACTGGGTTGCACCCAAGTTGTTTCGTCTCCGGAAACAAAATAATATTCAGTAATATGCCAAGTTGTACAGAGTAATTCTGTATCATCTGAAACATCCATTTCCTGAGCCTCTGTCGTAAAGATTGTTTCTGCTTCATCAGTATCATCCACATGCAGGATAAAACTAAATCCATCATCTGCAAGATCAAGGATCTCGATATATCCATAATCAACAAGAATAATGTTATCCTCATCATCGACATAACAAGTTCCGGTAACGTAGGAATTGTCATCAAAAACAATGAAATAATAGCCGTATTGAGTAATTTCTATTGAAATATAATCAACCGCTTTATTGTCATTGTCAACTAGCCACTTTTTGGCGTACTGTTCGGGAATCACTTTTTCACGACTCTCCGTTTCGTCTTTTTTACAGGCATTAAAGCCTAGGCTTAACACAATCAGTGCTGCAAGCAAAATCGCAATTTTTTTCATAGTAAGATAAGTATTTACGTTAATAATTGGAATTCATTGCAAGATGTATAAATTTTATTACAATACAAATAATACATTCAAATTATTAAGAGCAATTTTCAGATAAGTAGTAAATTTTGCTAATTTCATGAAAATATCTCTAACCAAACTGATAGGATATTAGCTCTTTATCAGCTTTTTTATGCTTAACAGCATCTCTTTCTTGTCAAAAACACGAATAAAGTATATGCCGTCTTTTAAATATTGAATATCAGCATAATTTTCGTCATATGCTTTGATTTTTCGACCGGAAACATCATAAATTATGAATTTTACAGGGACATTTGCTGTGATAAACAGGTCATTATTTGCCGGGTTTGGATGTATTTGGACATTAAATTGGCTTTCTTTATCAGGAATGCTGTTAAGCATATAAATATAATCGCAAGGCGTTGTGTCTTTTTGGTAAAGACCAAATTCACTATCGGAATAACAACGCAATGTTCCTCCTTCATAAGCATCAAAAACGCAGCCAATCGGCTCTGGAAACATATAAGATAAATTTCCAAGTTTCTCAAATACAGGTCCAAACATGTACCAGTTTGCTGTGTCTGGATAGCTAACATAAAATCCATCGAGGTCAATGGTGTTTATGCTAAGACTTATTGTACTGTCAACGATCGCATAAGCAGTTGAGTCGCATAGCTCATTAAATGATCCATTTCCGGCAATCATCCAATAATCACCGGCTTCGGCGTTAAAATCATACAAAACATAAAACTGCCCAAGTCGATGATAATAAATTACCTTTTCGTCTTCATAAGTGAATTCCTTACCTAAATCGACAGTCTCAATTTCCGATGAAAACCCATCATTAAAAACCATTGTTTTTTGTAGTATCTTACAGGTTATACCGTCAATCAAAGTATCTCCGATTGACTCAATTTTCACAAACCCATTGGTCGTTTAATTGGAATAATTATAATGCCAAACGGCACCTATAGGAGCCCAATTTCCCTGAGTAAATGCGAAACTCGTTAGGCAAGAGAAAATAATTAGTAAATTGAATTTCATTGATGTTAGCTTTTTATGTTTGGTATAGTAGCCTATTGCGTATAGAAAACTTTTCTTTTCAAAGGTTTCAATTGCTAAGGTTTTCTCAAAGATACTGTTTTTTTTTGATCAAGCTTGCAAGTTTTTTTCACTAAAGGCTCCGTTTTCTGGAGTGCATTTCATCACGCAGAGAAGCCCTGAGGAACTTATCGGGAAAATAAAAAACCGGCATCCCCTTTAGGAATACCGGTTAAATTAAAAATGACAATTTGTTTATTTTTCCAAATCAAAACGATCTGAGTTCATTATTTTCACCCAGGCCTTAACAAAGTCATTTACAAATTTAGTTTTATTGTCGTCTTGTGCATAAACTTCTGCATACGCACGCAATACAGAATTTGAGCCAAATACTAAATCCACTCTTGTGGCAGTCCATTTGGTTTTTCCCGATTTTCTTTCGACAATATTGTAAAGATTATCTGAAACCGGTTGCCATTCGAAATTCATATCGGTTAGATTAACAAAAAAGTCGTTACTTAAAACGCCTTCTCTATCGGTAAAAACGCCATGTTTATTTCCTCCGTGATTTGTACCTAAGACACGCATTCCGCCAATCAAAACCGTCATTTCAGGTGCAGTAAGTCCCATTAGCTGCGTTCTGTCTAACAGCATTTCTTCAGGTTTCACCGCATAAGCTTTTTTCTGCCAGTTTCGGTAGCCGTCATGCAAAGGCTCCAAAACGTCAAAAGATTCACTATCGGTCATTTCTGCTGTTGCATCTCCCCTTCCGGGTGCGAATGGCACAGTAATGTCAAGGCCGGCGGCTTTTGCGGCTTCTTCTATTGCTGCACTTCCACCTAAAACAATTAAATCAGCAATGCTCACTTTTTTTTCTAATTCAGCTTGAATATCTGTAAGTTTAGAAAGCACTTTGGCAAGCCGTTTTGGCTCATTTCCCTCCCAGTTTTTTTGCGGATCAAGTCGGATTCTAGCTCCATTTGCACCTCCTCTAAAGTCTGACGATCTAAAAGTTCTCGCACTGTCCCATGCAGTATTGATAAGTTCGCTTCGGGTTAAGCCACAGTTCAGCAGTTTCGCTTTTAAATCTTCAATTTCTGACTCTGACAAGCTGTATTTTACGCTTGGAATGGTATCTTGCCAAATTAAATCTTCATTTGGCACATCCTGTCCAAGATACCGACTTTTCGGTCCTAAATCACGATGTGTCAGTTTAAACCATGCTTTGGCAAAAACTTCAGAAAAATATTTAGGATCTTTATAAAAACGCTCTGAAATTTTGCGGTATTCCGGATCAATCTTTAATGCCATATCAGCATCTGTCATCATAGGATTTCTTCGAACTCCCGGCACATGTGCATCAAAAGGTTTGTCTTCTTCCTTAATGTTTACGGGCTCCCACTGCCATGCTCCGGCCGGACTTTTCACCGATTCCCATTCGTAATTAAAAAGCAAATGGAAATAAGAATTATCCCATTTATCAGGATGGGTTGTCCAGGCGCCCTCAATTCCGCTTGTTATCGTATCTTCAGCTTTTCCTTTTCCTTTGGGATTTTTCCAGCCAAAACCTTGCTCATGGACATCAGCAGCTTCAGGATCTGGGCCAAGTTTTTCGGCATCACCGTTTCCATGAGATTTTCCAACAGTGTGTCCACCTGCAGTCAAAGCAACGGTTTCTTCATCATTCATTGCCATTCTTTTAAACGTAACTCGTATGGCTTGTGCCGTTTTTAAGGGATCTGGGTTTCCGTCAACACCTTCAGGATTAACATAAATTAAGCCCATTTGAACAGCAGCCAAGGGGTTTTCAAGAGATTCTTCGTCAGTTTTATCAGAATATCTATCTTTTCCTAACCATTCCTTCTCAGCTCCCCAGTAAATATCTTTTTCAGGATGCCAGATGTCTTCACGACCACCTGCAAATCCGAATGTTTTAAAACCCATTGATTCATAGGCCATATTTCCGGCAAGAATCATTAAATCTGCCCATGATATTTTATTGCCATATTTTTTCTTCAAAGGCCATAAAAGGCGACGTGCTTTGTCGAGATTTACATTATCTGGCCAACTGTTAAGTGGAGCAAAACGTTGATTTCCAGTGTTGCTTCCTCCTCGCCCATCTTCAGTACGATAGGTCCCAGCACTGTGCCATGCCATTCGAATCATTAAACCGCCATAATGTCCCCAATCAGCAGGCCACCAGTCCTGACTATCAGTCATGAGTTTCTTTAAATCCGTTTTCAATGCATCAAGATCGAGTTTTTTGAAAGCTTCCCGATAATTATTATCTGATGCGTAAGGGTTTGTTTTTGTATCATGCTGGTGCAGGATATCTAAATTGAGGGCGTTTGGCCACCAACTCATAACCGAACGATCAGTTTCTGTATTTGCTCCGTGCATAACCGGACATTTTCCTTTTTCTGACTTTTCCATCGTTTTATATTTTTAGGTTCAAATTAATTTATTTTACGTTGCTATTTCATCAGGGTATGTGCGACACAAAACTAAGTGTATAGTGTCACTCGGCAATTTGACGCTCGAAGCTGCCCAAGCATTACAATGCCTCTCAGGTGTAATACCATACACTAATTCAACATTCTCGATATTAGAGCCATGTACTATAATTTGATGGCGTTAGTTCAGCTATTATTTTATTATTTTTTTCTCAAAATACTTTTGTATCAACATCAGTAATTCGTTTTTCTTAATAGGTTTTGATATATAGTCATTGCATCCAGATTCTATTGCTTTTTCCCTATCTGCCGATAAACTAATAGCTGTTTGTGCAATAATAATAACATCAGCATTAAAACCCCTTATCCGGCGAGTTGCTTCGTAGCCGTTCATTTCGGGCATTTTTATATCCATTAGTATTAAATCGATGGCTTTATTATCACGGCAAATTTCAATGGCTTCACGTCCTGTTTTTGTTATGAAAAGCTGATCGCTTAAATCTTTAACAATAAGTGAAAGATAATTTCGGGAAGCCTCATCATCTTCTACAATTAATATTTTTAATTTTTCAAGACCGAAATTTTTCTTTTTATTAAAAGATAATTCTTCAGTATGTTCAGTTGGTTTTCTTTCATTTTTCCTTTTGGCAGGTAAGGTAAAATAAAATGTGGAGCCTTTTCCTTCAACGCTTTTCACGTGGATTTTTCCATCCAACATTTCAACATATGATTTAGCAATAGCAAGGCCCAGACCAGAACCTTCAAAAGCCCTGGTATCTGAAATGTCAGCTTGTTCAAACCTGTTAAATATAGCTTCAATTCTATCTATTGGAATTCCTATGCCTGTATCTTTCACATAAAACTCAACAACAGTACCATCAGTTTGGCACCCAACATTAATCTTTCCTGATTCGGTATATTTAATGGCATTTTTGATGAGATTTGTAAGAATAGAATCTAATTTAATTTGGTCTGTAATGATATCCTTTTCAGAAAATGGTAAAAGCATATCAACAATTAGATCCAGACCTTTCTTCTCGGCTTCAGGCTTGAAAAAATCAACTAATTCTTTAATTCGCTTATTAAAATCAGTTTCTATTGTGCTGGCACTAACTAGTCCCGCTTCTATTTTTGAGATTGTAACAATATTATTAACGGTGTTCAACATTCGCTGCCCGCTTTGTTGAACGATATTAATAAAATATTCTTTTTCATCACTGCTTAAGTCAGGCTCTAAAAGAAGGTCGGTAAACCCCAATATACCGTTCATAGGTGTACGTATCTCATGGCTCATATTGGCAAGAAAAGCGGATTTAAGGCGATCGCTTTCTTCCGCTTTTTCTTTGGCTGCAATTAATTCCTCCACATATTTAATCCGTTCAATAAAATGACCAATACTATGGGCAATAATCTCAATACTCGCCTTATCCGTATCTGTGTATGATGTCAGGGTATTATAATCCTGAATAGCAATTACCCCGTTGGGTTTAATGGCCTTTGCGGTTTTAAAAGGCACACCGAGCCAAACCGACAATTCATCTCCATATCCTTTTATGCTCCCATCAGTCTCAATTACGAGTTTGTCTTTGGGTGTAATAATTAACGACTGATTTGATTTAAGAACATGATCGGTATAGCTTTTGTTAAAATTGTATGCCTTGTTTAATTCCACCTTATCAAATTCATCTACATGATAAGGAAATGAATATGTATTGTCCTCTTCGTTGTATAAGGCCACATAAAAATTTTCAGCACGGACAATCTGTTTGATTTTATGGTGTACTTCAGAAAGAAAAGACTTTAGTGAAACATGTTTAGAGACCAACTGTGAAATTTCAAGCACTAATTTCTGTGCATCTTCTAACCTTTTACGCTCTGTAATATCTTCTTTTACAGCCACATAATTAATTGCTTCCTGCTTTTCGTTGAATATAGGTGAAATGGATGCAGACTCCCAATACAATTTGCCGTTTTTGTTTTTATTATGAAATTGCCCAGTCCATTCCTTACCCGATAAAAGGGACGACCAAAGATGTTGATACTCTTCTTTCGTCATTTCGCCTGAATTAAATATTCTGGGATTATTACCTACTAATTCTTCTTTTGTATAACCGGTAATCTCCAAGGTTTTCGGATTCACGTATTCAATATTCCCTTCCAAATCAGTAATAATAACAGAATTACGACTCTGCTCAATAGCTCGTGATAGTTTTAATATTTCATGTTCTGCACGTTTGCGTTCGGCATTGGCAAATAACTGTGCTACCAGATTTGTAATTGCACTTAAAAAAGATTTTTCATCGGCATGCCATTTACGAAGCGGGCCCCGATGTTCGGCACATACAATGCCAATTAAGCGCCCATCCTGTTGTATGACTGAATCGAGTAAAGAGCTTATCTGGAGCGGAATAAAATAATTATCGGCCAATTCCTTTGTGCGCCAATCATTTTGTGCATCTTCTGCATCAATCTGACTATCATTACGCAGCGCTTTAAAATACGAGGGGTTGTCTGCGAAATTCAACTCTTCTATATGTGAAACGAGACCAGAATTGACATCAAACAAAATCCGGCGCTTTAATTTTTTTTCATCGTCTGAAAGCAGCCAGACACTTACCCTGTCAACCTGCAAAGTTGCAGCAAGTTTTGTGCTTACTATTTTCAATGCATCATCAATCCTATTGTTTACAACTGAATCTTCAAAAGTCAGTTGGGCGATTAGGTTGCGCTGCATTTCTGCGCGTTCGGCAGTTTTCCTGTTAAGTTTTTCTGCCTGTTTGTTTTCTGTGATATCCAACATGGAAACAACACTTTGCTTGGTTCCTGGAATCATGTTAACATTTAAGACAACATCGCGTTTTTCACCTTTGTAGTTCAGCAGTTTTACATCATATTTCCTGAGCACCATATTTGGTTTATGGCGCCGAAGCTGATGATTGTTGAGCATTTCCTGAAGACTTTCCGGGTCAACAAATTTGGTCCATTTTTCTCCTGTCAGTTGGGCCTTATCATAACCGAACATTTCGAGGCATTCGCTGTTTGCCATCAAAATGCTTGTATCCTCATCAACAATTAAGGTAGCTGTTCCCGCCGATTCGAAAATTGCTTTATATCCGGCTTCGCTATTTTTCAATTCTTTTTCGGCTTGTTTCTGTAATGAAATATCCTGTAATGCGCCCTGAATTTTAACTATATTTCCATTATCGTCTCTCACGGCTTCGCCAATTGTCCTTACCCAAACTCGTTTTCCGCTTGCGGTAATTATCTCCATCTCTTCATCATACGGGATTCCTTCCTTTATGCATTGTCCGAAAACTTCAGTTATTTTATCACGCCATTCCGGAGCATAAAAATTAATACTTTCTTCTATTAATGGCGCATAGGCTGCAGGCATTTCGTGTATAGCCGCCACCTCATCTGACCAATACAAGCGGTTTTCCTTTAGAATTACATTCCACCCGCCAAGTTTTACTTTTTCCCCGCCAATCCGTATCAGGTCATAATTATCTTTCAACTTATTTTGTGCCTTTTTGTATTCGCTAATATTTTGTGCTGAATTTAAAAGATATTCCTCCCCATCGATAATCACTTTATCAATATTCGATCTATAATAGTTTTTCTCTCCCGACTTTGATGTGAAAATCATTTCCTGATTGCGCACAAAACCAACTTCGTTTAGTGTTTTATAGATTTGATCCCGCATTTCAGCATCTAGGTTAATGCCCGCCTCAACAGAAGTTTTCCCCAGCAGTTCTTGTTTGCTAAATCCAAATTCACGTTCAAAAGCCTCGTTTATTTCAACAAGCCTTCCTTCAGGCAACTTTAACAGAACTATTGGGAAAGCAGATTTTTGAAACAACACAAAAAACCTGTGTTTGCTATCTATTAAATCTTGGTTAAGCTCAGCCTGTTCCAACTTTTGAATAGCCAGCTCACTAATAAATCCTGTCATATTGATTAAAAAATCCATGGCAGTTTTCACCTTTTCTTCTGACACTACAGGGACATTACTGAGCATATCAAGATACTTTTTCTCATCAAAGCCAAACGCTGCTGCCTGTTTTTTGAAGAAAGCAATATCGGGTTTTTGAAAAAAGAACTGACCCGAAAATAAATTGGCAACATGTTCCCCATTTATTTTTAGTGGTACAACTACATCCATCAGTCCGTTCATGCATTTGTATGCGAGGTATTTTTCACCTTTTCCCACTTTGTTTGCCAGCTCAGTATCACTAATGATGCACCTTTTTAATGTTTCAGGATTTTTGCGGTGGAATTCGGTACAAATTTGCCGCCAACCCGATTTGGATATTACATTACCTTCAAGATCCAGAATTGCAGTAACAAATCCTGTTGTTTTGTTAAAAGCCTCCAAAAGCGCGTTAACTCTTTCTAAATCAATTATATGCCTAATGTTTTTATTCATTTAATAATATTTGCTTTTGTGATTCTAGTTATTGGCTATAAGCTTGACGGTATATTTTTTACCGCTTACCACTACTCCACCAAAAACTATTTCCACCGCAATATAATCAAAATTCTTATTCGGGAAAACGCTTTTTACTGCGGTATGTAATTTACACGCTTTTGCAGCCCAGAGCTTCTTCTTCCTCCTTGCAAGGCATAGTCAAAGTAAACTTTGCCTCTGCTCTTGATTCGTTCGTCAGTTCCTTGTTTTTAGAAACTTCGAAAGTCTTATCTTTGGCGTTTTCTTATCAGAGACTGAAAAACAGTAATTTTCTTGCAAGCACTATGTATTATAAAGCGTTGTTAATTATTTGAATTTTCCTTTTCATTATTTTTTTCAATACTTTTTTCAACTTTCTCCTTTTGTTTATCAATATTTTCAATTGACAATTCATTTTTTTTAATGTCATCCTTATTCTTTAAATCCTTTTGTTTTTCGCTAAGCAATTCTTGTTGTTTATTTAATTCCTCAAGCTGGTCTTTCTTTTTTTCAATTTTTTCTGATTTGATTGCTTTGTCAAAAACTAAATCTTCAGGTATTTGTTCGTTATTTGAAATTTCATTTTTAAGAATCTCTTGTGGGATAAACGCTTTTTCATTTGCATTTCTCTGATTCATAAAAGTTGGAGAAACTATCTCAATTTTTTTCTTATGAAGCACATCCATTACGTTAGCATTCAATAAAGAGTTGGTGCTAAAGTATTTACTGCTTTCGTCTAAGAAGCCGTGTATTTTGTACACCACTGAATAATCACCCAGGTTTGTGATGTATACGTAAGGGTCTTTTAATCCAGTAGAAATAGCAGCCTCTTTCAACGATTCTTCAATTTTTGTGCGTGGTATGTCATAGCCTAATGAAACAGACGTAGAAATTACGCTATCTGTTTTGCGAGTTAACTTAACAGGATTAGTAGCAATGTATAAATTTGGAATGGTAATAAAATTGCTATCTTCCAGCTGAATCTCAGTATGGAAAATACTTTTCTTTGTAACCCTACCTTGTAACTCTCCAATTTTAATAAGGTCGCCATTCCTGAAACGGTTCATCGAGTTATTCATTATTCCAGCAATAAGATTTCCCAATACAGTCGTTGAACTTAAAGCAATTCCTGCACTTACGATTATAGCAAGGAAACTTAAGATTTGACCTTTTAAGGTTTTATCTATTGGAAAGGATAAAATAAAAATAAGTATGCCCACTAATAATA
>JAQIBY010000078.1 GCA_027858835.1 Bacteroidales bacterium | reverse complement strand
GTTTCCGCATCTGTTGGATTCGTGATTACTGCATTTCCTGATTCAACTGTCCATAGTGCCACGCCAGGTGTTGGGTCATTTCCTGTTATGGTAATGATTGAATCACAAACGGCATAATCCGCACCAAGATCAGCGACAACTAAAATGTCCCGTGTAATGGTGAGATTGCTAGTTTCGGTACAAGCGCCATTAACAACAGTCCATTGTAATACGGTTTCTCCTTCGGGGAGGTTTGAAATTGTCGTCATATTCGCACTTGAATCAGCAATTGTTCCTCCACCGCTAATAATACTCCACCATGCGGTAGCAGGTGTTGCGTCATCGGCTGAGATGTCGAGGAAGTTTGTATCGCAGAGTGTTTGATTTGGCATGGTGACTGCCGGGATTACTGTGTCACTTGTGACAGTAAGTTGTGCTGTTTCTGTACAGAACCCGTTTGTAACATTCCATTGGAAAATATTATCTCCGGTTTGAAGATTGCTAACCGTTGTTATCATTTGGGTTGAATCTGCAAAGTCAGCATTTCCGCTAATGACTTCCCAGTATCCGCTGTACATTGGAGCAATCGGCATGTCGGCTGAGATTTCCGTTGCAGTTCCACATATACTGAAATCAGCTTCAGTGTCCGCGAAAATCAGTGTGTCACGATAAATGACAAGCGTATCGGTCGTGGTACATGAACCCGATGCAACCGACCAGATTAATACATTTTCTTCAGGTGCAAGGTTTGAAATAATGGTTTGTGGATTATTTACATTTGCAAAACTGCCATTTCCACTAAACAAAGACCATGTTCCGATTCCCGGAGCATCAACTTGAGCGTTTAATTGGACAGCATTAGTGTGGCAAATTGTTGTGTCGTTTCCGGCATCTGCAACAATCAGAGTATCAGAAATAATTTCAATTTCATCGTAAGTTTCACATGCGCCATTAGTTACTGTCCAATGTAGTACATTACTGCCGGCATTTAAACCAGAAATGCTAGTTTGATAATTTGCAGGATCTGCAATAACACCACCGCCGTTATAAACTGACCACATGCCGATTCCCGGCGCTGGATTTAAGGCATTTAGGTTGGTATTGTCTCCGCAAATTTGCTGATCGCCTCCTGCTTGTGCAGTAATGGCTGTATCAATGTCTATTATCAACGTGTCAGTGCTGATACAAGTGCCATTGGTAACTTCCCATACAAGTTGATTTTCATCAACACTCAGGCCAGAAACCGTTGTTACATTTTGTGTTGGCTGGGCGAATGTTCCACTACCTGATGCAACCGACCAGATTCCTGTACCGGGTGTTGGATTTTCAGCAGTTATCACGCTATGGTAAATGCCACAGAGATTTAAATCTGTCCCTGCATCTGCAATAATGAGAGAATCTCTTTGAATGATGACTCTATCAGATGAAATACATGCTCCATTTGTAATTGTCCATTCCAATTCATTTTGTCCGTAATCGAGTGCGGAAACGAGTGTGTTGGGATTTGTGTCATCGTCAAAAACTCCATTTCCTGAGATTACTGTCCATATTCCTGAACCGGGAGTCGGGTTATTTGCAATTAATGTTGTTGTATCATCTTCACAGAAAATCTGATCCATACCGGCATCGGCAATAATTAAACTATCGCGTGTGATTGTCATGTTATCTGAATCAGTACATGCGCCATTGACAACTTCCCATGTGAAGGAATTTGTTCCGTAATCGAGTGCCGTAATTTGGCTGCTTGGGTCGTTGATATCGTCCGGAACACCGGTATCAGTAACAATCCATGTTCCAATTCCCGGAGCCGCAGGGTTTGCATTCATAGTTGTAAAATCAACATCACAAATAGCAATATCAGCACCGGCATTTGCCGTAATGATTATGTCTTGCGTAATGACGACTGTATCGGTTGTTATACAGGTTCCGCTAGTAACCTCCCAAACAAATTCATTATCACCAATTCCTAATCCGATAACAGCAGATCCCGGGTCATTTGGAGCTCCGAATGCCCCTGAGCCGGAAATGCGATACCAGAAACCGGTTCCACTAGCAGGTGGAACTGCTGCCATGACAGCATTATCAATTTCGCAAGTTTGTTGGTCAGGTCCGGCATCTGCCAATACGAGTTGATCGACATTGAGTTGTACCGTATCAGAAAAGACAGATCCACCTTCATTTTCCACTAAGCAGAAAATTGAGTCGCCATCCATACTAAAATCAACAGCCAAACTTAATGTATCATTGGTTGCACCGGCAATAGGGTTGTAAATACCTGAATTTCCCTGAAACCATTGATAAGTAATTGTTCCGCCACCTGCGGCTTCAACAATAAATTCTGCATCTGTGTTTTCACAAACAGTTTGGTCTATCGGTTGAGTAATAATGCTTGGTGGTTCCGTTGAAAGATTTTTGTCAAATTTTGAAATAAATGCATCACGGGATGTCCCGGGAGTTCCGTTGAAAACTTCAGCATAAGCTCCTGATGTTGTTGGATAGTCTCCCGAAGCAGTGTATCCTGTAAAGAAAACTTGTCCATATTCATCAATAACAATATCTTCTGCATAATCAAAGTCAGTGCCTCCGACAAAGGTGGATGCGGGAATATTTATCAAATCAGTATCAATTTTTGTGATAAAGACATCGATTGCGCCATTAAATACTGTGTCATAAGAACCGTATGTTGCAGGATAATCCGGAGAATATGTATTTCCTGAAATGAAGAGGTATCCGTCAATTCCCATTTCAATATTGTATGCATATTCCCAAGAGTTTCCGCCGATGAATGTTGAGCTTATTAAAGTAGTCATGTCATCAGAGAATTTGGAGACAAATACATCAACGGCATTATCAAATATTTCGCCATATACTCCTGCAGTAGTTGGATAATCATCGGAAGCGGTGTGCCCGACGATATAAATATTGTCGCTGGCATCCTGGAGTAAATCTGTTGCCCAGTCGTAATATCCACCACCGATAAATGTAGAGTTCATGAGTGTTGTAAGATCGTAATCTAAACGAAGAAGGAAGGCATCTTTATTCGAATTTTGTGTCATATCATATACACCCGGAGTTACCGGCCAGTCGAGAGAAACGGTGTATCCGCCCAAGAGAATATCGCCATTATTGTCAAATTGCAATGCATGTGCTTCATCTGCGTTGCTTCCTTCAATTAGTGTTGAGGCTTGTAATGTGGTGAGGTCTGAATCTAATCTGGAAACGAATGCAGCACTAAGTGTTCCTGCACCGTCAAACGTTTCGTCATAGGCTCCGACAGTTGTAGGGAAGTCTGTTGATTTTGTGTGTCCTGTGATAAAGATTTCATCGTTGACATAATCATATAATATGCGGGTGCAAACATCATCACCGCTACCGCCGAGGTAAGTTGATGCGATTAAGGTGCTTAAGTCGTTTGAGAGTTTACTGATTGTTAAATCAGATTCAGCACCGCTATGTGTATTGCTGTAAGCGCCCGAAGTTGTCGGAAAGTTTGTTGACTCCACGGTACCTCCGAGATAGACTTCTCCGGTGAGAGTGTCAATAGCCAGACTAACGCCTTCTTCGTAATTTGAGCCACCAATGAATGTTGACACTTCTAATGTTGTAAGCAGTGTATCAAATCTGGATATGAATGCGTCAAAGCTCCCTCCATTGTAAGTTTCGTCAAATACTCCCGTTGTTGTCGGGTAGTTTGCAGACCAAGTATAGCCGGCCATGAATAATTTTCCGTTATTGTCTAAAGCGAGTGAAAGCCCGTTGTCTCCACTGGTTCCACCAATAAAACTTGATGTAAGCAGCGGGTCAATGTACAAGGCATAATCAGGATTGTATTGACCAACAGAAAAGCCATATTCTTGATTGTTAAAGAGTTGGTATGCTACTTCCACAAGGATTTTTTCACCATTGATGTATTGAAACGCGATTGGTGCAGTAAATTCAATGCTGCCAAGTGCGGTTTCTACCTGCATTTGATTTTCTATAATGGCAATGGAATTGACACCTTCCATTTCTATGCGAATTTGTTTGCAGTCTGCCTCAGGATGAACGATGAATATTTTTTCAATATTATTTCGTTGCATTTTTAGCTGTAAATCAATGCCTTCATATACTGCTTCCATTTTTACAGACTCGAAATTTGCTTTTTCCGAATGGGATTCTATTCCATTTTTAAACAGATGAAACTTGCCGGTTTCCCCGTTTTCCCCTTGAATTTCAGTGTGGTTTGAATTCACAAGGCGTTCGATAAAAGCAACACTGCTGCTTTGTTTTCCGAATGAATTCGGTAAAGAATACACCATTTCATTCTGCTCATTGACAAATAAATTACCAAACCATGTTTTTGCATAGAATGATACTTCATCAGGGTATTCCCCTTGATTTTCAAAGAAATATACCGTTTCTGATTTTGCAAAATGCTTGTCAGATTTTGCGGTTTTTGTCTCAGAATCACTTTTGGCTTCAAGTTGTAAAGAAGCTCCAACAATTAATAATGCGATCAGTAGTAAAATTCGTTTCATAGACAATGGTTTTAAACCCTAAAAATACGTTATTATCTGATTTGTTTCATATTTTTTTTTGAATAAATCAGTTTTATTTTAAAAAATTCCTTCTTTCAATACAATTTTACAAAAAAAAACCGGGATATCCCCGGTTTTTAAGTTTTATTTTTTGATTTAATATTTGTTTCTGATAAAATCAATTGATTTTATTCTTCATATGATTCAATCGAATCGCAGGTACACATCAGGTTTCTGTCTCCGTAACCATTGTCAATCTTGCCGACATACGGCCAGAATTTATTTTCGCGAATCCAGTCTAATGGGTATGCTGCTAATTCTCTGCCGTATTTATGTTCCCACTCATTACTGACACATTCTGTGGCAGTATGTGGTGAATTGATGATTGGATTGTCCTCCACAGAGAATTTTCCTTCTTTAATCATATCGAGTTCTTTACGGATTTGAATCATTGCATCGATAAAACGGTCGAGTTCTTCTTTGCTTTCACTTTCTGTCGGTTCAACCATAAGGGTTTCATGTACAGGGAAAGATAGGGTAGGTGCATGGAATCCGAAATCCATCAATCGCCTCGCAATATCGACAGAGCCAACATGGTATTCAGATTGATAATGCTGCAGGTTGAGAATCATCTCGTGGGCGCAACGACCGGTTTCTCCGGTGTAAAGAACATCGTACCATCCCTCTAAACGTTTTGCAATATAGTTTGCATTGAGAATAGAAACTTCAGCAGATTTTTTGAGTCCGTTTGCTCCCAACATTTTAATAAAACCATAAGTAATTGGGAGAATGCTTGCTGAACCAAATGGTGCTGCAGCAACTGCGGGAATGGCTTTGTCGCCTCCGGTTTTTACAACTTTGTGTCCGGGTAGATAATCAGTTAAATGTTTTGCAACGCCAACGGCTCCAATTCCGGGTCCACCACCACCATGAGGAATAGCAAAGGTTTTATGTAAATTCAAATGGCATACATCTGCTCCGATGTGTCCGGGGCTGGTCAGGCCAAGCTGTGCATTCATATTGGCGCCGTCCATATAAACTAATCCGCCATTGTCATGAATGATTTTAATCATCTCACGAATTTGGCTTTCAAACACGCCATGTGTGGATGGATAAGTTACCATAAATGCAGCCAGATTGTCTTTGTGTTCTTCTGCTTTGAGGCGCAAATCGTCGATGGAGATATTTCCGTTATCGTCAGTTTTAGTGACGACAACTTTCATTCCTGCCATTACTGCGCTTGCCGGATTTGTTCCATGTGCAGAGCCAGGAATTAAACAAATATTTCGATGCGATTCTCCTTTTGCTTTCTGATATGCACTAATCAGCATTAAACCGGTGTGTTCGCCGCTAGCACCTGAGTTTGGTTGCAGACTCACGCTGTCAAATCCTGTGATCTCAGCAAGATCAGCTTGTAATTCACACATCATTTCCTGATATCCTTTCCATTGGTCGGCAGGAGAGAATGGATGAATTCCGCCAAACTCATCCCATGACAATGGTAACATCGTTGTTGCCGGATTGAGTTTCATCGTACAGGAACCGAGTGGAATCATGGATTGATTCAGTGCAATGTCGCGTTTTACCAGTTTATGCATGTAACGCATCATTTCAGTTTCACTGTGATAAGAATTGAAAACTTTTTGCTGTAAGAATTTGTCTTTTCTAAGCAATGATTTCGGAATATTCGTTTTTTCTTCAAGTGCCTCAATGGTGATATTGTGCTTGTTATTTGCTTTTGCAAATATTGAGATGATATCATTCAGATCTTTAATGCCGGCGCTTTCATCCATACTAATGCTGACAATTCCATTTTCCTCATAATTTAGGTTGATGTGTTTGTCGGCAGCAATGCTTTGGATATCAATTTGTTGAATGTCATCCGGAAGCTGAATTCGAATTGTGTCAAAATAATTTTCATTAAGTTGCTGATAACCAAGTTCGGAAATTGCATTGTTCAAGGCCTGAGCTTTTGCATGAATGGATTTTGCAATGTATTTTAATCCTTCCGGCCCATGATACACTGCGTAAAACCCGGCCATGTTGGCCAACAATGCCTGTGCAGTACAGATATTGGATGTTGCCCGTTCACGTTTAATATGTTGTTCGCGGGTTTGCAATGCCATTCTTAAGGCTTTGTTTCCGTGTTTGTCAACAGATACACCAATGATACGCCCAGGAATGTTCCGTTTGTATTTTTCGGCAGTTGCCAAATATCCGGCATGTGGACCGCCAAATCCCATCGGTACACCGAAGCGTTGTGTATTTCCAACAACAACATCTGCACCCCAGTCGGCAGGTTTTTTTAGTAAAACCATTGCCATAATGTCAACGACGGCAGTTACTAGCATTCCTTTGTCATGCGCTTTGTCCGCAAAGGCTTCGTAATCATTAACCGTTCCGTCAGCAGCAGGATATTGCAAAATTGCGCCAAAGAACATTTCATCCATTTCAATGCTTTTGTAATCACCCATTACGATTTCCACGCCAATGGGTTTAGCACGCATTTGAATGACATCTAAGCTTTGCGGGAAAATATTTTGATCAACAAATAATTTATTTTTCCCTGCTTTTACGTCTTTTCTTGAGCGAGTGTCGAACATAAGCGACATGGCTTCAGCTGCAGCCGTTGCTTCATCGAGCAATGAGCTGTTTGCAATTTCCATTCCGCTGAGTTCGATGAGCATGGTTTGGAAATTTAAAAGCGCTTCTAATCGACCTTGGGATATTTCTGCCTGATAGGGAGTGTATGAGGTGTACCAACTCGGGTTTTCAAAAACATTTCGCTTAATTACCGATGGCAAATTTGTATTGTAATATCCCATACCGATGTATGAGCGATATAACTTGTTTTTTGAAGCAATCGATTTAATATGATTCAAAAACTCCTGCTCCGAAATCCCGTCCTTTTCAAGCGCTAAATCCTTGTCTAAACGAATTGAAGAAGGAATGGTTTCATTGATTAATTGATCCAATGACTCAACTCCAACAGCTTTTAACATGGTCTTAATATCCGCTTCGCGAGGGCCGAGGTGTCTGATAATAAACTGGTCAGTATTCATAGTTTCAACATTTAAATTGATAAATTTTATACAAGGTAAAATTAATAATTTCCGGCAACAAAAAAACTAATTATTGTCAGGTTTATTACTCAGCTAAATGATGAACAAAAAAAACGGCATTTTGATTAAAGTTTTTTGTCTTTTATACAATAATAAGTTGAATTGCCTATCTTTGCTTTAAATCAACCTGAATGATTATGAAATTTTTCATGTACAGTGTTTTTACTGCTTTATTAATTTTGAGTGTTAATATATTGAATGCTCAAACTGAAAAACAGATTCGATTATTAAATGGTAAAACAGATGTAGTTCTTAAATATTCAGTTGATTACGATGCTAATATGTTTTATTATCAGACAGAAAAACCCACCGGTAAATTGGTAACGCGTAGTGTGCTTTTGGAGGATGTGTTTTCTTATACTGATAGCTTGAATGAGCTGAAAATTGTATATGCTCCTATTGATGAAGAGCAAATGTCGGTGAAAGATATGGATGCTTATGTTCAGGGTTCAAGTTTTGCAAGAACAGAGTATAAACCTTACTTAGCATTGGCTGGCGGTTTTATTGTAAGTGGAGTTGGCGTGTTTATTTTTGATAATCCGGTTGTTGGCTTGAGTTTTCCAATTGTATATAGTGCAAGTATGGCTTTGGTTAAACCCTCACGCGATGAATTTATCCTGAGGCATCCGCAATATGCTGATGATGAGGCGATGTTGTATGGTTATCAACGAAGTGGTAAAAACAAAACTGTTAAATATGGTGTGATTGGTTCTGCCGGTGGTGCAATTATCGGACTGATTATCAAATCGATTTTGAGTGAAAATTGATGAAATTCCTAATCCTAAGCACCAAATTTCAAGCAGTGTTTTCGTTTGAGATTTCAGTTTTGTTTTTTCAAGAAATTTCGATTGTAATTTCAACAACCAGCTAGCAGTTTTGCATAGTGTAAATGTTTGGAATTTGAATATTGAGTTTTGGTGCTTCCTTGTTATTCGTCTTCGCCGGACAAGTTTTGTTATTTTCTTTCAGATTTCACTTCGACCGGCTCTGTACATCGCTCAGTCGTACCTCCTTCGAAATGACCGCATTGCCTTGCAGTACTGGGAAAAAGGGCGATGACAAAGTGTTGAATTTGCCAAAATGTCATCGCCCTTTTTCCTCTCCCAAAACTTTAAAAAATGTCTTTTCGAAGGAACGTAACGAAGTGGAGTGACTGAGAAATCTGTAAGAATTCAGCAGACAGTTTGCTGTTTAGCACAATTTCCCAAGCACCTGACACTAGCACCAAGCACCAAATTA
>JAQIBY010000059.1 GCA_027858835.1 Bacteroidales bacterium | reverse complement strand
AGATGCAGAGAGCCGCAAAGAGAATCATTTATTTTATAATGCAGATTTTTTTCTTAGCGGTTCCCTGACTGCCGTCAGGCAGGTTTGCGCTTCTTATGCGAAACCCTGCCAGCCGGCAGGCAGGTCTGCGTTACTAATTTATTCCCTTATTCATTAGCTGCATTTCGTTCAGTTATAAATAATCCAAAATAATATTTCTTCCACGGTATTTGCAGTAGAACCAAAAAAAAGAGAGCCCGATATTGAGCTCCCTTTCGTGGAATTTAAAACAAACAGAAACACAATTACTTCCTTATCATTTTAAACTTAAGATTAAAACTTGGTGCTGTGAGTTTTAAAATATAAACCCCCGAAACCAATTGTCCGGGTATTATTTCATACAAACCGTTTAATGTGGCAAGTTGAAAATCATCAAGATAAACCACCTGGCCTAATTCATTAATAATCTGTAAACTAATTTCAGTATCAGAATGCGCGCCTTTCCATTTTAGGACAAATTTATCCGTAAAGGGATTTGGATAAACCTCAATATGAATATTTTCTGAATTCCTCGTAAGCGAATAGATTTCAGAATAATCAAAGCTCCCGTCAAAATCCACCTGCTTTAGTCGATAATATTGAGTCGTAGATTGAATATCATAGTTTTGAAATTCATACTCTTGAATGGTTTTTGAATTCCCTGCGCCGGAGACACGACCGATTTCAATAAAATCGATAAGATTTACAGACGTCTCAATCGCAAAGAAATCATTATTCATTTCACTTGCCGTTGACCAGCTCATCAAATCATAATTGGCTTCCGCTTTCAATTGGACATCAAGCAATTCGACAGGCAATACATCTTCATTGTTTTTAGGACCTGTACCAATGGCATATGTTCCTCCGGAAAAACCGGTAATGTCAGCTAATTCAACATAATTCACCCCATTTGCCGTTGTCAACTCATCCCCAACAACAGTTGGACCATATGCATCTGTGATTAATTCAGGTGTTGTCATCGCATTTAAGTCCAAGGCATTGCCATCAATAGTTTTAAACCATCGAGCTTCCCTAATATATTCATGATTAAAAAGCGATGAATTAACACTTGTGGCATTTGTCCCGTTTAGGAAATCATTGACAATATTATTCAAAGCAACCTTTTCTGAAGCAGGATAGTAAAAGCGAACTTTAACTGGATTTGTAAGACTACCGTCTCCGATATTATAATCTACTCCAGATGCCGATACCGACCAGCTTCTACGCATGGTATGAGTAGAATATTCAAAATCCGAAGCCGATGACAAATAATTTAAACCATTGGCAGCAACATTAATTTCCACAGTTGCCGCAATATCATTTACATTTTTATAAATAGAGAACACGAAATCGTGAGGATTTGCAGCTGTAGAATAATGTGTCCATCCATCAACCTCACAAAATGCTGTTGCTTCAACCGTTGTTCCATCAGCAACATAGACAAAATTATTATCAAGCACTGTAATTTCTCTTGGTCCTATAAATTCTGCGCAAGTGGCATCAGCTAAGCTTGAGAAATTTGAAAAAAGCATGCCTTGGGTCAAATCAGCAATTAGAGTCGCATCATTCGTACTTAGAGCGTATGCATCGTAAGTTCCAGAATTTGTATAGTCTATCTCTCCAAAGCTTCCTGTATCATTGAAATCGACAATTGTCCCATCGCCGGTGCTTACTAAGATGTATCTTAAAAGGTATCCAGCATCTTGATTGAAATTTTCCACTGCAATTTCAATTGGATTTCGAAAGCATACATCATCAGGTGAACAGACATTCACCGCACGATTGTAATATGCATCAGATATTTCGAAACAATTTCCGACATCCTGATCGTATGCATCAAGTGCTGCCCAAGTTTGTCCAATAGCAAGTTCAGCAGGCTGACTTCCTTCGTAATTCACTGCATGTAGAAAATATGAGCCTTCATCAAGACTACCAAAATCTCCATCGGTCGTTATGTCCAGAATATCTCCATGTGTACCAGAATTATCCTCGACAAGTATGTATTGATGCGTATATCCCAAAGTATTGGTATAACCGTCAGACTGCACAGATACTGTTCCAAAAAAGTCGCATTGTGCTGACAGGCTATTTGTCAAAACAAAAACCAACAAAATCAGGATAATATGTAATTTAAATGTTTTCATAATATCAGATTTTGAGGATTAATATTGCCATGTTCCAGGATTTGCATTACACGCATCGACACAAGTTACAGAGATTTCAAACTGTCCTTCGACAGCTCCGTCACCATCCACATAAATGTAATAATCCGTTCCGTTAGTTGCGACAAATGTCAGGCTTGAGCTTGTTCCGGTTCCGTTGTCGTCATCTCCACCCTCGCAAACGAGCGCGCCACAATTTCCGCTAAAGACATTGATTTGCGTATCGAAGTTGGTTCCGGCATTATCTGTAGAAACCGTTACCTCCTGCCCTGTTCCTGTAAATTGATACCAAACACCTTTTCCTGTTGTCCCACCACCTGTGCATGCTGAAGGAGCATCAGTATCTGTTGCAAGAATATTACTAGCAATATCAGAATCGCCGCAA
>JAQIBY010000138.1 GCA_027858835.1 Bacteroidales bacterium | reverse complement strand
GTTTCATGTTTGTATAATTTTTAATTTCTACAACAAAGAACGTGAATGTTGGGCATGTAAAATGTTACCTGAGTAACAAAAGGGGATTATTCTTTGGGCGCATTTTTTTGATTGTTTTTTAAAGTTGTGTCTTCATCTTGATTTTTAGAAAAGTTTTTAATCATTTTTAGCCCCATACTTTCAGTAAAAATGTAAACATTTTCTTTGATCTCCGGAGCTGCCGGGATTGATGTACCTAATAATAGGGGTAGATTTGAGGTGTTTTTAGTGTTTTTTTCTTTCTTCCAATATACGCCTTTTTGTTCACAATATTCCCATTCTGATAAATCTCTATTATGATTTGCTTCGAAATTTTGTTTGTTGATAACTGTTTGGTTTTGGTTCTTTTGCTTTTGAATTATTGCCGAGTTTTCTATAAGGAAATCAAAAGGTGTATTATCTGTAACAGGATTTGCAAAATTAATTGTAAAAGCTCCATTTTCTTTTTCACTAACCCAATGTCTTGAACCTGGGTCGCCAAGTAAGCTGATGAATATTTTTGATTTAGATTGAATGGAATTATCGAATACTGTAATTTCCTTCATTCCTTTTTGAATTATAAAATTTCCACTTGACAAGTTTAGGGAGTTACTGGGATTATAGTATCCCGGTTGAATAAGACAAAGAATTCTTTTTTTGCCGATACCATCGAAGTGCTCGAGTGCTTTTGCGATAACAAAACCTTGATTGTCTGCTTTCATTCCATATCCATATGTGCTGCTTGATGTGATGAAATCTCCGGGTTTGATAGGTCCGTTTTCACCTGTGACTAATACTGGAACACGTCCTGTTAACGCGACGGGTTCTCCGCTGCTGGGGTCATTTATTGTTAATGTTGGATTTGTTGAATGGATTCCGATTAAGTTATTATCGTATGGTTTTGAGCTGACAAAATACGCATCTTTTTGTTTCGGGTTTATTGAAATGAGATAACCGGGCTTGGATGATCCGCTAACTTCAAAGAATTCAGCAATATCTCCAAGTAACACATCAGAGCCTGCATAAATGTTATTTTCTGCATAAATGTTTCCATTTTGAAATGAGGTTCCACCAAAAGAAGGGGCATTTCCTTCAACAAAAAATCGATAAACCCTGCATTCTCCGGAGTTAACTGATACATCTTCGAAACCGACAATTCTAAAGCGAACCCACGTGCCATCAATGCTAAGACCATTACTAATTGATAGCGAATACCCGGAATTCGACCATCCTTCTTGTCGGTCTGTCCCATTACAACTTGTATTACTGCCATATGGATTTGCATTGTAGTCGCCCATTGCCCAGCTTGTGATTTTTGTCCATGAGGTCCCATTTGTTGAGTATTCGATAAATGATCCATCCCAACCAGATTCCAAACTGTTGTTATGATGTAGTCCGACGGCTAGGTCTGTTGTTCCTGTTGGAATCCATAACCAAGGAGAGTAAATGTGAGCCCTTGAGGAACTTCCTTGGTTGTCAAAAATTGCATATACATTATCCGCTGCACTTCCGGGATAGACGACATCCCAAAATGAGGTGCCACAATGATTTTCAAATTCCCATCCGGAAAAGGCTTCATCTCCGGTGGAATAAAATTCTGTAAAGGTTGAACTGACAGCTTGTGGGCTGCTTGGGTTACCAACCAAAAGGTATTCACTGATTTGTGCATTTCCGTTCACATCTAAATCATTATTTGGTGCTGTTACTCCAATACCTATTTCTCCACCGTTTTCAAATGTGACGAGTTCTGTATCGCTGTCACTATATATTGCCATTTTATTCGTTGCTCCTGATCCTGTGCCATCATAGCCAAGTTTCATTCCAAATCCACTGGTGTTTTCATAAAAAGAAATGCCATTTGTAGCCCCGGATGCATTTGTGCCAACAATAATATTTAATAAGTTGTCATCGGTAATTGCTGTTGGTGTAAAGCCTGATCCCAATACTATATCACCTCTAATATCCAGTGGAAGTAGTGGGCTTGTTGTTCCAATCCCAACGTTTCCGGTTCTGCCGATATTGCTGGTTTGGTTTGCAGTTCCGTTCCATGTTGGATCTGTTTCTGTCGTTAAATATCCTTCAGTGGCATGATCTCCCCAGGAATAAGCATTGTCCCAGTTTGCAATGTTGAGGCTTCTGCTGGATAGATTTCCGGATGCATCTATCATTAAGCCGGTAGTTTGTATTCCTGCTCCCAGATTTGAAAATCTGACACTTCCATCAACATGAAACATCGTTTGTGGTGTGGTAGTTCCAATGCCGATACGCTCATTATCTCTCATAATTGTCATTATCGGTGAGGGGACAGTAGTATTTGGATATCTGTCAAAATACAAATTGTTATCCGTAGCGTTATAGCGAATTCCCATCCCGTGGTCAGGTGTTTCCCGCATAAGGATATTTGCTTCGTAATTGTTTTCAGCCCAAAATGTCATTAGGTTATTGCGATTTACTCCATCAGTACCAAGTTGCATGTCTTCGGTAATGTGTAATTGGCTTTGTGGACTTGTTGTTCCGATTCCCACATTTCCGGTGCGCCCAATATCAGAACTAGTTAATGATGTTCCGCTCCATTTTGGAGGTCTTTCATCGTTATTGATGGTTAATCTTGTCCATTCACTACTATTCCAGTAGTAAAAGCCTTCACCGGTCGTCGCATTTATATTATAGACCAGTAATCCTTCAGCTGGTGTTGTAACCGGTGCTGCAGTTGAAAGGTCAGCTATGTTGACTCTTGGTATAAGTACGCCTTTATCGTTTGCTTTGACATCCAGCATGGCAGAGCCGTCAGCGTTACTGCCATCAGTATTTATTGCTACTCCCTGTGAAAAGCCTTGAATTGAAAGTATTATCAATAAACTGATAATTACAGTTAGTTTATTGTGTTGCATTGATTTTGTATTAAGGTGGGTTCTAAAAATTCATTTTTTTGAGTTTTTCAAGCACAAAATAGAACCCGTTTAAATTTGTACTGAAAAAGTAAAGCAATATTACAACTTTTTTTTTAATTTATGTTCAA
>JAQIBY010000044.1 GCA_027858835.1 Bacteroidales bacterium | reverse complement strand
ACCTCTTCCCATTCCGAACAGAGAAGTTAAGCTCACTAGCGCTGATGGTACTACTAACGTGGAAGAGTAGGTCGCCGCCTATTTTTAAAGCCTTGCGAATTTTCGCAAGGCTTTTTTTTTACCTTTGTATTTATGAATAAATATGGGCTGATACTATCCTTTCTTTTCGTATGGACACTTGCAAGTGCCCAACATGAAGGAATTGAAAGATACTTCGATACATATCAGTTAAACATTATCCCACAAAACTTTGACGCAGACATTAAATCTGATACTTCTCTAAATAACTTTCACAATGTCGAAACTTATTATCATGACAATGTTTTTGGAGGAATGAGAACCGGAAATAACGGACATGCATTTAAAGCATTTGACTATTTTAAACAAAGTCAAAATCCCGAATTCATCTTTCTGCAACCATTTCAAAAATACACAACACAAACAAATCAAATTGTATTCTTTGACACAAGAAAACCCTTTGCGAAATTCCAATTCATTAGTGGCCCTCAAGATTTCGAAGATGTCATGGCTGTTTTCACGGCCAACCCTTCTCCTTTTACAAATGTGGGCGTAAAATACCGATCAATAAAATCGAACGGTGATTTCACGCATTCAGAATCCAAAGTAAAGGATTTTAGCCTCTGGCAATCATATACGAAAAAACGATACCAAAATCATTTGAGTTTGATTCATAATAAATATGCGTTTCAAGAATTTGGTGGCATCGTAAGTGATTCTGCATATCGAATCGACAATCAAAGAATCCCAAATTTGGAAGTAAGACTCAAAAATGCTGAATCCGTCATGACTCATCAGGAATTGTCTTTCACGCATGAATACCGACTCGGCAACATGAAATACGATACCATTTTTACTGAAACCGATACTGCAATCCAAATATCTCATCAAGGAAGTTACAGTATTTTTCAAGAATTCAGATTGAATAGAAATTTCCGAATGTATTCAGATATCCCATCGGATTTTTACGAGCATATTTACCGTGATTCTACAACAACCTTCGATTCAATTTCACTCAATGCATTTAACCATATTGCCGGCTTACAGTATTTTCACAGAAAAGACAGTTTGCCGACATGGCGCGCATTTGTAGGTATTCAGAACAATTTTAGCAAATATCATATTGTCACTGTTGATGATGTCATTCAAAATCATGCGATTCTCGGAAATATATCATCCATGCAAAATGCTAAATTTGATTATGCACTTGATGCAGAATATGGTATCAGCGGAAGAACCCAAGGAGACATCCGGCTTAGCAGCAAACTATCAATGTTGACAGATTCAACCAGAAATTCAGGCTTGTTTCTTTCAAACACAATCGCAAATCAGGAAACTAACTACTTTTACGAAAAATTTGCATCCAATCATTTTCAATGGGATAATCAATTTGATAAAACATTTACTTTACGCACTGAACTGGCACTTGTGATGCAAAATTATCATCTGAAAGCATATGTCAATCATGCACTCCTTAACAATAGCATTTACATCGCAGAAACCGGCATCCCCGTACAACTAAATCAAATATTAAATGTCGCAAATGCCGGCTTATCTAAAGTCTTTTACCTCGGAAAATTCGGGCTGAAAGGAGATATCGCATTTCAATACATCGATAATGAAGAAATCATAAAATTACCGGAGCTTATGGCATTTGCCGGACTATTTTATGAAAACCGTATTTTTGAAAACAACATGCTGCTCAGAGTCGGTATAGACACACGCTTTTACTCTGATTACGAGTCATATACTTACATCCCGGCAACGGGTTTCTTTGCCATCCAAAACCAACAAATAAACGAATCAGTTCCACTCATTGATGCATTTTTAAGCTTTAAAGTGAAACGTTTTCGTGCTTTCTTACGTTATTCTAATGTAGGCCAAAGCTTTTTAAACCTTAGAGGATATTCATTGTTATCTTATCCGGACAGAGTCGGTGGATTACATTTTGGTTTCTCTTGGGAATTTTATGACTAAAACTTTACATATGAAATATTCAAAGCTCAAATACTTGGGCTTCATTGCGCTTTTTGTAGTTGCACTAGTTTTCGGCAAATGTACTTTAAGCACTAAAGAAGCACCTGATGAAGACAATACAGCAGTTGATTTCCCAGAAATCTTAAATCGGGGTGAACTCATTGTCGGAGTAAGTACAAATTCAACAGATTATTTTGTGTATCGCGGCAAGCCCATGGGGTTTCAATACGAAATATTGAATAAATTTGCGAAGGTTCACGATCTTAAACTTAAAATAATCGTCGAAAATGACTTAATTAAAAGCACTGATTATCTAAAAAATCAGGACATAGATATCATTGCGCAAAGCTTAACAATTACTCCGGAACGAAAAGAAATCTTCGAATTTACGGAACCCATCGCGCAAACCAGACAAGTGCTTGTGCAACGTAAACGTCCTATCAATGAAACAGATTCGATTGAATTTATCAATAACCAACTTGAGCTTGAAGGCAAAACGATACATATTCAAAAAGGCGGAGCTGCTTATGACCGTTTACGCAACATCGCTGAAGAAATTGCCGGTAACATCAGAATTGTCGAAAATGACAGCCTGGAAATGGAGGAGTTAATCCGTTTAGTTTCTATCGGAACCATTGATTACACCGTTTGTGATGAAAATGTTGCACTCATTAATGATTATTTTTACAGAAATATTGATATCAGTATTCCCGTAAGTTTTCCGCAAAATCTCGCTTGGGCTGTCCGAAAAGAATCAAAAGCACTTAAAGACAGCATTAATAAATGGTTGATTGAGTACAAAGAAACAGCAGAGTACAATTATTTATATCATAAATATTTTAAAAGCTCACGTGGACCACAAACCATGGCAAGCGTATTTTACTCGGGAAAAGACGGGAAAATTTCTGAATATGATGCCGTAATTCAAGAAGCATCTGATATGATTGGTTGGGACTGGAGACTTCTAGCCTCATTAATGTTTCAAGAATCACGCTTCAATCCAAATGCGGTTTCGTGGGCAGGTGCGTTTGGAATTATGCAATTTATGCCTTCCACTGCTCAATCTATGGGCATAAATCAAAATTCATCAATTAATGAACAGATATTGGCAGGTGCACGCTATATTAATTATCTTGATAAACTTGTTCCTGAATCTGTTACCTCGCATCAAGACCGTGTAAAATTTATTCTTGCAGGTTACAATATTGGCTTCGGACATGTGCAAGATGCAATCCGCCTCGCTGAAAAGTACAAGCAAAACCCAAATGTTTGGGATGGAAATGTAGAATATTTCCTACTTCATAAATCCAATCCGAAATTCTATGAAGACGATGTTGTGAGAAACGGCTACTGCACGGGATATCAACCGGTTAACTATGTGAATGAGATTGTTGAACGATATGAGCATTACCGAAATGTTATTCCCTTAAGTTAAGCGAATCCTGTGGAACAAAAACATTCGTTTGCTCAATATTACTCTTATTCCCAGCACGATCGCGCATATAAAATTGATAGCGAAGTGTATCCCCCCCAAAAGGTGCATAAAAATTCAAATCGGAAATAAGCACATCCCCTTTTAACACCGGATTATTAGCTCCCGGTTCAAAATACGGAATGCGATAATAATAATCGACAATTAAATCTTGTCTGACAAAAATCCCGTCCTCTTTCTTGTACAAATCAATAAAAACATGCTTAACCGAATCGTTCTGACTCGTATCGGTAGGGGCATAATCTCCGACATCCCCGTCCCCATCAATAAATGAGAAACGTAAAACACCGGTTAATACCATATTTCCCAGCAGGTCAACACTATCAGTCAATTCAAAAGAAACATAGGTAATCTCGGGTTCGGGCGGATAGGATTCAATTTGATAACATCCCCATACCATGGAAATAATTAAAAATATGCCGAGTAATTTCTTCATCATCGCAAAGTTAATCATTTTCAGATAAATGTGCATCGAAAATTTGTGCATCTAAAAAACAGAACAAAATGTTTATTTCCCAGACTCACCTGAAAGCATTCTATATGCATTAAAATCTGCGTAATTCCATGACAACCAATGTCGCTCTGGATACTCCTCCACAAACGCATCAATTTTTTCCTGAATACGGCAATAATACAATTCAGAACTCATATAATTAAGCGCAAAATCAAATTGGCCAACTTGTAATTCATCAATTTTTTGCAACTCATCTCTTTCTTTTTCCAAGCATGGCAAGGCTTTTTCATCCAAGTTAACCAAGTAATCATAGTGCACAAAAGCCGTTTCTGAATGATCAAAATTATGACGCGCAATAATTACATCCCAGTTGAAAAAACCCATTATCAGAAAAATAAGATAAATACTCAAGGCATTATATCTTAACAAGAAAAAGGCAGTTTTGGGCTTACTGATTTTAATCATAACAGTTATCACACCAACAATCACAGCCAAAATAAAAAAGATCACCCCAATTCGCTTGTAAGCCAAATTGAAATAATCAATATAATGCATGTTGCGTATTAAAACCGACACAGCAAGCACAATGTTTTGAATCATCCAAGCGTAAGCCACTATTTTTAACGCTTTATTTTTCGGATAAAAATTTAGATTTCGGCGGAAATAAAATAGAATTATGGCAATGGAGATTAAAATTGAGAAAATTAACAACCAAGTGCCTTCATGTACAAATTGCTTGAGATATTCTCCTTCCCACTCAAATCCAAACCACACATTAATCACATCGAGGGAATTAACCATCAATAAAATAAGATTCAAGCCAATTAACAGAAATAAGGCACCACGATACTCAGCCTTCAATGCGGTTTTTCGTCCTCTGTAAATCCGATTATTCCTTCTTCTGAACAAGACATCCTTAGCCTTCATTTCTGACTTAACAATATCAGAATTTGCCTTGCCCAATAAAAGAAAAACGAGAAATAACCATCCTAACATTGCCGTTGCAATCCACCACCAATCAATTTCTCCAAAAATTGAAGTCAATACGTTGCCAATGGTTTCGAAAAATCCACCTGCCATCTCATCAAACCAAGGACTTGCACCACGATAAATCGCGACAAAAATTAAAATAATTGCAATGGGAATCACCAGAATTTTTACCCATTTCCAAAATTTTGGAAACTTACCGGGTTTTTCATCAACCTGACGTAGCCGCAGAAAAAACTCCCGAAACCCATAAAATACATTTAAAACTTTAATCCCGATTAAATGAATTATCGAGCGAGTTTCCGGAAACATGGCAGCCGCACTCAACAAAATCATGGATAAATAATTCATAAAAATAGCAAGTCCGGAATTTGTCAACACCGAAAAAACTGCACTCAAGAGCATCCCCATAGTTAAAATCACATGATGGAAATTACGAAAATTTATCCGTTTATAAATTAACAAAACTCCAAGGATAAAGCCGTTAAACAAAAGCAGATTAAGTCCTGCCTGTTTCATGTGAAATAAAATCGCAAACAAAATTGCGCCTAGGAATAAAATCCAAAGTGGAATGTTACGTCTCATGGGTTTCGATTTTTATTGAAACGCTATTTCACGCAACATCGTATTTTTGTTAAGGGTTTATTAAGCTTTTTGATGATTTCAAAATTAAACAATCAATGCTTTAATCTCATCAATAACCTTCTGCGCCAAAGCATCAGCAGCTTCCGCCGTTTTACTTTCAGAGTATATTCGAATAATTGGCTCGGTATTCGATTTGCGCAAATGCAACCACTCGTCGGCAAATTCAATTTTTACGCCGTCAATTGTGCTAACCGGTTGATTTTTATATTTATCCCGAATTTTTTCAAGCACTAAATCCACATTGATTTCCGGAGTTAATGCAATTTTATTTTTTGAAATCACATAGCTAGGATAAGTTTTTCGCAATTCAGAAACCTTCATATCTCGCTCGGCAAGTAAGGATAAAAATAGCGCAATACCAACCAGCGCATCTCTTCCGGCATGTAATTCGGGATAAATGACCCCGCCATTTCCTTCGCCGCCTATAATTGCATCAGTTTGTCGCATCATTTCCACAACATTCACCTCTCCCACTGCCGAGGCTGCATAGTTTTCACCATGCGCTTCTGTCACATCACGTAATGCACGAGTTGACGACATATTGGAAACCGTATTTCCAGGTGTTTTCGACAACACATAATCAGCAATCGCTACCAATGTGTATTCCTCGCCAAACATGCTCCCGTCCTCGCTTACAATAGCAAGCCGATCAACATCCGGATCCACCACAAAACCCAAATCCGCTCCTTGAGTTTTAATTTGTGCTGATATTTCTGTTAAATTCTCGGGCAAAGGCTCCGGATTATGTGGAAAATGTCCATTCGGCTCACAATATAACTCCAAAACCTGCTCAACACCAAGTGCTTTCAATAATTTTGGAATACTTGTACCACCAACAGAATTCACACAATCAATCGCTACCTTAAAGTTTTTCTGCCGAATTGCTTCAACATTCACTAAATCAAGCTTTAATATCGCTTCAATATGTTTATCCTCGTAATCTGAAATCTCAGACAATTCACCAAGTTGCAAAACGCCCGAATAATGAAAATCCGATGCATCGGCCAATTCCAAAATCCGTAAACCTTCCTCAGCATTCAAAAACTCCCCAGTGTGTCGCAACAATTTCAAGGCATTGTACTCCTTCGGATTATGACTAGCAGTAATAATAATCCCGCCATCAGCGTTTTCAAACATCACTGCCATTTCGGTTGTCGGCGTACTGGCCTGCCCAATATTTATCACATCAATACCCATACTTTGCAGGCTAGCACAGACTAAGTCAGACACCATGGGTCCTGAAATTCTGGCATCTCGCCCAACAACAATTTTTAACTTTCGATCGGTAATATTTTGGCTTTCACGTGCCCAAACAGCATATGCAGAGACAAATTTCACCACATCAATCGGTGTCAAATTATCACCTGGTTTTCCACCAATTGTTCCGCGAATTCCTGAAATAGATTTTATTAAGGTCATAACGATTTTCTTTTGTGTAAAAATAAAAAACCCAATCCGCATCTCAAAGGTTTTTTGTTGATATTAATTTGGGCACATCCCCGACAGCGAAAATTAACAGACATGCAGCAAAGTGCTTGTTTAAACTTTACGCATCAAGAAAACAGAATTCGCTGTCGGTGTCGGTCTGCGGCTACTAGCTGTATTTTGCTCTGCTACTGCCGTTTTGTTGCTTGCATGGGCTCATTCCAATCGCCATGCCTTCAACACAGCAGTAAAGCATCGCAAAACACAGGCTATCCGCCTCCGCCCTTGTGCAATGTATTCCTCCGGTCTTCTCTGTGTGCTTGCATATGCGCTGGAAATCAATAAAGAAATCGAACTGGCGAACTGGCGAGCACGAGAGCATGAGAATCTTTTTCTCAGGTCTTCTCTAAGCATCGGCACGTGTGGCAGAAAGCGAAGTCCTAAGTTATAATGTGAGTTTTCTTTGCGAAACCCTGCCTGCGGTTTACCAGTCAAGGATGGCAGGCGAGCTCAACTCTCACGCTCTAAACTTCCGACCCCGCAGGTGGTCGAATAATTGTAACCCGGGATAAAATGCAGATGCGCCAGCACTCAAATATCGTGACAAAAGCATTAAAAATAAAATTGCCACAAATGCACGAATAAAAGCTTAACTGTTTTTCATTCGTGCATTCGTGGCTTTTTCCTGCGCGTCAAACTCATTTTTATTCATTCTAAATTTACTTGTATCTTTGCATTCTAAAACAACATAACGTTTTCAAAAAATCAACAACAGATTACTTTATGAAACTATTCAATAAAAACACTCCAATTGCAGACGCAATCATCAATCATCCGGATTTGATTGTTATTTTTGAGCGTTTAAACATCCCACTCGGAGTTCAAGAACTTACAATTCAGGAATATGCAGAACAAAACAACATAAGCCAAGAACTTCTTCTTAGTTTATTTAACCTGCAAGTGTATCACTTAATTGAAGACAACATTACATTCAACAAAAAAGATACTCAGCAAATCATCGATTACTTAAAATCTTCGCATGATTATTATACATCAGAGTTTTATCCTGTAATCTCAAAACACATAAAGGACTTAATCAATCACAATACCAATTCAGAATTTCAAATGTTGCAAAAATTCTTTGATGATTATCTTAAGGAAGTGGAGCAGCATTTTGAGTACGAAGATGAAACGGTATTTCCTTACATCCGAAATTTAACACAAGGAAAAACGGAAACTTTTGATTATGCCGTTGAAGAATACAAACAGCATCATGATGACATTGAAGCAAAACTCGAAGATTTAATCTCTCTGTTAGTGAAATTTCTTCAGCCAGGAAATGACATCAAACTTCGACGAAAAATCATTGAAACACTCGCAAGGCTTGATGAAGATTTACAAATTCATGCCCGCATTGAAAATGAGATACTTATCCCGCTGGCAGAAACAATGGAAGCCAAAAATCATGAATAAACAAAGCAACATATTGCTCATTGAACCATCAAGCATTGTTACCAGCGGAATTGAAAACATATTGCATCAATTAGCTGCCGTAAATTTTCATGCATGTAAAAACATTCCGGAACACGATTCAGATTGTTTCATTGAAAGCACAAACTGGGATATTGTCATAATCAATCCCGTGGTAATCAATAATTGCCCGAATCTTCGAAAAAATCTGCACAAGCAATTTCATAACGCAACCCTTATTGCATTACTCACAAATCTCTACGACAGAGGCCTTTGCGACATGTTTCAGGAGTGCATTTATCTAAACGACGATGAAAAAACCATTCTGAGTATTTTCCGAAAATACACCCTACAGAACAAATCCAAACTTCAAAATTCCCGCATACTTTCCGAGCGTGAAACCGAAGTCTTAAAATTACTCATCCGCGGTGACAGCATTAAAGAAATCGCAGATAAACTTTATATCAGCAATCATACAGCACTTAGTCACAGGCGTAATATCAGCGAAAAATTAGGGATTAAATCCGTAGCGGCAATGGCAATTTACGCGGTCGCGGCAAAAATTATCGATCCGAAAGAAAGTCTGGAAGGATTAAAATAAATTAAGATTTTGTTAAACAAGAAATTATTCAAAGTTTTGAAGAGAAATTGAATTTACTAAATTACATTAGCCATAGTATCCTCCACAATTCCTCTTTTTCATGCCGAAATTTAAATCAATTGAACAAAAATCTCCGATATAACTTACAGCATTTTGAATCTATCCCTATTTTTGTATCTTCGAAAAACAAAAATATTTGCGCTATGAAACGAATACTCATCATCATAATCAGCAGCCTTACATTATTTATTATTTTCTCCAACGAAAGTAAAGCCCAACTTTATGTAAATACCGATGTCGGAATTTATATTCCGTATGTTGAAGAACCGCAATCGCAACCCGGTTTCTTACTGGAAGCAAAATACGGTGTCACTGAATACCTGCGTGTTGGTGCAAATTTCGCTTATTATTTTTATTATCAAAATTCAAATGTGATTGGAAGCTACAGCAATTTCACGATGCCCGTTACCCTTGTCGGTGAACTAGGTTACGATTTAAACGATTTTCGCCCCTTTCTTGGATTGAATTTCGGAATGTATCGTCAAGGAACATCAACCGGTAATATTAGTGCTTCTAAATCCTATCTCGGAGCGGCAATTGTGCCCGGCTTTGAATATAAAATATCCGAAATCTTTGCGCTGAATGCCAACTTTAAATATCACTATATTTTTCACGATAACAACACCTTCAAAGCATTCGGATTTAATGCAGGAGCAAGTTTTGTGTTTTGATAATTAAACATTTTAAACACGTTTTACGCATCGACTATATTTTACGAAATGGAAAGCAATATTGATTTTTTAAACGCATTTGCAAAAAAAACCTCACGGACAATTCGCTCTGAAGAAGTCCAATTACCAATCAATCTAATTGGATATAAAGGCTTACCAAAACACCGAAGAGAAGTAAGTATTCGGGACAATGAAAATCCAAACTTGTTTTTCATATTGTATGGCGATTATTACAAATCCAGAGGTGATTACACATACCATTCAGGGGTTTATACAGCATTGGATGCATACCAAAAGGAAAGACTCAAAATCCGCAAAAAAGATATTTTGGATAAATTAAATCCGAGCTTTTACAAAAAAGCAATTCGTACTGGGAACGGCAGTTTTGATCGCAATTTTGCCATTGAGGGACATGGAAATTCATTCATTTCCAAGCACTTATCAAACTATCTATTGCAAGAAAAAATCAAAACCGGATTAAACATTAAAACTTTCTGTGTGTTTGGATTAAATGAAACGGATTTATCTTTTGAAACTCATTTCGACGGAAAATCAGGCTTTGGCATATTAAATCATCAGGCATGGGTTTTGGATGAAACCATCATTGAAGAATGGTTTGATGTGATGCGAAAAATTGATAAAATTTTAAATCCAAAATAGATTTGCATGCAGTTTCAGGCAAAGAAAATAAACCGGGCGTTTTTTGCAATTTGGCTTATTGCAATCACTTTTGGTTTATATTCCTGCGACACGGCAAGCGGAAAAATGCAAAACAATATGGACATACAAAATCAGGATAGCACCTCATGGAAAGCGAAACAAAAAACCATGGTGCAAACACAGATTATTGACCGCGGCATCACGGATTCAGCAATTACAGCAGCCATGGAGTCCATCCCGAGGCATCGTTTTGTTCCCGAAGAATATGCCGAATATGTTTATCGAGACGGTCCCTTGCCAATTGGTCACGATCAAACCATTTCGCAACCTTATATTGTTGCATTAATGACACAAGCATTGGAATTGTCCGGGAATGAAAAAGTGTTGGAAATCGGCACCGGTTCCGGGTATCAAGCTGCCGTGTTGGCAGAAATCTGCGACTCTGTATTTACCATCGAAATTGTACAACCACTGGCAGAACAGTCAGAGACCTTACTCAATGAGCTTGGCTACGAAAATGTATTTATTCGTTACGGAGATGGCTATAAAGGCTGGGAGGCACATGCCCCATACGATCGCATTATTTTAACCGCTGCCCCAGAAAAAATTCCCGGCGTTTTGCTACAACAACTGAAACCCGGCGGCATCATGATTTTACCGGTCGGGAAAGAAAAACAAGTGCTGCAACTCATCAGAAAAACAACATCCGGAGAAATTCAACAAGAAACCCTTATCGGAGTGCGCTTTGTTCCTATGGTGAAAGGGGAGTGATGTGAATGCTTTTTCGCCAGATTTGTATTTGACGGCCCAGAGTAATTCACACTTTTTCGAACAATATCCTTGTTTCCATTGGTTTACTTACCCTAAGGGTATAAAAAAGAAAGATTTAGAAAAAAATCATTAACTTTACAAAACACAATATAAAATTTCCGCTTATGCACTGGAAAAACATACAAATCAGCAGTATTACAACCAAAGATATTTTTTACTTTTCAGAGCCCTACAAGCATGTATGCAAAAGAATTTGCGGACTGCTTGACATTGATCAGTTTCCGGATATAGACAGCCTTAATGTTTTTTTTTGAAAATGGTAGCTGGACTAAAAACAAATCCGCATCGCCACCATTCTTTCCGATATGGAAACAGAAATACAGGCATTGGAAAGTAAACTGAAGAAGTACCACAACATAAAACTGGGGATGATGCTGAATTTATTAACAGGGAAAATCAGATTAGTATGAGTAAAGATAAGAACGAACTACAGTGCTTTAATAATTTTGTGATTTTCCAAACAGCGGATGGTAAGGTCAATATTGATGTTTATTTTCAGGACGAAACGCTGTGGCTGCCACAAAGCATTATTGCCGAGCTGTTTGAAAAAGGACGTTCTACTATTGCAGGGCATCTTAAAAAGATATTCGACGATGGCGAATTGGATGAGAAAGTGGTATGTCGGAATTTCCGACATACCACTCAACACGGCGCAATAATGGGGAAAACTCAGGAAAAAGAGGTGAAATTTTATAATTTGCGCGCCATTACAGCGGTTGGCTACAGGGTAAATTCACACCGTGCCATTGAATTTCGTAAATGGGCTACCGAAATATTGCACGAATACATCATCAAGGGCTTTGCTATGGATGATGAACGCCTGAAACAAATACGCCATTTCGGAATCGATTATTTTGATGAAATGCTTGAACGGATTAGGGAAATCCGGTTAAGTGAACGACGTTTATACCAGAAAATCACTGATATTTATGCTTTGTCCGCCGATTACGATAGCAAGTCGGATATTACTAAACAATTTTTTGCAACAGTCCAAAATAAATTGCATTGGGCTATAACAGGCAAAACAGCTGCCGAAATTATATACACGGAAGCCGATGCAACAAAAATTTATATGGGGCTAAAAACATGGAAATACGCACCTAAAGGTAAAATCTTAAAATCGGATGTTAGCATTGCGAAAAACTATTTGAATGTGGAGCATATAAAATTGCTTGAACAAATTGTTACGGCTTATCTTGATTTGGCGGAAAGCAGGGCAAGAAACAGAACTGTCATGAACATGAAAGATTGGGATAATTTTTTGGTTCAATTTTTAGAATTAGCCGATTATCCTATTTTGAAAGATACCGGAAAGATATCCATGCTTGAAGCTACAATAAAGGCAGAAAGCGAATACGATAAATATCGGGTTGTCCAGGATAAAAATTACATTTCTGATTTCGACCAAGAGATTAGCAAAATGATTAAAAAAAAGAAAGATTATGGCAAAGAATAGTTCACCTTATATAATGCAAGCTTTAGTCTTGATAACTGTGAATTACATAAAGGAAATATTCGACGAAAAGATCAAAAACTTATTCAAGTCTTTTTCAATGATCAAAAAACTCAGTATTTTCTTCGGGGAACCTGGAATAAGTCAAAGACAGACAATCAGCAAATATAGTTTTCGTTCAAAGACTATTGTTGAAAATTAGTGAAAAGAAAAAAATCAATTATAATGAGCAGATTACCCGAACCCATAAAAGACAAACTGAATTACATAGCTGATAAACTCTGGTCAAACCATGCAGCATTGATGGTTGGTGCAGGATTTAGTAAGAATGCAAATGAAAAATTTGCAGACTGGGATGGACTGAGTGACAAAATGTACCAAGATATTTACGGTAAAAATCCTGCAAAAGAAAGTGATGCTCGCTATTTAAGTACGTTAAAATTAGCGTATGAATACAAGCTTTCTAAGGGTGAAGATGTATTAAATGATCTTCTAAAAAGAGAAATTCCAGATACTGATTTTGAACCATCAGAATTACATAAAAATATCCTTGAACTTCCTTGGGTTGATGTGTTTACAACAAATTACGATACATTGTTGGAGAGAGCGGCAGAAGATATTTATAAAATAAGATATGAAACGGTAAAAAAAACGGATGAACTTATTAATTCAACAAAGCCGAGAATTATAAAACTGCATGGTAGTTTTCCAGATACGACTCCATTTATTATCACTGAAGATGACTATAGAACATATCCCAAAAAATTCGCACCATTTGTAAATACAGTACAACAATCGTTGCTCAAAATATTGTAGGCCTTATTATTTTATATAATGTCTTAAATGAGCATGACGAGCAAATAGGGCGCTTTAATCGTGTGTGCTACGGCAAGGACCTAAAAGGAATTGAAACACCTTATTTTGATGCATTGTGGCATTATTATAGAGCCAATCCTTTGTCATTCATTCTCAATGATAATCAATCTGGTATATTTGGAAATATTGATGACCTCTGTGCTGATTTCATTACATCTTATCAGAATGGTACAGTAACCGGCTCCCCGGAAGATATAGATTATAAAGATTTCAAAATTATTATTTTATCAGATAAAGGTGTGGCTCTTGATAAAATTCAATTAAATGACAAACATGAATTCTATTATTCAAAATTAAACCCAAATCAAGCATATTATGTGTGTGTGATTTATAAAATTGAATTAATTGATTCTTGGAAATCTGAACGCAGGAAAATAAATAAAGTACATCATATTTCACCGGCAACAATTGTTTACAATCAAAATCAGGATAAAGTACCGGCAAGCGTATTAACCGCGCTTAAACCATATCTTTCGAACAAAAACAAATGGGATATCCCTATGGAATCCTACACTAGAGAAGCACTTTTCCGTTTCCAAACATCGAATCCTAACAAGTATAAAAAAACAGTATCACAAGATTATCCAATAATCTTAGACGCTACCCTAGGTTTCTGAAAATTTATTCTCAGCTCATAAAACATCTAAAACAGCCTATTTCAATAACTTGAGGTAGGTTGTTTTTTGTTTAACATATTTTTAATACCTAGTTAATTACACAGCCTTCTGATTTTCTCATAAGCGCGAATGTAACCTAATACTCCAGCTTTACTCAAATCTAAACATCCACTATTTTTATTCTTCTAATGACAATTTAACAAGTTCTCTGCTAAAATATGCCATATTAAATTCAGGATTAATCTCAATTGCTTTGTTAAAATCAGCTATTGCCCCTCTGTAATCTCCTAATTGCTGCTTAGCACCACCTCTGCCAAAATAAGCATAAGTATCATCAGGTTTAATCTCAATTGCTTTGCTATAGTCAGCTATTGCACTTTTGTAATATCCTAAATTATACTTAGCAAGCCCTCTGTTATTAAAAGCATCAGTATTATCAGGATCAAACTCAATGGTTTTACTATAGTCAGCTATTGCTCCCCTGTAGTCTTC
>JAQIBY010000137.1 GCA_027858835.1 Bacteroidales bacterium | reverse complement strand
ATAAATTAACTGTTGTGAATTGTTTTTAAAAAGTCGTATGTTGCCCATTGAGTTCGGACAGGTACTTCATCATTTGTTTTAAATTTATTTCTGAAACTTCCGTCTAAAATCCGTGCTTTCATATTGTCTTGCAATTGAATTTCCAGCATGTTTAATAGTTCATCTCGTATGGATGTGTCGAGTATCGGGCATGTCACTTCAATTCTTGTATCCAGATTTCTACCCATCCAATCTGCTGATCCGATATAAACTTTAGGATCTCCATTATTTGCAAAAGCCAATATTCTACTGTGCTCAAGGAATTTGTCCAGAATGCTGATGACTTCAATATTTTCACTGACACCGGGAATTCCGGGCACGAGAATGCAAATTCCGCGAATAATGAGTCGGATTTTCACCCCTGCCTGTGATGCTTTTTGCAACTTGTTAACGAGCTGCAAATCTGCAAGGTTGTTCAGCTTTAAGGTAATCCATGCCGTTTTTCCTTTCTCCTGATTCTCAATTTCTTTTTCTATCATTTTCAAGAAGAAATTTCTAGTGCTGAACGGACTTACAATCAGATTTCTGAATCGAAATTGCTTAAAGCTAGCCTCGAAAAGTTCAAATACTTTTCGGACTTCATGAGCAATTATTGGGTGTGCAGTGAGAAGTCCATCGTCTGCATAAAGCTCGGCAGTGTCTTCGTTAAAATTACCGGTTCCTATGTAGGTATAATATATGTTTTTTTGTTCCTCTTTACGTCGGATAATAAGTAATTTGCTATGTACTTTAAACCCGGGAATGCTAGCAATTACTTTAACACCTACTGTTTGCAGTTTTTCGGAGAGTGCAATGTTTTGTTTTTCATCGAAGCGTGCTTGCAGCTCAAAAAAAACCGTCACATTTTTTCCGTTACGTGCAGCATTAATCAGTGCATTAATAACAGAGCTATGTGATGCGACCCGATATAATGTTATTTTTATTGATCGAACTTTCGGGTCGATTGAGGCTTCACGTAAGAGGTCAATTATATGTTGAAACGATTGATAGGGAAAATGCAGCATGATATCCTTCTCCTTAATGCAGCTAAACATGCTTTCTCCGGGGATAAATGCTTGATGCCAGATGGGTTTTATATTTTTATATGCATGTTTTTTCCCGATTAGATTTGGGAATTTCATGAAGTCTTTAAAGTTGTGATATCTGTCGCCTTGAATTAAATGGTCAGATTTGTTAGCAGAAATTTTGCCAATGAGTTTTTCCAATAGATATTCGGGCATATTCCGGTCGTAAACAAAGCGTACAGGGTTTCCTGTTTTTCGTTTTTTCAAACTGTCAGACATGATTTCCATGAAGCTTTTGGAAACGTCTTCATTCATGTCCAACTCAGCATCACGAGTAAATTTAAAGGTGTAAGTTTCGTAATGTGTGTAGTGAAAAAGTGAAAAAATGTCATCGAGGCAATAACGAATAACATCATCTAAAATCATAATGTATTGATTTTCGTTTTCACTTGGCAGGATTAAAAATCGCCCCAAAATATCCGAAGGGATTTTTATCAATGAAAAATGGGGTTTTGTCTCTTCTCTATGCAAAATTGCTGCTAAGTAAATACTTCTGTCTTTAAGGTGGTCAGTGTCTTTTAACTGCTTGAGCATAATGGGGAATAGCTCCGGTCTGACTTCTTCCTGGAAATACTGTTTAACAAAAATGCCTTGTGTTTCGCTTAGGGATGTTTCATCAATAATATGAACATTGTGTGTTGCGAGTTCTTGCTTGATTTCAGTATAAATCCGAGAAAACTTTGTGCCTTGTTGGCGTGTAATGGAATAAATATCATCCAGTATTTGTTGAAAGGATGCAGCACGTTTTGGGTATCTTTTTTCATTAAGACTAACTAAACGGTGAAGTGTTGCTACTCTCACACGAAAAAATTCATCTTGATTATTGGAGAAAATTCCCAGAAATTTCATTCGTTCATGCAGGGGATTATTTGTGTCCTCGGCTTCCTGCAAGACTCTGTCATTAAATTGCAACCAACTAATTTCCCGATTTGTATATTGATTTTTCATGCAGGTTTTGTTTTCTGAAATTTGAACGAAAATTACATTTTTTTTTGCTGATATTAAAATCAAAAAAAGCACATCCGAAGATGTGCTTTTGAAAAAATATTTTGAATTTCTTATTCTGCTGTAGTTTCGGAAGTTCTCATTTTTATTATATCACGGTCAAACATGTAAAGATTTTTGTCTCCGAGGAGATTTAATTTATCGATAATTGCCTGAACGTTTGATTCTTCTTCCATTTGCTCATCAACAAACCATTGAATCCAGTTTAATGCAGCATAGTCATTTTCTTTTTGAATAATCGGAATCAGTTTATGAATGCTTTCGGTGATATATTTTTCATGTGCCAGTACTTCATTAAACATAATTTTCACTGATTTCCATTCAGCTGGTGGTTGTTCAAACGCTGGAATAACTGCTTTGCCACCACGTTCATTAATGAATGCAATAAATTTCAGCATGTGCATTTTTTCCTCATCTGCCTGCTGATATAACCATTGTGAAACGCCTTCAAGTCCCTCAACTTCAGCCCATGTCGCCATAGACAAATAAAGATTTGAAGAGTATCCTTCTTTTTCAACTTGTGCATTAAATGCATCTACAATCGATTTTTTCATAATATTGTTTTCTTTTTTATGGGTTTCAAATACATTCTAACAACAGGTAAAAATACAAATTTGTTTAAGAAAATCTCAAAAATTACTGAAAAAATCCAAATTGAAAGCTTAATTCATATGATGCGCTCAGGGAAATGAAAAAATACGTAAAAACCAGTAGAATTTCCTACGCTTTTACGCCGTAAAAAGCGAAAGAACATGCCGTATCTTTACATTATTAATAATTAAACGAAGCCATATGAAACGAGTATTTATCATTTTAGTATTTTTATTTTCCTGTTCAATCGTTATAAGTCAGACTTCTGATGTGCGTTTTGCTCCAGTTAAAGGATTCTCAATTTATAAGGAGGATGCATCGATAGATGTGAATGAAGTGGATGAAAATCTTTATATTTCTATGGTTACAGGCAATGAAGTGGCTGATGGGTTTTACACTTTTGAGCGTTCTTTTGATGGTGAAAATTATGTTATTCTTTCAAAACGCACATTTCATAACGGTTCAGAATCAGATGCACATTTATTTACTTTTGTAAGTAAACTACCTGTAGAGTCTGCACAATATCGTATTTATAAATTTACTTCTGAAGCAGTGACTTTGATGAAGGAATATTCTTTTGAGCCTGATTATATTCAGGTTGCAATTGCTGACAATTAGACTTTCCTATATCCCAAAACAATTTCTTATAATTGTTTCACACACACACATACCCGCAAAACATCAAGTCCGCTTTACTACTACGAAGCGGACTTTCTTCTTTTACAAGTATGGATTTTCTTTGCTTTCGGTTTCGATTGTCGTTTCGGAACCGTGTCCAGGATAAACCTTATATTTTCCGTCTAAACTGAGTATTTCTGTGTGAATAGATTGAATAAGCTGTTCCATGTTTCCGCCGGGAAGGTCAGTACGACCAACTGAAAGCTGAAATAAGGAATCTCCGGAAAATATCAATTTGTTTTTATGATGTACAAAGGCCAGTCCTCCCGGAGAGTGCCCCGGCACATGTCTTACTTCCAGCTCTTGATTGCCGAAACGGATAAAATGTCCTTTATCAATATATTCTCTAACTGGTTCCGGGGCTTCCATTTCAATGCCATAGATTTTTGCATGTTGAAGTGCCGTTTCGACCAGCATATTGTCTGCTTGATGTCCTTGCGGATTAAGCATGTATTTGTGCTTTATCCAGGCGGTGCCTGCAATATGATCCATGTGTCCGTGAGTGTTGTATAAGCCTTTTAAAATAAGCTGTTTATCCTCGATGAACTGAGCGAAAATCTGTTTTTCTTGGGTACTCATCATGGCAGCATCAATTAATATTGCCTCGCGGGTTTCGTCGTAAAGCAGGTAAGCGTTTACTTGAAACGGATTGAAAATAAAGCGTTTTATTTGCATGTAATTCTAATTTCGTTAATGTTTTCGGGAACTTTTCGTTTCCAGCGTCTGTGGCTCCAAAGCCAGTATTCAGGTGCTTCGTGCAAAACATTTTCAAGTGTTTTCATGTATTTGCATGTGAGTTGCCCAATGGCTTCAGTTTCCGGATTGAAAGGGATTTCTTTTAAGGTGATTTCGTAGTATCCACGTTTGACTTTTCTTACATCAATAAAAATCAGTGGATAATTCAGCTTTCTGCCGTATGCTTCGGGACCGTGAATACAGGGTGTATCTTGTTCGAGGAAATGAATCCAGTGGGATTTTTCCATATTACTCGGCGTTTGGTCTGCTGCCAAAATGAAACCTAAGCCGGTGTCGCTTTTTATTTTAAACGCATCTTTGGTTTGTTGAACGGGAACCATTTTCATGCTGCTTCGAGTTCGCTTTTTTACACCGTAAGCTTCTGACCATTTGTTTTTTAAAGGTAAATACAAAGAGACTGCCTGATGTTTTAATTGTCGGTTGAAACATTGAATTCCCCATTCCCAATTTCCGTAATGTGTGGCAAGAAACAGGACGTTTTGGTTTTTATCAGAGTATGCGTTGGCAAGTTCAGGATTGAGAATTTTATATCGTTTATCCAGGCTTTTTGATGATGCGGTCATGCCTTTTGCGGTTTCGTAAAACACGTCGGTTAAGTGCCTGTAAAAGCGTTTGCTCATGCGTTTAATCTCCTTTTCGGATTTGTCTGGAAAACTGCGTTTTAAGTTGTTGCTGACAATTGAACGGCGATATTGAAAGATATAATACAGCAGGAAGAAAACCGCATCTGATTTTAAGTATATTACAGGAAAGGGTGTGATTCTTTGCAGATTCACAAATATCCGAAACAAGAAAAACTCCAGCCATTTCATAAGCAAAAATATCTGGTCAAAATTAGGAAAAGCTTTGAGATTATAAAATGATAATACCGATTAAACATCAATCCGAAAGCTTTCGGATTGATTCTACATAGACATTACACCGGAATTTTTGATTTTAAATTGGTGTAGTATTGGCATAAACCCTTCGAAGTAAATTCGGAACAGGGATTGGGAGTTTCAGAATTTCTTTATCAATCATTTGGAAACACAATTGGTATAATATTTTGCGATGAATTCACGAATGAAAAAAGGAGTTTGACACATAAGAAAAAGCCCACAGACTGTTCCGCGTTATCGAAAAATGCCTGCCTGTCATTCCATTTGTAATTTACTGGTAAGTAGGTGTTTGCAGCTTGAGTCTTAATGGCAATAAAACAATATCTTAATATTTCCTTTTATTTTAATAATCTCTCATTAAAACACATCATAAAGAAATTTATATTGTATATTTGGAGAGAATTTTCTAATAATTTTTTATGAGTGTTAATGTAGAACGCCTTCCCAACAGATTTTATCCTGATTTCAAACGTGTTATTATTCGTTTCTATGATTTAGGATCCCAAAGATCAGAGGATCTGGTTAAAAAAGTTATCGACATGTCTGACGAACAAGTTGATTTAACGCTTGCCCAAACCCTGCGAGAATTTGCAAAACGGCATAGAAATATTACTCAAAAGTTTCTTGAGCATTTTGAGAGCGCAAACAGAATAATTAATTCTCCTTCACTTGGAATGGACATGCTGAAAGAAGATCGAAAATTGCTGGTAGGTTCATATTTTTCCATGGAATATTCAATCACATCCGCAGCTTTTTTCAATCCGTCAATGGTTGAGTCTCCTGATCAATCGGGATTAGTCGAAGGGTCAAAGCGTGTTATTGTAAGCTTCAGAGCAACCGGTGAAGGTCATCTTTCCAGCATTGTTTTTCATACCGGAACAATCAGCAAAGAAGGGAAACTTGATTTTGAAGCTTCAGGCTCTTATGTTGATGAAGCAGAAGTCGTAAAACGAATCCAGTACAATAAAGGGAGTTTTATTAAAAAGCTCCGTGAAATGAATGTGCATGAAGATACTTTTGCGTTGGTAGCAGATAGATTGGGTGATAAATTTAGTTATGAAGAGCTACAACATGCTGTTCAGGAAACTATAGCTCTCAATAATACCAATGACAAAAAGAAACAGGCAATCACGCAAATTATGTGGTTGGCTGATTCACATTATAAAATTGAGTTTTCACGTGATACTCACATATCAGAAAGAGTGATATTTCCTGTTTCCTATTCTGAGCGAAAAGGCATTGAAGATGCAAGATTTGTTCGCTTTACAGATGATGATGGTGAAATTTCATATTATGCTACATACACCGCTTATGACGGAAATGCAATATTACCTAAACTAATGGTAACAAAAGATTTTTATAATTTTGAGGTAAAGCCTCTTCATGGCGAAGGTGCTCAAAATAAAAACCTTGCGTTGTTTCCAAGGAAAATTAATGGGAAATATGTAATGCTTTCCAGAATTGACGGTATTAATAGCTTTATTGGTTTTTCTGATAAGATAAATATTTGGCAACAACCCATTAAAATTCAAGAACCAAAATACTATTGGGAATACGTTCAGATAGGAAATGCCGGAGCTCCGATAGAAACCCCTAAAGGATGGCTTTTAATTACTCACGGTGTTGGACCAATGCGTAGATATTGCCTCGGAGCCAGTTTGCTTGACCTTGATGACCCGACAAAAGAAATAAGCCGACTTAGCGAACCACTGCTAATTCCAAATGATGAAGAAAGGGAAGGTTATGTTCCGAATGCAGTTTATTCCTGCGGTTCAATTATTCACAACGATAAAATTTTTATCCCTTACGGCCTATCTGATACAAGCTCGGGGTTTATTTCAGTTGATGTAAAAGAGCTTCTGGATAAATTACTTGCTGAATAAGCGCTGAACTTCGAATCAAGCAAAAAAGTTGGGGGGACATTTCGTTTATTGTTCCGTCAAAAGTTTTGTCACAATCTTTGATTGCTTCGCCTCAAAGATATGCGCCAAAACAGTATTTTATAAACTTTAATCACCATGGGTTATCACCCATGGCTATTAATAGTTTGACCCGCTTCGGGGTCAGAA
>JAQIBY010000034.1 GCA_027858835.1 Bacteroidales bacterium | reverse complement strand
AATTTGTCGCCGCTTGTTCTTAAAAATTCCGGTAATTCATTCATCCAACGGACATCTTCAATGCCTGAAATAGATTGACTTTCATCCTTGTCAGGACGTGGTCCGTGCCAGAGCATAATGTGCTCGTTGGTTTCTTGAGTAAAAAGAATTTCATGAATTACTGAGTCTGTTTTCATTATCACTAAAAGTGCATCGGGGAAATCAATTCCGGTAAGGTAAAAAAAGTCAGAATCTTGTCGAAATTGAAAATATTGGTCACCGTTTCTCGGATATTCAATATTTGCACAGATAATTGATAAACTGTTATCAGGCAATCGTTCACTGAGGTTTTTTCGATTAGCAATAAAAAGTGTTGAAGGTATTTTCTTGTATTTCATAAATTCTTTGCTTTTTTTCTGTCCTCTTTCAAGTAAAGATTAGGCTTCTTTCCAGTCATTATGCTTTTTCATCAGATTTGTGAGCGCTTCCACGGCTTCTGATTCCGGGATGTTTTTAAGCACGGCATTTTGTCCTTTGTACAAACTAACTTTCCCGTTTCCTGCACCAATGTAGCCATAATCCGCATCAAGCATTTCTCCCGGACCGTTTACGATACAACCCATCACGGCAATTTTCAATTCCCCGAGATGCCCGAATGCTTCTTTTATTTTTTGAACCGTATTTTCTAAATCAAATAAAGTACGTCCGCAACCGGGACAAGAAATAAATTCCACCTTAGTGCGACGAGTTCCTGCCGATTGTAGCATATCCCAAGCAAGTTGATTTTTTGCTTTCGCTTCGGACTTATCAGATGCTTGAAACATAACGCCGGCAATTTGATTTTCAATGAGAATAGCTCCACTATTGGATGCAAGTTGAATCGGGTTTGTTTGGTTTTGAATAAGATTAAAAAATACGGGACATTGACTTTGGTACTTTCCGAGTCGCAGTAAGAAGGCTCTTAACTCTCCGATTGGATGTTCTGAGTTTGCATTGAGAAAAAATAACGGCTTATGATTTTCGCAAATTTCAGCAAGTTGATATTCGTCAAAATCATCAAATTGACACTCAATGGCTTCTGGATTTGATTTTGCTGTGATATGCTCAGCTTTGTGGAGCGCCGTTTTACACCACGATTTGTCGCCTTCTTGCCCTTCGCAAAAGAGATGCGCTTTTACCGGTTGCATCGGCGAATTTCGTTTTGTTACAATCAGCATTTCCGGACTGCGTTTTCCTGGCAACCAGATTTCCATTTCTTTGTCGTAAGTGTATGCTAATGCTTTTAGTATTTCCGTATCAATAAGCGCTGCTTTTCGCAAATCTGCCACAACGATGGGATATTTTAAATCGTATGGTAAATTGCTTCTGTCCGGTTGTTGAAATGCGTCGTAAAATGGTGCGTAAATTGGCATCCTATAAACTCCGGATTGCTTGTTTATAAAAGTTTCTACGATAGATTGTGCTACCGGTATCTCTTTTTCCGGGGCTTCGGTAAGCGATACGCGAATTGTATCCCCGATTCCATCTGAAAGTAGTGCACCAATGCCAAGTGCTGATCGCAAACGCCCGTCTTCACCCTCGCCGGCTTCTGTTACACCAAGATGTTGGGGAAAACTTACCCCTTCGTCCATCATTCGGGCGTTCAGTAATCTGCAGGCCTTTACCATAACTGCCGGGTTGCTGGCTTTCATTGACAAGACCAATTGGGTGAAATTTTCCACGTGAAAAATTCGATAAAACTCCATGGCAGCTTCAACCATTCCTTCGGCAGTATTTCCATAACGATTCATAATTCGATCGGAAAGGCTTCCATAATTACTCCCGATTCGTATTGCAGTCCCATTTTCTTTGCAAATTCGGATTAATGGTAACAATCGCTCGTGCATTCGCTCCAACTCTTGTTTGTACTCACTATCCAACATGCTTTTCTGCTTAAATCTCGCTCTGGGATCTACATAATTTCCCGGATTAATCCGTACTTTTTCAACAATCTCTGCTGCAATTTCTGCAGCTTTCGGATTAAAATGAACGTCGGCAATTAATGGTTTTTTGTATCCATCCTTATGAAGCTGTTTCTTAATTTCCGATAGAAATTTTGCTTCCTCAATGCCGGGAGTAGTAATTCTTACAAAATCTGCCCCTGCGTCAAAAATTCGTTTTGATTGAGCGACAGTCGCTTTTAAATCCATGGTATTGGTATTTGTCATGGATTGAAGTCGAATTGGATGCCCTCCGCCAAGAGGAATGTCCCCAATCATGACAACCCGCGAGGGAAAGCGCTCGTAATTTGCTAAGTCAATGCAATATCTTTGATTCATATGTCGTTCCAGTTTTGACGCTTAAAGATACAGATTTCAGATGGAATTAATAACTTTGCGACAATTTAAAATTTCAGCTTATGTCAATTCAGGTAAAATCACTGACTAAAACTTACGGAGAACAAAAAGCCGTTAATGATATTTCTTTTTCGATTGAAACCGGCGAAATTGTTGGGTTTATTGGTCCAAACGGTGCCGGAAAATCAACGACGATGAAAATTATTACCGGATTTATCCCGCCAACGGAGGGTGTTGTTGAGGTTGAGGGATACGATGTCAGCGAAAATTCATTGAAAGTCCGAGAAATGATTGGCTATCTTCCTGAGAATAATCCCTTGTATGAAAATATGTTTATTCTTGAGTATTTGAATTATGTTGCCGGAATTTATAAAATTAAAAATCGCAAAGCCAGAATACAGGAAATTGTTGAAATGACAGGGCTGACAAAGGAAGTGCATAAGCGCATCGGAACTTTGTCTAAGGGATATCGTCAGCGGGTGGGTTTGGCCCAGGCGATTTTGCATGATCCTAAAGTTTTGATTTTAGATGAACCTACAGGAGGACTTGATCCAAACCAAATTGTTGAAATTCGTAGTCTGATATCACAACTCGGGAAAGAAAAAACGGTTTTACTCTCAACTCATTTGATGCAGGAGGTTGAGGCAATTTGTGACAGGGTTATCATCATTAATAATGGGAAAATTGTTGCAAATGATAAGGCTTCAAAGTTATCAGAAATGAAAATGGATGAAGAGTTAACTGTGGTTGTAGAATTTGACCAAAAAGTAAAACCATCCGCTTTGCGTGAAATTAAGTATGTAACAAAAGCCGTAAACCTGAAAGAACAACAATATCTTGTTCAATCAAAAGCAGGTAAAGACATTCGTGCAAGTTTATTCCAATATGCCGTGAAAAATAATTTAACAGTACTCAGTATGGCACAAAAGGACAAATCTCTGGAAGATGTTTTCCGGGAATTGACAAAAGAATAAACCTGTTTGCTGGGACAATTTCTATTTTAAATAAAATTTAACATTTTTGTAATCGCCTGAATTACAGCTAATAACAAAAGAGGTGTTTTAGGTTGTCAAATTTTTTATGAAAAAAATTTGGAAATCGTATTTTTGTTGTTGTATATTTGACTGACCGTTCAGTCAGAAATATTATGAAGACAAATTTAAAAACAAAACAAAAAGAAGCAACACGCAAAAAGATAATGGAAGTCTCTCTTGATTTATTTTCACGGCAGGGATATGAGGCTGTTTCCATGGCTAAAGTTGCGAAAGGCGTTGAAATATCAAAAGGGAACTTATATAATTATTTTGAAAGTAAAGAGCAAATGCTTTCAGAAATTGTATTGAATGCGGTGGAGGAAATATACCGGGATTTTGATTCAAATCACGATGGTGAAATTAGTCATGAGGAATTTTTAAAATTTATTGATGATGTATTTGTGAATATGCAACAAAACAGAAAGTTTTGGAAACTCGTGTTTAGTTTGTTGTTGCAACCAAATATGCTTGAAATTGTCGAGGAAAAACTTTCGGGTTTATCAAAGGATATTTTTGGTTTATTCTACACGTATTTTAATAAGGAAAATCCGAAAGATCCGGTTACGGAAATGGTGTTTTTCTCATCCTTACTAAAGGGCACCATGATGCAGTATGTGTTTGCTCCTGAGTCTTTTGATATTGATAAACTAAAGCATAAAATTAAATTATATTATTCAAATCATTGTCATCAAAAATAGTGAACTATGAAAAAAGCAATTATTATGTTAACCCTTTGTCTTGCAGGATTTACTTTACAAGCACAGGATGCTACGGAAATTGTACGCGAAGCCTATGAAAAGGTTAACGGATCCTCCAGTTATATTGAAATGAGAATGGAAATTGTCCGACCGGAGTGGACTCGCAACATCAGTATGAAAACTTGGGCATTGGGAATGAAATATTCCATGGTGTATATTACTGCACCGGCACAGGAGAAAGGGCAGGTTTTTATGAAACGTGACAATGAAATGTGGAATTGGCAACCAAAAATTAATCGGATGATTAAACTCCCACCCTCAATGATGATGCAATCATGGATGGGGTCTGACTTTACCAATGACGATTTGATTAATCAGGCTTCAATTGTCCATGATTACACACATAAAATTCTAAGTACGGAAATTCATGAAGGATTTGAATGTTGGAAAATTGAATTTATACCAAAGCCGGATGCTCCTGTTGTTTGGGGTAAAATTGTCAGTTTGATTTCAAAAGACGGAAAACATATGTTTAAAACAGAATTTTTTGATGAAGATGATTACCTTGTAAAAACAGAAATCGCCACAGACGTTAAAACAATGGACGGACAAGAAATTACGACCCGTTTTGAAACCATTCCCGAAGATAAAGAAGGACATAAAACAATAATGATTATGCTGGAAGCAGATTTTGATTATGATTTGACAGAAGATTTCTTTAGCCAAATGAAAATGAAACGAATCAGGTAATTGACAATTGCGAATAGCTAATTGTCAATTGTTTATCGATTAACAAACAATCAACAATCAGCAATTAGCAATCAACAATTAACAATCACCAATTAGCAATCATTAATCAAACACAAAAATGAAAATATTCGAACTAACAGACATCCCGGCATATCAGAAAGCAACAGAGTTTTCAGATACAGTTTGGAATTTTGTCTCCAAATGGGAAAGCTTTGAAAAAAAATCTCTGGGATTGCAATTTACAAGAGCAGCAGATTCAATTTCCGCGAATATTGCAGAGAGTCAGGGGCGACATTTTAAGAAAGACAAAATTAATTTCTATAGATATTCTAGAGGTTCGGGATTTGAGTGTATAGATTGGCTGAATAAATCGTATCGAAGAAATTTAATTAGTGAAGAGCAATATAAAGAATTGAGTTTATCAATTGATGATATCCTAAAGGAAATAAATGTTCTAATTCGTTTAACTAAGGAGAACCTAAAATACTAATGAGGATTGTCAATTGTTTACCAATGACCAATTACCAATCAGCAATTAACAATTAACAATCAACAATCACCAATCAACAATCAGCAATCAACAATCAGCAATCAACAATCAACAATCACCAATCAACAATTAGCAATTAACAATCAGCAATCAACAATTAGCAATCAACAATTAACAATCAACAACAACCCTATGAACTACACAAAACTCGCTTGGCGAAACATATGGAGAAATAGAAAGCGAACGCTGATTACAGTGTCTTCTATTTTCTTTGCCTTATTCCTTGCTATTCTTATGCGTGGGCTCCAATTAGGCACTTACGATCACATGATCAAAAATTCTGTGGAATACTTTAGCGGATATGTTCAAATTCATGAAGACGGATATCATGACGACCCCATTCTTGACAACAGCTTTTTTGTTAATGACAGTCTGAAATCTGTAATTTTGAAGCAGGATAATGTTGTAGGTTTATTACCCAGATTGCAAGCCGGCTCTTTAATTGCTGCAGATAATAAATCGAAACCGGCAATGATAATGGGCATTGATGCTGAAAAAGACAATAATCTTACAAAAATCAAAGACAAACTTGTCGAGGGACGATTTCCTAAACGTGGAGAACCCGGTGTTGTGCTTGGCGAAAAGCTGGCGGAATTTCTTCATTTGCAAGTTGGAGATACTGCTGTTTATATTGGGCAGGGATATCATGGGTACTCGGCAGCCGGTTTATATCCTGTGCTTGGCATTATTTCATATCCTGATCCACGAATTAATCGCCAAATTAGCTATATGGACATTGAAATTGCTCAAGAATACCTGAGTTTAAACGGTGGATTAAGTGCTTGGGTTGTCATGTTGGAAGACAATGAACTTTACAAAGAAACCACAGCACAAATTCGGAGTATAATACCTGAAGATTATGAAGTAATGCATTGGGAAACAATGTCGCCGGAAATAATGCAAGGAATTGAAGCCGATAATGCCAGTGGAATGATTATTTTAATGATACTATACATTGTGATTGGCTTTGGGATTTTTGGAACGGTACTGATGATGATTGCCGAACGAAAAAAGGAATTTGCAATTATGGTTTCGGTTGGGATGCAAAAAACAAAACTGGCTATTTTGGTGACAATTGAAACGCTTTTTATTGTATTTGTCGGTGTTATTTTGGCGATCGGAGCCGGAATTCCGGTAATGTATTATTTGCATTTGAATCCATTGCGTTTTTCAGGAGAAATTGAAGCCATTTTTGAAACTTACGGTATGGAACCGATTATGCCGATTGCCTGGGAACCCGGATATTTTTATGGACAAACAGCCGTCGTCATTATCATTGCACTCTTGGCAATCACCTATCCTTTGCTTTCAGTGTTTAAAATTGATGTATCAAAAGCCATTCGTTAAACGATAAAAAATTAAATTATGGAAATTATAAAAATAGCTTGGCGAAATATTTGGAGAAACCCGACCCGAAGTTTAGTGGTAATTATTGCAGTTTGCTTTGGAATGGTCGGAGGTGGATTCTCTACGGCTGTAATGGTTGGTGCAGTAAATCAACGCATTGAAAAAGCCATTAATAATGAGTCTTCGCATTTTCAGATTCATAAAAAGGGATTTTTGGATAACCCTGAAATCGGAAACTATATGTCTGATGTAAATGCGTTTTTACCTGAAATTCTTAAAAAACCTTTTGTTGAGGCAGGAAGCTCTCGTTTGAAAATTGATTGCAGCATTGCATCCCCATATCAAAATACAGGAGCAATATTACTGGCGATTAATCCTGAAGATGAAATTCGCGTAACGGAACTGGAAAATGCCATTGTTGAGGGGGATTTCTTTAAAACAGATGGTAAAAATCAAGTCATATTATCCAGTAGCATGGCGGATAAATTAAAATTAAAAATGCGATCGAAACCGGTATTGACTTTTCTTGATGTAAATGCAGATTTGACTGGTGGCGCATTTCGTGTAGCAGGTATTTACCATACAGATAATCAGATGTTTGACGATATGCATATCTTTGTTAAACGAGCCGATTTTGAGTCGATTGCAGGTTTTATTCCAACCGATGCGCATGAAATTGCATTGCGTTTTACCGATAACGAAAATCTGACAAGTCGGAGTGAGGAAATACAGGCAATTTTACCTGAATCGATTGATGGGAAAAACTGGAAAGCAATAAATCCAGACCTCGGTATGATGAATATGATGACAGAGCAATTTCTTTGGTATCTAGTGGCCATTATTATGTTTGCCTTGGCTTTTGGCATTATTAATACCATGCTCATGTCGATTTTAGAGCGCAAAAAAGAGCTTGGTATGCTGATGGCTGTCGGAATGCATCAAGGGAAAATTCGACGAATGATTATTTGGGAAACTATTTTCCTTACCCTCATTGGTTCTTTTGCGGGATTGCTAATAAACCAGATACTTGTTAGTCTTACTGCTAAAAATGGGATTAATCTCAGTGCGTATGCTGAAGGTTTTTCATCCTTTGGATTCAGTGCAGTGCTTTATCCTGAAATTAGTTTGAATTTCTATCTGCAAATTGTCGCACTTGTTATTGTTACTGCTTTGGTAGCGGCAATTTTCCCGATTATACGTGCTGGAAAAATGAAACCGGCAGAAATTATCAGTAGTAATTAATATTAAAATCAGATATCATGAAAATTATAGAAACCCAAAACTTGCATAAAATTTATAACGGAAGCGAAATTCCTGTGCATGCTGTTAACGGCATTGATTTAAGTATTGAACAAGGTGAATTTACTGCGATTGTCGGACCGTCCGGTTCGGGGAAAACTACTTTCTTGAATTTGCTTGGTGGATTGGATAAACCCTCAGAAGGTGAAGTAATTATTGATGGGATAAATATCGGTGAATTGAGCAATAAACAGATTATTAATTTTCGATTAAAAAATATCGGATTTGTGTTTCAGGCTTATAATTTAATTCCTGTTTTAACCGCCAAAGAAAATGTGGAATTTATTATGCAAATGCAGAAATGGAATAAAAAAGAACGGGAACAACGTGCTATAGAAATGCTTGAAGCGGTTGGTCTCGGTGACCGATTGAAATCACGGCCCGGGAAAATGTCCGGAGGACAGCAGCAGCGAGTGGCTGTAGCACGAGCATTGGCATCACGTCCGAAATTTATTCTTGCGGATGAACCCACTGCCAATTTGGATTCAGCATCAACTGAAAATTTGCTGAGTATTATGGAAGAACTCAATCGAAAAGAAAATATCACTTTTGTTTTTTCAACGCATGATCAGCGAGTGGTGAATAAAGCAAGGCGTATTATTACCATTGAGGATGGAAAAATAAAAGAGGATAAAGGGCAGTAAGATTGTGCTAGCAGGATTTTTGCAGCCCGGCGGAGGTGCTTAGCTTGACGCTTGCGATGTAAAGCTGCTCCCGCTGAACAGGGCGACCGATGGCTTTGCCCGGAGACATTTTACCGTTTTTTGGGAAAATGGTGACGGGAAGCCCCTGATGAAGCGAACGGAGCAGTAGCAGAGCAAGTGGCAACTAAAAGCCGCAGACGGTAAGCTGCCCAGAAAAACATTCGACGATAAGTGAAACACTTGTTAAAAACAACAAAACATTCGATTATAATCGAAATAAGGCTAAGATTGATAAAAAGATTCGACCGTAATCGAAATAAAATATATCTTTGTGAAAAACAAAACGTATATGATTAAACGGGAAAAATATTTAAATCGCATAAGACCATTTATTGATAAACCTGTAATTAAGGTATTGACAGGGATTCGTCGTAGTGGTAAAAGTACTTTATTAAAGCAAATTGTTGAAGAGCTGTTGGAAAAAGGAATTGATGATTTTCGTATCATTAGAATTAATAAAGAACTAATGAAATTTGATAGCATAAAAACCTATCAGGATTTATATCAATATGTGAAGCAAAAATCCAGTGATGATAAGCAAACGTATTATTTATTTGTTGATGAAGTGCAGGAGATATCACAATGGGAAAAAGCAATCAATTCTTTTTTAGCAGAATCAAATTATGATATTTTTATAAGTGGATCGAACGCTCGTTTGTTATCCTCCGATCTAGCTAGTCTGTTATCAGGCAGATACATAGAGTTTCCGGTTTATACTTTTACTTTCAGCGAATTTAAAACCATATATGCTCAAAAAGCTTCAGTAGATAAATCAAATAGTGTATTTATTGACTTTTTGAAATATGGTGGTTTTCCGGGTTTGCATCATCTGGATTGGGATGAAACTGTGCTACGTCAATATCTGGAATCTATTGTCAATACTGTGGTTTTAAAAGACATTGTGATGCGTAATAGTATCAGGGATGTCAATATGCTCAAACATATTATAGATTTTGTCGCATCAAATTGTGGAAATATTACCTCTGCAAAAAAAATCAGTGATTTTAGTAAATCTCAACAACGAGTTGTATCTCCTGATACTGTATTGGCATATCTAGAATATGTTATGAATGCTCTGTTGATACATAAAACGAAACGATTTGATATCCTTGGAAAACGATTATTAGAAACCTATGAAAAATATTTCATGGCAGATATTGGTTTGTCCACTGTTTTAATTGGAAATGCACCGGATACGATTTCAGGAAAATTAGAAAATATAGTCTATCTTGAATTGGTATCTCGGGCATATCATGTTACGATTGGAAAAATTAAGGATAAGGAAATTGATTTTATCGCAACACAAAATAACAAAAAAATCTATGTTCAAGTAACAACATCTGTGTTGGCTTCCGAGAAAACATTAGATCGTGAATATGGGGCTTTTAAGCACTTGGATAATCATTTTACCAAATATGTAATTTCTTTGGATAAAGGCAGTCCATCTGTTAATGAACGTGGTATTTATTGGATGAACATAGAAGATTTTTTATTAAAAGAAGACTTGTTTTGATTAACAAAAGCTTCGAGTATAATCGAAATAAAGTTGAATTTATTAGAAAGATTCGAGTATAGTCGAAAGAAAATAAAATAAGACCAATGAAAAAGATTTACATTTTGATACTATTTTTCGTTTTGATTAGTATGAGTGCAAAAGCGCAAAATAAACTGAGCGTAAACGGTTATGTGAAATATATGGAAATGGTGAGTTTTCAGGAGCTTGACAGTATGTGGATTACTAATGGGTTGATTCATAATCGTTTTGATATTGCCTATTTCCCGACAGAATATTTGAATGCACAAGTTTCCTTAAGAAATCGGTTTTATTTTGGGGAGATGGTGACTTTTTCTCAAGCACCATTTAATGCGCTTTTCGGAACCGCCGGAGCCTATAATTTTATTGATGAAACGGAATACGATGCAGGTTTTTTTAATTTGAGTCATAATCTTTTAAAAGGCGATTCTTATTTGTTTAATACCAGCATTGACAGGGCATTTGTGAGATTTCAAAAAGGCAATTGGGAAATTTCAGCAGGACGACAACGCATTAATTGGGGACAAAGCTTTGTGTGGAATCCAAATGATATTTTTAATGCCTATTCGTATTTTGATTTTGATTATGAAGAAAAGCCAGGCAGCGATGCATTTAGGGCACAATACTATTTGAATTTCGCATCGCGCATAGAGGTGGCCGCAGCGGTTAATCGGGATACGAATATTACGGCAGCAGCATATTATCAGTTCAACAAATGGCAGTACGATGTGCAAGTACTTGCTGGAGTTTTTAACAGCGATGATTTTGTGATGGGTGCCGGATGGTCAGGAAATCTATGGAATGCTGCTTTTCGAGGTGAAATGAGTTATTTTCATCCCTTAGATAATCCGACAGATACCAGCGGAACGTTCATTGCCAGTATTGGTTCCGATTATAGTTTTAAAAATGGCGGTATGATTCAGGCGGAAATTATGTTTAACTCATCTGTTGACAAAGGCAGAGCCTTTAATTTGTCTGACTTTTATACGCAGCGAATTTCGGCCAAAAATCTTTCCTATAACCGATGGACTTTCTTTAGCAGTTTTACTTATCCGGTAACCCCGCTTATTAATTTGAGTTTTTCCGGAATGTATTCGCCTCAAAATCAGTTTGTTTTTATCGGACCGTCATGCGGATTTTCTATTTCTGATAATTTTTTGTTGGATATAACCGTACAAAGCTTTTTCAGCGAGATTCCAACCGATGAAGGCGGGGGAGGAACCTATGCATTTTTGAGAGGGAAATGGAGTTTTTAGCTAAAATTGCCCTACTTTTTCTTTTTGCGTTTTGTTCCCTCTACGGAGTAACCAAATTTTCCTTGTTTTTTTGCGACACTGTAGTATTTCCCGTGTGCATATGTCAGTAACTCAGAGGCTGCCAGCAAGAACTCACCCTTTTCATTGTCCATGTAATGCGGATCTCCGTGGACTGCAACAATTTCTGCAAGAAACATGTCGTGAGAGCCCAATTCGGTAATGCTATGAATTTTGCATTCCAGATTCATTGGTGATTCGGCAATCATGGGCGCTTTAACCTGTTCTGCAGGAATCGCTGTTAATTTCATTTCCTTAAACTTGCCATAATCCCGCCCTGAGCGAACACCACACCAATCGGTTGCATGTGCAAGTTTTACGGTTGTTAGATTGATAACAAAGCCGCCCGCCTCTTTAATCAACGCATGTGAGTGCCGTGATTTTCTTACTGAAATATAGCACATCGGTGGGTTGGAATTAACAATTCCTGTCCAGGCAATGGTGATAATATTGTGTTTTTCGGGACTGTCACCGCAGCTCACCATCACTGCCGGCAAAGGATAAAGCATTGTTCCCGGCTTAAAGGAAACTCTTGTTTTGTTTACATCCATATTAAAAATCAATTTTTAATGATACCGGACAATGGTCGGAATGCACTATATCTTGATGAATTCCAGCGCCTTGCATTTGATCTTTTAATGGTACGCTTACCATAAGATAATCAATGCGCCATCCTAAATTTTTTGCACGTGCGTTTGCTCGATATGACCACCATGAATACTTATCAGGGCTTTGATCAAAAGTACGAAAAGCATCCATAAAACCGCGCTCTAAAAATTCACTGACCCAAGCACGCTCAGCAGGTAAAAACCCGGAAACATTTTTCTTTTTCTCAGGACGACTGATATCAATTGCTTTATGACAAATATTAAAATCGCCTGCAATGACAATTTTAGGTCGTGTTTGTTTGAGTGCATCAATGTATTCCTGTACGGCATCGAGATACTCATATTTAAAATCCTGACGTATATCGCCGGTTGTTCCTGAGGGGAAATACGAATTGATAATTGTTATCTCACCAAAATCGAGACGCATTAATCGTCCTTCAGCATCAAAGCGGGTTTCACCTATCCCATATTCCACATGATTTGGTTTTTCCTTACAGATTGCCATAACACCGCTGTATCCTTTTTTTTGCGCAGAATGTACGAAACAATGATACCCCATGGCTTCATAAAAGTCGGTGTTAATATCTTCTTCCCAGGCTTTGGTTTCCTGAATGAGTAAAACATCTGGTTTCACATCTTCAAACCATTCGTTAAATCCTTTTCGCACAGCTGCACGTATGCCGTTTACATTGTATGAGATGATTGTTCGTTCCATAAAAGTTATACTGAAAAATTACATTGCACTAATAATTAAATTAATATCTCTAGAGTACATATCAAATTGATCACCGATTTTTTGGTTGGTTAAAATTCCGTTATATACATAAACACCGTTTCGCGTGCCCCGATGATTTTTTAAATATCCGGTAATATTTCCTGATTCGCCCATTTCAAGCAAAACCGGCGATAATATATTGCTTAAGGCATAGCTTGCTGTTCTGGCAACCCGTGCTGCAATATTTGGAACGCAATAGTGGATAACACCATGTTTTGTGAAGATTGGTTTGTCATGATTGGTGGCTTTACTGGTTTCAAAACAGCCCCCTTGGTCGATGCTGATATCAACAATGACAGAGTGCTTTTTCATTTTTTTCACCATGTCTTCAGAAACAATGCCTGCAGTGCCTGAGTTTATCGAGCGCATAGCACCAACAATAACATCAGCAGTTTTTAGTGAGCGTTCAAGAACCTGGGGTTGCAAAATTGATGTGGATATGGAATAATTCAATGTGTTTACTAAGCGAGTCAGTCGGTGTACGGAGCGATCAAAAACCCGTACTTGGGCTCCGAGTCCTAATGCTGTTCTTGCTGCATATTCACCGGCTGTTCCTGCACCGAGAATAACAATTTCTGAGGGAGATACGCCAATCATTCCGCCTAACATTTCTCCTTTTCCTGCATTGACATTGGAAAGGTATTCAGAGGCAATTAAAATGGAGCTGCGCCCTGCAATTTCGCTCATCGATCGGACAATCGGATAGCAATCCTGCTCGTCCTTCAGTAAATCATATGCAATGGCGACAACGCGTTTTTGGATTAGTTTCGTAAAATAGGATTTTGTATGCGACCCCGAATGTAAATTCGACATGACAATTTGGTTTTTCCGCATCATCTCCAGTTCTTTATCTGTAAAGGGCGCTACTTTAATGACAATGTCGCATTGAAAGATTTCTGCTGCCGTTTCACAAATTTCTGCTCCGTATTGTGCATACTTTTCATTCGTAAAATGTGCATGTTTACCGGCATTTCGTTGAATTAGTACTTTATGTCCATTTTCAATCAGGGATTCAATGGCGAGTGGTGCTAAAGGAATACGACCTTCTTGCATGGAGGTTTCACAGGGGATCCCGATACTGAATTTCTTTTTTTTTCGGTGTACCTCCAAAACCTCTTCCTGAGGACTTAAACCATATTGGGACAGGATTTGCCGTGAGGCTTCATTCGGGTCAGTCATAATCGCATAATTTTGAAAACTAAGATACGAAAATTATTAATCGTTTCAAATTTATTAATCCGAAATATTCATTCCATTAGCTTTGTAATACTAATTGTGTTTTAGAATGTTTAATCGGTATAAATTTGTAGGCCTCTAAGTCTGCTGTCACAGCATGTTATTTCAAGGATATAGTAACGAAGCAGATGTGCAAAGATAGTGGTAAGCATTCTCCCAAATTTGGGTTTGTAGCAAAGAAGATTGCAGTAAGTGTTTAAGAGAATATTTGGATGGGGTTTTTGGCGCGTAAATTTGCTTTTTTGCAAATTTCGTGACAAAAATATTGTTTTGCGGATAATCATTTGGGTTAAATAGCTTTTTAATAATGTGGATATTTTTCTTAATTTTGGATAAAGCCAAAATCATGAAAACTAAGCTGTTATTTGTTCTTGCGCTCGGTGTTATGCTTACATCTTGTAAGACCTTGTATAAACCAACTATGCAAAATGTACCGATGTTAAAAGGGAAATCCGATTTTCGCTCAACTTTATCTTATAATAATTATCAGTTTGCATATGCATTAAGCAATAATTTTGGGATTATGCTGAACGGACATCATAATAAAAATGAATGGTCAAGTAGCTTTGATAGTATTTCCAGAAACGATTATTTTACACGTAGGTATTCAATTGATGCAGGGGTAGGATATTTTAAAAATTTTAGTGAAAACACTGTTTTTGAATGTTATGCCGGTGGCGGATACGGTGGATATCAATTTGATTATGACATCTATACTAAGGATGTATATGAAAGAACAAACAATTATCATACTGCCTCATGGCGCAGTTTTGTTCAGCCTTCAATTGCCTATCGTGATGACATTTTTGAAATTGCTTTCAGTACTCGCTTTATGGGAGTTGGATTTTTTGATGTTGTGACGAGAAATTATACTCAAGATGAGTTGATTTCAGAAAATCTGAATAATCTCGACCAAAATTTTTATACTTTTATTGAACCTGCAATCACTTTAAGAGTCGGGCATCGAATGGCAAAATTTCATGTGCAATGTATTTATTCTCAGTTATTAAGCACAAAAAGCCTGAGTTATATTCCATTAAACATAAATTTTGGGATTTCATTTAATGTTTTTGAATGGTTTTCAGAAAATCCACCGCGATACCATGAAGGAACTGTTAGGCAAAACAATTTTTAAACTGAAATCTTTAACAGCTGATTTGCCTCAGAAATTAGTGCCTGCAAATCTTGCTTTTTCATGCAGTCAAAATGCTTTTTTGGGCATTTTTTATATCCGATTTTACTACAGGGGCGACATGATAAACCGTTAACTTCAAATATTTTTGATGCTTTATCAGCCAGATATGGAGTCATGCCGAATTTTGGAATAGTATTTCCCCAAAGCGAAAAAATCGGTTTGTGAAAAGCCGCTGCAATGTGCATAAGCCCGGTATCATGACTAATAGTAAGTGAAGCGTTTTTCAGCATCCATGCCGATTGGTTCAGATTTAATTTACCGCAATAATTATGAACATGATTCAGTCCATTTGCAATTTCATCTCCTGTTATGGCATCTTCCGAACCACCGAGCAAAACTACTGGTGCCTGAATGTTTTCTGCAATTTCCCGGATGGATTCCGTCGGCAATTTTTTTGTTTCATGCTGTCCGCCAAGGGAAAATGCAAGAAAATTTGTTTTTAGATGCGCTTCAATTTCAAATTTATCTTTTTCGGGGATAAAGTAGTCCAATCCTTTTCCGTCATCCTTAACATCAAAAATCGAAACACAATCCAAATAACGCTCAACGATATGTTTGTTTGGCAATTTATCTTTTTTAAAATTAACCATCAACCATTTTTCCTTATTCAGTTTATTTACACTAAAATCCAACACCTTAAGTCGGTTTTTTAGGCGTCGTGTTCTGAGGTTATGATGCAAATCAATTACATAATCGAAACCTTCTTCCCGCAAAGGTTTAAGCGTTTCTTTCATGGATTTTTTTAAGACATGAATGCCGTCCAAGTAAGGGTTATGTTCCAGAATTGAGTGATATGCAGGTTTTGTTAAAAAATGGACTTCAGCACCATCTACTTGTTCTTTAATTCCACGGATAACGGGCGTTGTTAAAACAATGTCGCCGATGCTGCTAAAACGGATAATGAGAAATTTTACCTGCATAATCTAGTTTTTGACAAAGTTAAGGAACTGCTGATATTTGCCGGACATTTTCATGATATTATCAGGATACAATTAGCAAATAAGCTGTTGCAAAAGGGATTATCATTAAAAAACTATCAAAACGGTCGAAAAGTCCACCGTGTCCGGGGATTAAATTACCGCTGTCTTTCACTTGTGCAATTCGCTTAATTTTTGATTCCAGAAAATCGCCTATGCTTCCGAAAATGGCAATAATTAGCGTTAATCCGATCCATTTTTCTATTGACATAATGCCCCAAATCTGCATTAAAATTAATGCGATTCCAATACTAAGTATTAGACCTCCGAAAAAACCTTCCCACGATTTTTTTGGTGATATTTCAGGTAGAATTTTGTGTTTTCCAAACAGACTGCCTGTCAGATATGCAAAGCTGTCAAAACTCCAAAGCAGGATGAAAAGACTGATTAGGGTGTATGGAAATGCATTGCTGTTAAATATTTCGGGATTATTGATTGGTGGGTTTTGATTTGTCCATAAAAGCAGCGCACTCATCCCGAAAGGAAATCCGATGTAAATTGCGGCAATACAAGTGGCTATTGCATTTTGAATTGATTGTTTACCCCATAAAAGTTGAATAAACGGAAGCATGAGTCCTAATATCCATACTGAAAATGAGATGATGTAAAAACCACCTCCGATAAAAAAAGAAAAAGACCCTAGAAAGATTAATCCGGTTGAAATGGGCAGCACAGGCTTTACCTTGTGAATGCCTATTTTTTTAAAGAGTTGTGCAATTTCCAAACTGATTCCTATGCTGATGAGTCCGGCAAGAAGTGCCCATGCCCACCATGCGGCAAAAATTGCAACAAGTAAAATGGTTACAAAAACAATTCCGCTCAGGCTTCGTTTTATCAGTTTATTCAATTTCTAAATCCTTTTTAAACTGCTCAATTAAGGGTTTACAAGCGGCTGCATTTTCATCTTTCACGTACAAATAAATATAACCAAAGAGATAAGTTGAGTCTTTTTGGTTGAAAATCTGAGTTTCAAATCCCTCATTTTCAAGCATTTGTTTTGCCATTTGGATGAGATGCTCTTTGTTGCTGGTAAATATTTTAGTCCAGTTTTCCATCTTTTGTGTCTGAGGGTTTGGTTTTTCTTGATTTATCTTTCTTTGTTTTTGGTGTTTTTGTTTCCGGCACATCTGTTTTCGGTGCTTCTGTTTCCTGTGTTGTTTCAGGTATTACCTCAGCGTTTGGCGTGTCTTGTGATTTTTCGTCAGCTTCAGAGCTTTCTTTTTTATCTCCGTTACTACCAATTAATTTTTCTCTTTCTTCATCGCCTTTTCTAGCACCAAATATTTTTTCCAAATCATCACCAAAAATTACTTCTTTTTTCAATAGTTGTTCAGCAAGTTTATCCAATCCTTCTTTGTTTTCTTTTAATACAGTAATTGCCCGTTTATACTGTTCATCGACAATGTTTTTCACTTCTTTGTCAATCAATTCGGCAGTTGTTTCACTGTATGGTTTCGTGAAATTGTATCCAGATTCACCTGAGGAGTCGTAATATGATAAATTCCCTATTTTTGGACTCATGCCAAAATAGGTAACCATTGCAATGGCTTGTTTGGTAACTTTTTCCAAATCGTTCATAGCTCCTGTGGAAATTTTCTTGAAAGTAAGTTCTTCAGAAGCTCTTCCACCCAAAGCGGAACACATTTCATCAAGCATTTGCTCGGTTGTTGTGATTTGTCTTTCCTCTGGAAGATACCAAGCTGCACCCAGAGCTCTTCCTCGTGGGATAATGGTAACTTTCACTAGTGGATTTGCATGTTCAAGCAGCCAGCTTACGGTTGCGTGTCCGGCTTCGTGGAATGCAATTGTGCGTTTTTCAAGTTTAGATATAATTTTATTTTTCCGCTCAAGCCCACCGATAATCCGGTCAACGGCAGCTAGAAAATCTTCTTTATCAACGGATTTCTTTTTACTTCTGGCAGCAATTAAAGCCGCTTCATTACACACATTTGCGATATCAGCTCCCGAGAATCCGGGGGTTTGTTTTGCCAATAGAGTGATATCCAAATCATTGCCCATTTTCAGGGGTTTTGCGTGGACTTTAAAAATGGCTTCACGTTCGTTTAAATCCGGTAGCTCAACATGAATTTGTCTGTCAAAACGACCGGCTCTCATCAATGCTTTATCCAGCATGTCGGCACGGTTTGTAGCTGCAAGAATAATAACGCCCGAGTTGGTGCCGAAGCCGTCCATCTCAGTTAAAAGCTGATTCAGCGTATTTTCACGTTCATCATTTGAGCCCATGTTAGGATTTTTCCCGCGGGCACGGCCGATGGCGTCAATTTCATCAATAAAAACAATACAAGGCGCTTTGGTTTTTGCTTGTTTAAACAAATCACGCACCCTTGAAGCACCTACCCCGACAAACATTTCAACGAAATCGGAACCTGACATTGAATAAAATGGGACATTTGCTTCTCCTGCTACAGCTTTAGCAAGTAGTGTTTTTCCGGTTCCCGGAGGGCCTACCAAGAGTGCACCTTTTGGGATTTGACCTCCAAGCTCGGTATATCGTTTTGGATGTTTTAGAAAATCCACAATTTCCATGACTTCAACTTTCGCTTCTTCAAGTCCGGCAACATCTTTAAAATCCGTCTTTATGTTTTTTTCTTTGTCGAATAATTGGGCTTTTGATTTCCCGACATTAAAAATCTGATTCCCGCCTTGTCCTCCACTCATACGGCGAAACATGAATACCCAAAGTATGATAATTAATCCGATTGGCAAAAGCCAATACAACATTTGGCTCATGTTTTGGCGGGTTTCGTGCATTACTATTATTTGCTCATCTGAAGGGATGTCTTTTTGAAGTTCTGCCAGCCGCTCTTCAAAGAAATTCAAATCACCAACTGTAAATTGGTATTGTGGTTTTGTTCCTGTACTTGATGTGTGTGCATCCTCATATTTTGATTTATTAAGCACTTCTGATTTGAGGAAAATCTCTGCAGTTCGTTCCGTACCGTTGTTTACAATGACAATTCTTTCCACATCATTGCTTGCAAGCATTTCTTTCTCAAAACGTTGCCGCGATATTTTTTGGGGGCTACCGCCAATATTTAACAAATCGCTTGCAATTAAAATCACAAATAATGCAGCAAATATCCACCACGTATTAAATTTTGGTTTGCCATTTTCCGGCTTTTTTCCGTTGGGCTGCTTATTTTTCCCCGAGTTATTAGTAAATCCCGGTTTTTTATTTTCACTCATATCGTTTTCCTTCTTACTACTAAACCAATAAATAATCAATTGGTTTATACTATTTTAATCATTTTTGAAACAGACTGTTAAAACGCTAAAAATACATAAAATATTTTTCTTCGATAACTGATTATTGCTTCGGCAGCTGTTAATGAAATGTTAATCTACTTTCTTGAAATTCCAGCTAATTGTTTTTATTAATTTTTCCGAAATCATCAATATTTACTCGGTCTGCATCCGCCCATACTTCTTCAAGCTTAAATTTTTGTCTTGCTGAATCGGAAAAAACATGAACCACCACGTCAAAGTAATCCAATAATATCCATTCCGGGTCATCGTTAATTCCTTCAGTGGAAAACACTTTTTCGTTCAGTTTTTCGCGACAACTCCGACGGATTTCATTTGCAATTGCTTCCATTTGTGTCGGATTACTTGCTTGGCAGATTACAAAAAAGTCCGTAATTGAATTGTAAAGACTACGTAAATCGAGATTAACGATTTGTTCTCCCTTTTTTTCAAGAATTGCTTCATTTATTGTATCGCGAAGTATTTCGCTTGATGTCAAATCTTTTGAATTTGTCATTTATTATTATTTTTTACAAAGATAAGAAACTCATTGAGAATTAGCTTGTCTTATTGATGTAAAATGACTGATAATTAAACGTCAATCAGCCGGGATTTTCATCCGACTGATTGAATTATTTCATGTTTTGTCGCGTTAATATGCTTCACCTTTTTTGATTACTCGTTTTTTGTAAACCACATAGTACATTGCCGGTACAACTATCAGTGTAAGCAGTGTTGCAAAGCTCAATCCGAAAATTATTGTCCAAGCCATTGGTCCCCAAAATTGTGAGGAGTCTCCACCCCAATAAAAATTCGGACTAAACTCAGTAAGTAAACCAATAAAATCAATGTTAATACCAAGCGCGAGTGGCAATAAGCCAAGAATTGTAGAAAAAGCTGTAAGTAATACCGGGGTTAATCGTGTTTTACCTGCTTCAACAATTGCTTGTCTAAATGGCATTCCTTGTTTTCTTAAGTTGTCTGTATAATCAATTAATAGAATCCCATTATTAACCACAATTCCACCAACTGCAATTATTCCCAAACCACTGAGGAATAAGGAGAAAGGCATGTTGAAAATCATGGTGCCGAGAAAAACGCCAATTAAGCTTAATACAACTTGTGTAAGCACAATTCCAGGTTTCCCGATAGAGTTAAACTGTGAAACCAGAATTAAAAAGATTAAGGCAATACTGATAGAAATAGCAAAGGTCAGAAAACTCATGGTTTCTTCAATGTTTTCTTGCTCTCCTGTAAATTCTACAGTGTAACCTTCGTCAAGCTCAAGCTCAGTTGCAAAAGCAGCCTCTAGTTTACGGATGATATTGATTGCATTATAGCCTTCTAAAACGTTGGAGCTTAGTGTATTTGTTCGTTTGTAATCTCTTCGGATTATTCCACCGTAAGAGGATACATATTCTAAATCGGCTACAGCAGAAATTGGAATCAGATTTGGACTTTTCCCGACTTTCATATTCATAAGCGCTTCAATATCATCACGAGTTTCCTTTTCAAGCCTTACCATGATGGGATATTCATCCTCACCTTGCCGGAAATTTGAGACTTCCGATCCGTAAATTGCAGTCCGAAGTGCATTCCCAATCATAGCAGTATTAACATCCAATTCGTTTGCTTTGGAACGATTTACGTTCACGATGATTTCAGGATTATGCTTTTCTAGATCTGAGTCTAGTTTTTCAATCCCTCGGACATCATAATTTTGAATGATTTGGCGGACTTGAGCTTCAATTTGCGTTAATTTGAACAGGTCATCACCTTTTATTTCAATATTGATTGGGGAGCCGGTTGGTGGTCCCATTTGCTGTTCTTCAACGATAATGTCTGCTGCCGGGATGGGTTTTATTCCTTTGCGGATGATGTCAAGATAAATACTAGTTGGTTCTCCTGTTCGGTATTGGTAATCTTTAAAGCCAATGGTTACCCGCCCTAGATGCGACATTGGGGCTGAATTTTCAAAAGAGGATTTTCCTGCATTGACAGCCACCGAGGAATTAATAAAATCAATATCTTGCTGATATGGTTTCATTATTGAATCGACTTCGGTTTCAATTATCTTAACAACATCATTTGTTTTCTCCAAACCGGTTCCGGCAGGCATTTTGACGTAAACATAGATTTGAGAAGGGTCAGTTGGTGGCATCAAAGTTGTTTCTGGTTTGAATACACCATAAAGCATCATTGTGACAAAAAACAAAGTAACCGCTCCACCGAGCACAATTGCCGGTCTTCCTTTCTTCATTACCCATTGTAATCTTCGTTCATACCAATTTTGAAGTGCCGGTAATACTTTGTTTTGGAACATTTTAATCAATGGTTTCATGAGTTGAATAAAGTAGAAAACAATTAATCCGATAGCGATTAAATTGCCGGGAACCATGAATCCTGCAACATAAAAGATGGCACTTGCCAATACAGCAATGCTTGTCCATAAAATGCGCTTTTTAAGATTTGTCTTTTTTTGATGACTTCTGTATTTCATGAAACTTACTGCAAAAGCCGGATTAATTACATAGGCTACGAAAAGCGAAGCAACCAAAGTGATTGATAAGGTAATCGGCATTTCTCGAATAAATTGTCCCATAATTCCAGGCCAAAATGAAAGCACGACAAAAGGAGCCAATGTTGTGGTTGTCCCGGCGAGAATCGGTATTGCAACCTCACCAACTGCACGTTTAGATGCAGGCACAATTGGCAGGTTTGGGGTATTCATGTAATGTCGGTAAATGCTTTCAACAACCACAATTGAGTTATCTACAAGAATACCCAAAGCAACAATCAGCGCCATCTGTGAGCTCCAGTTAATGGTGAAATCCATTAGCGGAATAACGATAAATGCAATCAAAATTGAAATGGGAACGGCAAGTGCAGCAAAACCAGCATTATCAACTCCCATGAAAAACATCAACACAAAAGCCACCACAATGAATCCCAGAATAATTGTATTGAAAAGGTTACTGACAGAATCTCTGGTCATTTTACTCATATCACCGGTTGTGGTAATATTCAGTGCCTGCGGTGCACGTGCATGATATTCCTCAATTACTGCATTGGCATTGTCAACACATTCAATGAGGTTTTCTCCGTTACGTTTAATGACATTCAGGGTAACAACATCTTCACCGGACAAACGGGCGTATGATTTTCTTTCTTCAAAATCATCTTTAACTTCGGCAATGTCTTTTAGGTAAATACCGGGTTTTACCATCACATTTTCCAATTCTAGAGGATCTTTTATTTCACCAACAACCCGTAATGAACGTTTAAAGTTGTCCATATCAACCTTTCCACCGGCAATTGTCATGTTTTCAAAGCGGATGATATTTGATATCTGATCGAAAGAGACTTCGGCAGCTTGCATTTTAGCCAAATCAACATTGATTTGTATTTCACGATTTAATGCCCCGACAATATCAACACGAGAAACGGTGCCCAAGCCTTCCAGTTGATTTTGTAAATTATCAGCATGACTTTTTAATTCGGCTAAAGCCATATCCCCCGAAAGATTAATATATAATACCGGTATTTGAGACATGTCCATTTGCATGACATCCGGATCTTCGGGCAAATCAGGCAAGTCTGATTTTGCTTTGCTAACAGCATCACGAGAGTCGATTAATGCTTGGTTTTCTTCAACATAGGTTTCAAATTCAATTAATATAATTGAAACATCTTGTGATGATTTACTGGTTACGTGTTTTACTCCGTCAATATTCCGAATTTGCTGCTCTATGGGATAAGTAACAAGGTTTTCCATGTCGGATGGGGAAGTGCCCGGATAGACACTAACGACAGAGAAATACGGAAAAGAAACTTCCGGAAATTGTTCTTTGGGTGTGTTTGTGTAGGAATATATCCCTGCAAAAATAATTAATGCGAGAAAAATATAAACTGTTTTTATGTTATCGACTGCAAAATTTGACAGCCAGAATCTTCGCTCTTTTTTCATGATTTTTCGCCTTTTATCATTTGACACATTATGCGTGAGCTAATAAGCTGCTATTTTAGAATTTCAATCTGTTGTCCGTTTGACAAGTTCTGATAACCATCAGTAATAACGACCTCACCAACTTTGAGACCTGCTTCAATTTCAGCAAGCTTTGTGTTGTTTTGTTTTACAACAATACTGCGTCTTTCCGCAATTTTATTTCCTTCTGCTTCAGAGACAACAAAAACAAAATTTCCCAATTCGTTTTTTTGTATAATATTTAAAGGGATACTTGTTGCATTGGGATTGATATAGTTAAAAACTTTTACACGACTTAACATATTTGGTTTTATAAAATCTAAATTTTCAGGAACTTTTATTTCTATGGTGAAAGTTCTTGTGTCTGGGTCGATGACTTGTGAAATGGCTTGTATTGCACTTACAAACTCGGTGTCTATGCTGGAGAAACTTACGATAACAGAATCCCCTTTATGAATATCAGCAACATATTTTTCGGAAACCTCAGCTTCAACTTTTAGGCGGGATAGCTGAACAATGCGAAAAGCGGGCATGCTCATTTGAATGTTTTCTCCGGCTTTAATGAAAACCTTATCAATTGTACCATTAATGGGAGCTGTGATTTTTGTTTGTGATAATTGTTGATTTAGCGTTTTCAGCCGGTTTTCAAGGCCTTCTTTTTGATTTTTCGCTTGCAAATATTGCATTTCGCTGCCAATTTCCTGTTCCCATAGTCGTTTTTGACGTTCATAGCTAGTTATTGCTAACTCTAAATTTGTCTCTAACTCTGCTTTTTGCCTTAATAAAAGCGCATTGTCAATTTCTGCAAGTACAGTTCCTTTTTGCACATAATCTCCCTCGTTATAATGTAGGGTTTTTACAATGCCGGAGTATTCTGCCGGAACCTGAATGTTGTTATCTGAAGTGACATTTCCTTGCACTGTAAAATAATTTTGGAATCTTCTTTCTTGAACCGTTTCAACATGGACTGGAACCAATCTGATATTTTCAGTATCATCCAAACCTGTTTTAAGCTCAATAATTTGCTTGTCAATTTTAGCAATTTTTTCCTGCAGTTCTGCTTTTTTCGATTCCAGTCTGCTGATTTGTTTTTGACTGTCAGGACTGCCACAACTCATAATAAGAATGGCAAGTAATGCAATGATGCTTATGTGTTTCGTTTTCATACTATAATTAATTTTCAGGATTTGTCATTAATTTATCTAAACTTGTTTTTGCTTGTATTAATTCGAGAATTGCATTGTAATAGTTAGTTTGTGCTTGTAAATGTTGTGATTGCACTTGACTTAAATCTAAACTTGATGCAACGCCTTCACGGTATTTAATGAGTGTTTTATCATAAATTTTCTTTGTCAATTTTGTGTTTTCAGATTCATTAAGGTATTTGCTGAAAGCGGTATTGTAATTTACGATGGCTTGCTCATATTGCATGTTTAATCCATCTCTTAGTGCCGATTTTGAATTGTCAAGTTTGTCAAGTTCAATGCGCGCTTGTTGTACTTTTGCATGACGTTGCCCACTCGAAAATAGCGGTAAAGTGACATTAACTCCAATTAAATCGTTAGGCGTCATATCAAACTCGGGTTTTTTTAATTTTTCAGTATGCGAATAAAACCCAGCAATTGTCGGCAAATATCCAACTTGCTGTTGGCGCAATTCCATGGTTTTCATTTCTTCTTGAGTTTGAAGTAGTTGAAAATCAATGTTTTGTTCTGCATTAAACTCTATGTTTTGCAATGATTCTTTGATCATTTTATCCATTATTCCTTGCATGGTTTGGGATAAAATGAGCTCCGTGTCCAATGGCATTCCCATATTAATTTTCAACAACTTGTATCCCAGCTCAACCTGACGCGATAAGTTTGATAATGTGGTTTCCAAATTACGTTTTGATATTTCCAATTGATCAACATCTGTGTCTTCTATCAATCCGGATTTCAACATTTCTTTCATTTCAAAAATGTTTTGTTCAATGGTATTTAAGTTTTCTTCAAGGATTTGCCGGTTTTCTTTAAGTACCAAAATCATAATGTAAGCATTTGTCACGGCCTCAATCGTTTCTTGCTCTGTTTTAACAAGGTTTTTTTCACTTATAGATTTGAAGATTGCGACTGTTTTTAATCCGACAATATATTCACCGGAAAAAATTAATTGATTTGCATTGAGTGTTAAATTTGATGTCGGCTTAAAGTCGATTGTTGAGTTTTGCCCCGGATTCATAGGGTCCGGAAATGGTAATTCAATGGCATCATCAAAAATGTGAGTGTAATCAAAGCCTGCTTCAGCCTGAGGTAAACCCATTGCCGTGGTTTCCCATACTTTCTTTTTTGCAGATTCTATATCAAGCTGCGAATTCTGTATGTCTCGGTTGTTTTCCTTTGCATATTCCAATGCCTGATCTAAACTGAATAATTGTTTCGTTTCATTATTCCCAGTCTCTTGAGCCCAAAGGGGAAAAATGCTTATTAAGATTAATAGATTTAAACTAATAAGATGTTTCATATACGCTATGTTTTTCAAAATTTCTAATTTTGGAAGTAAAATTAAGCTTGATAAGACTCCTTTGATAGAACCTTTCGGTGAAATATGGAATTGATTCGGTGAAATTCCGCTATGTTTCCGTCTATTGTTCATTGAATAAATTTTAGGTGTTCAATTTCCTTTTCAAGGAAAGATAATCCCTCAGATGTTGCAATTGCTCTGATTTGATGCTCAAACAGCACTTCAAATAATTGCCGGTATGTGTATTTCTCAGGATTCTTTGCAAAGTCATGATGAACTCCGTCTATTTTTGCCATGTATAATGTAGATGTCATGTCAATGTCTAAATCATCTCTATAAAAACCTTCTGAAATGCCCTGCTGTAAATTTTCCCGAAAATAATTTTGGGCTTTATTTCGCATATCCTCCTGAAATTTTCCCCAGAGTTGCGGATAATATTTTTCTAAATCAAAACGAAATGGATTTTTTACTTTAATCTGAAATTCATAAATCTTACGGCTTACATTAAATAATACTTCAATTGCATTTTTCCCTTCTTTCCAAGCATTATGATTTGATTCATTATGATATTTGCGAATGGTATCCAGAACTTTATGCAGTAAATCTTCCTTGTTGTCAACATACTGATAAAGTGTTTTTTTACTCATCCTTAAGTGCTTGCTAAGATCATCCATGCTACTGTTTTTTACTCCATTCGCAAGGAAATATTTCAAGCTTTCTTGACAGATATGTATAGTCTTTTCGTCCATTCTATTATTCTTTGTGGCAAAGTAAATCATTTTTTTCTTTGGAAACAATAAAACCGGAAAACGTTTCCAATGTTTAAGATAAATTTAAATTTTTAGCACTTTTTTCTTAAAACTTTCTTAATGTGCGATAAAACAAAGAATTGAGCTTGTTAAAAATGAAATGATTAATTTGCAATTACTTTTTACAAACAAAATCCGGTCAAAAGTTTTAACTTTGTTGCAAACTTTTCTATCATGAGTGAGCAGATAAAACACGAATGCGGAATTGCATTCATTCGCCTGAAAAAACCGTTAGATTATTACGAAAAAACTTATGGAAGCTGGTCATACGGTTTGCAGAAGTTGTATTTGCTTATGGAAAAGCAGCACAATCGCGGGCAGGATGGTGCAGGCGTGCTCAGCATAAAAAACAATATCCCACCGGGAAATAGCTATATCGACAGATTGCGAAGTAATGCATCTGCCCCGATTAAAGATGCTTTTGACCGGATACATCAGAGAATTGAGGATAAAATTGGAGATAATAAGCATGTGACTGCGAAAATAGCGTATGAAACCCTTCCTTTTATCGGCGATATTTATTTGGGACATTTAAGATACGCTACGTTCGGACGCAATGAAATTGATTTTCTGCATCCCGTAATGCGACTGAATAACTGGAAAAGCCGCTCACTGATGATGGCAGGGAATTTTAATCTCACGAATGTGGACGAGCTGTTTCAAAAACTCATTAAATATGGACAGCATCCGAAAGATTACACCGATACGGTAACCATGCTCGAAATGGTTGGTTTGCATTTGGATGAAGCGAATCAAAAGCTTTTTAGAAATTTGAAAAATCAGGGGCATACAAATCGTGAAATATCTGATTTAATTCCACAGAAACTCAAACTTGAACAGGTTTTGCAAAAAGCTTCTGAAGATTGGGACGGCGGTTATGCAATCGGCGGAATTGTGGGTCATGGTGATGCATTCATTATGCGCGACCCATGGGGAATTCGTCCGGCATATTATTACGAGAATGATGAAGTTGTGGTTGCAGCATCGGAACGTCCGGTAATTCAAACCGTAATGGATGCTCCTGCCGATGAGGTGTTGGAATTGGATCCCGGAACAGCGATTATCATTAACAGTGAAGCAAAACTCACAAAGCATTTAATTCGTGTTCCCCAGGAAAAACGTGCTTGTTCTTTTGAGCGGATTTATTTTTCACGCGGCTCAGATGCAGATATCTATAAAGAACGCAAAAAACTTGGTGAGTTGATTGTTCCTAAAGTTTTGGAGTCCGTAGATTATGATTTTGACAATACCGTGTTTTCCTACATTCCTAATACAGCAGAAACTGCATTTTATGGAATGATTAAAGGATTGGAATCTGTGCTTACAAAGGAGAAAATTCGCATTATTCGTGAAGCTGATAAACCGTTAAGCAACGAAGAAATGGCGAAATTACTAAATCGTAAACCAAGAGCCGAAAAAATTGCCATAAAGGATGTTAAATTACGGACCTTTATTTCTCAGGATGAAGGTAGAAATGACTTAGTTGGTCATGTTTATGATATCACCTACGGAACTGTTCGTGCAAAAAAAGACAATCTAGTAATCATTGATGATAGTATTGTTCGTGGGACAACCTTGAAACAATCGATTCTTAGTATTTTAGACCGACTGGAGGCAAAGAAAATTGTGATTGTTTCTTCAGCCCCACAAATCCGTTATCCGGATTGTTATGGCATCGACATGGCAAAACTGGGTGATTTTGTTGCATTTCAGGCAGCAATTGCATTGTTGAATGAAACCGGACAGGCGGATATTATTCAGGATGTTTATAAAAAATGTAAAGCACAGGAAAATCTCCCGAAAGAAGAAATGATAAATTATGTAAAACAGATTTATAAGCCCTTTACAGCAGAAGAAGTTTCCGCAAAAATTACTGAATTATTAACTCCGGATTGGGTGAAATCTGATGTTGAAATTATTTATCAAGGAATTGACAATCTGCATCTTGCCTGTCCTGACAATCTGGGAGATTGGTATTTCACAGGTGATTATCCCACCCCAGGCGGTAATCGTGTGGTAAATCGTTCTTTTATAAATTTTGTTGAGGGTAGAAACGAACGATCGTATTAGCATAATTATACATGAAAACATGTAAAAAAGGCTGCTGGATTAAGGCAGCCTTTCGTTTTCATAGATGATATATCCACAATAATATTGTGGTGGTTTTGAGTCAGAAAAAACTATTGAACAGTTTCTTCTTGAACATTCATTCCAACTTTAGGCGCAATGTATTTTGTGATAATTTCCCCACCAACGCTTGGCGCATTAATGTTTTCGGTTTCATATTTTCTTTCTAATCCTAAAATGCTAGCTCCGGTAGTAAATGAATTTGTTTTAGCCGCTGTGAGTTGAATGGTTTGTGCTCCAATTTGGCTTGCAGTTACCGTGTAATTATCGGAATCTGCAGGACCGTCAATAGTAAAGGTGACGACTTCATTTTCGGCAACCGGGTTTCCAATCCAGTCAATGTCATAAATAGTACCTTTTTCAATATCCGGCATATCTGCGGGGAATTCAATTTCAATGAAACTAACTTCATTTGTAAAGCTGTTCCCGTCTAAATCAGTAAATACAAAAGTGCCGGTTTCTACTATTCCCGGAAGCTCATTCTGGTAATAGGCATAAAACCCGTTATAGCTCAATTCTTGACCATTAAATGTCACGCTTGAGCCTTCGCTGAGTTTTAATTTTGAAGAGGATGATCCACCTAATCGAAAAATGGCTTTTGCTGTTGTGACGTCATCATTGGCATCATAATTCAGCTCGTAATACGTGTATATTCTGTCCTGATTTGCATCAATGGAATCTTCACGTTGACATGATGATAAAATAATGAGACCACACAGAACAACACAGAGTGAAATAATTTTTACAATTTGTTTCATAATATTATTTTTTAGTTAGTGTTCAATTTGAATAATTCTGTCTTTTTTATTGATGTCTTGATAAACAAAAATATTGCCAAATCCTGAATTTACAAAACATTTTTTTGTTTGTTCGGCTAGGGCTTCATTAATTTCACAGAAAATTATCCCATCAGGTTTCAAATGAGTTGTAGCAACTTCTGCTATTCTCCGGTAATATAGTAACGCATCTTTGTCATTAACAAAGAGTGCTGTGCATGGTTCGTGATTTAACACATTATCATGCATTTGGCTTTTCTCACTTTCTCTGACATATGGTGGATTGCTGACTATGCAGTCCAAATTATATGGTAGGGATTTAGTTTCAGTAAAGATATCATGTTTAATAAATTTCACATCAGCTTTTAGTGCGCTTGCATTTCGTTTTGCAAGTGTTATGGCTTTATCTGAAAAATCACTGGCATAAACCTGTGCATCAGGAATTTCTAGGGCTAAGGAAATTGCAATAATTCCGCTTCCCGTTCCGATATCTAGTATGCTTATGGTTTTGTTTTTAGGCATTTTTTTTAATACATGTTCAACTAATTCCTCCGTTTCCGGGCGAGGAATTAACACCCCTTCAGCAACAAAAAACTTTCGTGTATAAAACTCCGTTTCACCAATGATATATTGAATCGGAACAGCATTTTTAAGTTGGAATAGTGCCTTCTCAATTGCCTTGTGTTCTGTTTCAGAAAGTGTCTTCATTGCCTGTAAAGCTTGCTCTACCTTGCTCAATTTACAGATATGTTCAATTAACAAAGATGCAATTTGTTGAGCTTCTGCTTGATGATACATCGGAGTTAAATGACCTGTAATTTTCTCTTTAATTTGGCGAATTGTTTGTTTTTCATCAAATTTCATAATGCAAAAATGCAAAAAAAAGCAGAGCGTTTAACTCTGCTTTTAAAAACAAGTGTTTTAATAATTTATTATTGGATAATCAGTTGTTTTACCTGATTGCCGTTTTGTGTGTTAATTTTCATATTATAAATCCCATTAGCAAACGCTTCAGTTGAGAAGTTGTAGCTATTTGATTCAGGATTTACTTGATAGACTAACTGACCGGTTAATGAGTAAATTGCAATTGACTCAATGCGTTCAGATGCAACAACATTTACCAATCCACTACTTGGGTTTGGATAAACAGATAGTTTCAGGTTGTCATTGTTTTCAATACCAACAAAACTTCCCAAGTCAATTTTTCCGGCTTCCATGATTTCTGCTGTCTCCATGTTTTGAACAAAGATGACTAATTCACAATTACTTCTTACGTAACTTTCATCTAAAGTAAGCTGCATTGCTTCATTTTGAATACTGCCACCTGTGAAATCTAAGACGGTACCATTCGCATCGGGTAACATCTCTCTTAGAACAAAATTCACTTCTGTTTCAGTCTGCCAGTTTTCGGGGATGTTTGTTTCTGTAAGTGCAACAAAAAGTCTAATTTCATCATTGTAATATGGGAAGGTTTCTTCCACATCAATATCAATGTCAAAAACAGATGGATTAGATGAGATTAAATCAACCGTTGGATTAATTGTGTAAACTGTTGGGATGTCAATATACTCATCATAATAATATTCGTAAATTGCTTTTTGTTCAGCAACAGTTGGCATTGCGCCTTCAAATCCAAACATTCCGTTAACAATTGTGGTAGGATAGCCAAAAGCACCATCTCCATCATCAAAGGTGGGAACATAATAATCATGGCGAATTGCGGTTGCTGGTGTTTCATAAATGTCACCATTCAGCCCATGATACTCAATTATTGCGATGTCTGCATATTCAGCAGCCATTTCGTTAATTGCGCCAGCAGCGGTAGGACAAAATTCACACCATGTTCCGGTCCAAATTTCATATAAAACAATTTCACGCATGTTTCCCCCGGGGATATTTGCCGTTTCTATTCCTGCTGATGCTGAGTAACCTACAGCCTCGCCATAAAACGCTTTTACTTGATAATTATAATCACCAGGGTACAGATTTTCATCCAAATAAGTAGTTCCGGTTTCAACAACTGCGATTTCTGCGCCATCGCGAATTACTGAATATGAATCGGGTGTGCCTTCAGTTGGTACATCCCAAGTAATATTTACATCGTTTTCATTAATTACGTTAATGGCAAAGTTTAAGGGTGGGTTTGGGATATCAACCTGTTCAATGATATAATCATCCATATAATATTTTGGGGTTCCTGCTCCACCATCATCCCATGCATAAAAATTGAATGCATCTAATTTGTTTATTCCTGTTCCATCATTAGCAACTCCATTACTCCATTGGTAAGCATGAATAAGTTCTCCGTTAATGTAAAAATCAATCCAGTCGTTGTCCAAATCAACAAAATGCTGAATTTTCATCCATTCTCCGGGAGTGTAATCAAATGTAAGTGCACCATAACCATTTCCATCAATGGTACCAACACCATCTTCAAAGAAAAGTTGCATTCCCCAGACTGAGCTTCCTCCTGCAAAATCTTGCAAAATGTTATAATATCCAAGAAAACCATCGGGAACCATTAAATAAAACTCGACACGGTAACGATTTTCAGTGAGGTCATTAAGAAGGAGCACACCATCATTTGTGCCTTCAACTACCATTGACTGAGTCCCCAGATTTGCAGCAGCATCAGTAACTAATGGGTCTTCAGCTGATCCCGGAGTTTCTGACCAGGTTGTCCAGGTGCCAGTTGCATCCTGATCTGCGATTCCGTCTCCTACAGTGTAGGATTCAAAATCATCTGTGTAAATTGTTTGTGCAAATACCGTAGTGGCAGCAAACACAAAAATCAATAAAAAGTTAAAAATTTTCATAGTAGATCGTTTTAGTTTCTGTCCAAATGTACAAAAAAATACATTACTATCGCATATCAAAAAAAATCAATTTAATTGTTTGCATTCACTACGTATTAATTCTTATTTTTATAAGACAAAACCATTTTAATAATAAAATTTCGTGAATTTATGTTTATTTTGTAAGTATGGAATTATTTCACAGCATATTAGTAATTGTTGTTCTGGTCTTTATGTTGATTTCACTTTACAAAGAGTGGCTGGGAACTGCCTTTACTTTTGTAATTGCTGTGGTCATTTTTGGTTTATCTGGTTTGCTGAGTCCGAAAGAAATGATAAGCGGCTTTGCAAACGATCAAATTGCCGTAATTATTCTTCTGTTACTACTTGGTGACAGTATTCGTAAAACCGGTGTGTTGGAGAATTTCTTTAACCGAGTTTTTTCTCGTGCGAAAACAAGCGATGGCTTTCTTTGGCGAATGATGGTTTTAGTTTCAGGCTTTTCCGCCTTTTTGAATAATACCCCTTTGGTTGCGATTTTAATGCCATATGTGCATTCTTGGTCAAAACGACATGGCGTTTCACCTTCGAAATTCATGATTCCCCTTTCTTATGCTGCAATCCTTGGCGGATGTGCGACCCTAATTGGAACATCAACGAACCTGATAGTAAACGGATTAGTTATTGATCAAAAGATTGCTCCAAATCTGGAATCATTACACATATTTGATTATGCATTGGTTGGTGGCATTATGATCATTATCGGGATAGCTTACATGCTGTTAATCGGAAAACATTTGTTGCCTGATAAAAAAGACGTCATCACGAATTTTAACAATACACATCGAAAATACCTTGTTGAGGCAGAATTACGACCAGGATCAAAATTGGTTGGAAAAACCATTGAAGAAGCCGGTTTGCGTAATTTAAAAGGATTGTTTCTTGCTGAGATATATCGCGGAGAGCAAAAAATTACGGCAGTTGGTCGGTTAACCGCTTTGCAGGAAAATGATATTTTAATCTTTGCCGGTGAAACGGAAACCATTGCCGACATGCTAACGGATGACAGCGGGTTGAGATTAACCCAAGTCGGCATGTTTTCAAAGAAAAAGCATACTGAAATTCGGGAAATTGTCATATCGCATAACTCCTCTTTGGCAGGAAAAACCATAAAAGAAGCCGGGTTTCGCGGGAAATTCGATGCCGCAATTATTGCTGTACATCGTAACGGGCAACGTATTTCCGGAAAAATCGGCGCTGTTGAATTGCAAGCCGGTGATGTACTTTTATTAATAACAGGTGATGATTATAAGAGTCGTGCTGCGGATACAATGGATTTTTATCCCATTACAAAAATTCGTGATTTTCAAAAATTGCCCGCATGGAAAACAATTACCTTAATCGGCGGGACGATTGCTGCAATTCTTTTATCGGCACTGGGGGTTGTGAGCCTATTTATTGCATTAACAGTTTTGCTGGTATTAATCACTTTGCTGAATATTGTTAAAGCCCGTGACTTACCCAAAAGTCTTGATTATAATCTGGCTGCGATTATTGCATTATCGCTTGCCGTTGGTACTGCTATGATGAAATCTGGAGTGGCAGAAATGATTGCTCAGTTTATTATACGATTTATGCAGCCGCTTGGAATTGTCGGTTTAATGTTTGGCTTATTTGCAATTACCAATCTTTTATCCGCTTACATTACCAATAAAGCAGCTGTTGCTATCTTATTTCCAATTGCGGTAACCATTGCAGTTGATTTAGGACTTAATCCGACACCTTTTGTTTTGTTAATATCCTTTGCTGCAGCAGCAAGTTTTATCACGCCAATCGGATATCAAACAAATTTAATGGTTTACGGTGCCGGATCTTATGAATTTAAAGATTACATGAAAGTGGGTTTGCCACTCACCATACTTTATATGATTACTGCCGTTTTTGGATTGGCATTAAGCTATCAATTGATTTAAAACAATGAATAATGACAAAAGATTTTTTTAATCCTGTACTGAAAACTGCCGTAGATGCCGGAAATGCAATCCTTCAGATTTATAATCATGAAAATTTTGAGGTTGAATTAAAGTCGGATAATTCGCCCTTAACCAAAGCAGATAAAAAAGCACATGACATTATTGTTGATGCGTTGAAAAAAACCGAGATCCCCGTTTTAAGTGAGGAGAGCGAAGATAAAGCCTTTGAGACACGAAAAAACTGGGAACGCTTTTGGTTGGTTGATCCGCTTGACGGAACAAAAGAATTTATTAAGCGTAACGGCGAATTTACCGTAAATATCGCTTTAATTGAGAAAGGAATTGCAACTGCCGGAATAATTTATGTGCCGGTAAGTCGTGAATTGTATTTTGGAATCAGTAAACAGGCGGCTTACAAAATTGTTATTTCGGAGGAAACGAATCTTGAGAATTTATTCGCGAGTTTTACGGAGTCGCAACAAATTAAAGTTCAAAATGCTAAAGATAAGTTGACAATTGTTGGAAGTCGATCCCATAAAAGTGAAGAAACAACTGCGTTTATCAGCGAAATTGAAAAACATTTCAACACTGAAATGCTTTCTCGTGGATCTTCATTGAAAATATGTATGATAGCCGAAGGGAAAGCACAATTATACCCTCGCTTTGCACCTACTATGGAGTGGGACACCGCCGCAGGACATGCCATTGCTGTTGCAGCAGGAGCAGAAATTATCAATTGGGAAACCGGGAAAGCATTACAATATAATAAAAAAAATCTTAGAAATCCGTGGTTTTTAGTTAAACCAAAAGGAATGAAATTTTAATAATTCCTGTAATTTCACTTATTTTACATGAAATTTCAAAGCAATGAGTTCAGAAGACAATCACATTTATCCGGTATTTGATCAAATACTGAAAAGAGAAGACAAAGAGAAACTGTTAAAACAGCGATCCAAAGTGATTTGGTGTACTGGTTTGTCCGGTGCGGGAAAAACCACACTTGCAAAAAATCTTGAAAAGGCCTTGCATGTGCAGGGATATTTAACACAGGTACTTGACGGGGATAATATCCGCTCGGGAATAAATAACAATCTGAAATTTACTAAAGACGATCGCAAAGAAAATATTCGCAGAATTGCAGAAGTTTCAAAACTGCTTATTAATTCAGGTGTAATTACCATTAATAGTTTTATTTCACCAACCGAAGAAATTCGTCAGGTGGCAATTGATATTATTGGTGAGGAAAATTTTGTTGAAATATTTGTTCACGCACCCATCGAAGTTTGCGAAAAACGTGATGTGAAAGGTCTTTATGCAAAAGCCAGGGCAGGGGAAATTAAAAACTTTACAGGTGTGGATTCACCCTTTGAACAGCCGAAAAATCCAAACATCGTCATAGATACTGACAAATATTCAGTTCAGGAATGCCTAAACCAAGCCATGGATTGTGTACTTCCTTTTTTAAAGTACTAATTGATAAACATTAAATTATGAGTTCATATTCACTGACACATTTACAACAATTAGAAGCGGAATCAATTCACATTATGCGTGAAGTAGCTGCTGAATTTGAAAATCCGGTTATGCTTTATTCCATTGGGAAAGACTCCAGCGTAATGGTTCGTCTTGCCGAAAAGGCTTTCTCACCCGGGAAAGTACCCTTCCCTTTGATGCATATCGATTCAAAATGGAAATTTAAAGAGATGGTGGAGTTTCGCGATCGTTATGCCAAAGAAAATAATTGGGATTTAATTGTTCATTATAACGAGGAAGGCTTTAACTCCGGAGTCGGTCCCTTTACACACGGCTCGAAAGTTCATACCGATATCATGAAAACGCAGGCATTGCTTGCCGGATTGAATAAATATAAATTCGATGCCGCATTTGGTGGGGCTCGTCGTGACGAGGAGAAATCCAGAGCAAAAGAGCGTATTTTTTCTTTCCGTGATGAATTTCATCAATGGGATCCTAAAAACCAGCGTCCTGAACTTTGGAATATCTATAACACAAAAGTGAAAAAAGGAGAATCCATTCGTGTTTTTCCTTTGTCAAACTGGACAGAACTCGATATCTGGCAGTATATTCGCTTGGAAAACATTCCAATTGTTCCGCTTTATTATGCAAAAAAACGCCCTGTGGTTGAATATAACGGTGCATTGGTCTTGGTCGATGATGAACGCATGCCAAAGGAGCTTGCCGAAACTGCCAAAATGCGCATGATTCGCTTCCGTACACTCGGATGTTACCCACTTACAGGTGCTGTTGAATCTGAAGCCGATACGATTGAGAAAATTGTTGAGGAAATGATGACAACGACACAATCCGAAAGAACAACACGCGTCATTGATTTTGACCAAGACGGTTCAATGGAACAGAAAAAACGTGAGGGATATTTTTAATCAATTATTGACTTTAAATCGCATCAAATTATGCAACAAGATATTAAAACTTTTTTGAATCAGGACGAAAAGAAAGATTTGCTAAGAATTTTAACGGCCGGTTCTGTAGATGACGGAAAATCAACCCTTATCGGACGACTACTTTTTGATAGCAAACGATTATATGAAGACCAATTAGCTGCACTTGAACGTGATAGCAAGCGCGTAGGACATGCCGGTGATGATATTGATTACGCCTTGCTTCTGGATGGATTGAAAGCTGAACGCGAACAAGGGATTACCATTGATGTCGCATATCGCTATTTTTCAACTAACAAACGGAAATTTATTATTGCAGATACGCCCGGACACGAGCAATATACAAGAAATATGGTAACCGGTGCTTCAACTGCTAACCTTGCAATTTTACTTGTTGATGCGCGTCATGGAGTGATTACTCAAACCAAAAGACACACATTTATTGTGAGTTTATTGGGTATTAAACATGTCGTTGTTGCAATTAATAAAATGGATCTCGTTGATTACAGCGAAGCGCGTTATAATCAGATTATTGCCGATTATAAAGCCTTTGTAACCAGCCTTAATATTCCAGATATTAATTTTATTCCGATTTCTGCCCTCAAAGGCGATAATGTGGTTGATAAATCAGAAAAAATGAGCTGGTTTAACGGAAAGCCCATGCTGCAGTTTTTAGAAACCATTCATGTCGACAGCGATAGAAATTTTGAGGACTTTCGTTTTCCGATCCAATACGTTAACAGACCAAGTATTGATTTTCGGGGATTTACCAGTAATCTGTCATCAGGAATTGTGAAAAAAGGGGATACCGTTCGTGCACTGCCCAGTCGTCAAGAAAGTAAAGTAAAATCTATTCATGGGGTACAAGGCGAGCAAGACGAAGCATTTCCGCCGCAAGCAATTACAATTACACTTGAGGATGAAATTGATGTGTCCAGAGGGGATATGTTAGTGCATCCGGACAATATGCCACGGGTTGAACGCCATTTTGAGGCAATGTTAGTATGGATGGACGAGCAGGATATGAATCCTGCAACGAACTACTACATCAAGCATTCATACAATAACACAAAAGTGCGCTTTGACAAAATTCAATACAAAATTAATGTCAACACACTTGAACGCGAAGAAAGTGCACCATTTACGCTGAATGAAATCGGACGGGTTGTCTTGACAAGTGTAAAGCCCTTGATTTTTGATCCGTATAAGCAAAATAAAGAAACTGGTTCATTTGTACTGATTGATCCGGTGACAAACAATACAGCGGCTGTAGGGATGATTATCGACAAATTAAGTTTAAAAGATCTACCCGCAAAAATCACTGAGCATGATCGACAAAAAATCAGTCGCGGACAAGCATTGATATCTGATGAGGAACGTGCAAAATTTCTTAATCAAAAACCTGCTACTTTATGGATTACTGGACTTCATGGTTCCGGCAAAAACGAATTGGCTTACACATTGGAGCGGAAACTTTTTGATGCAGGTGCAACTGTTATGTTGATGGACGGCAGTACAGTAAGATCAGGATTAAGTCATGAATTAGACCATTCGCCTGCTGACAGAGCCGAACACTTGCGGCGTGTTGCACATGTTGCCCGCATGCTGAATGATCAGGGTTACATTGTTATTTGTTCGTTTATTTCCCCTTACGACAGCATCCGCAAGCAAGTTGCTGAATTGGTTGGCGAGTCACGCTTTCATGTTATTAATATGGATGCTGAGCTTGAGTTTTGCAAAACCAATAAACCCGAGTTATACAAAAAAGCAGAAGCCGGTGAAATCAAAGATATGCCGGGAATTGATGAACGATATGATGCTCCGAAAAATCCGGAATTAAAACTCTCACCAAAGGATAGAGAAACAAATCCGGAAACAATTTTAAATTATTTATATCGCCAGAAAATTTTTCCAATAGATTAATGTTTTTCTAAACCCCAATTTATGATGGAACGCCAAGAAATACAAGCTTTATTCGACCGATTTGCGGATAAAAACATCATCATTATTGGTGATGTTATGATTGATTCTTACATGTGGGGAAAAGTCAACCGCATTAGTCCAGAGGCTCCTATTCCTGTAGTGTCTGTTAGTGATAAAGAAAATCGACTTGGTGGAGCGTCCAATGTTGCATTAAATGTGAAAGCTCTGGGTGCAAATCCCATCATGTGTTCTGTTGTTGGAGATGATGACTATGCTGCTGAGTTCTTGCGTTTGTTGGAAGAAAATGATTTGACAACGAAAGGGATTTTGCACTCACCTTTTCGGAGAACCAGTGTAAAAACAAGAATAATCAGCCAGTCGCAGCATCTTTTGCGTGTGGATGAGGAGGATGAAAATGCCTTAGATACGGAAACAGAAATCCGCCTTAAAGCAAAATTCGATGAATTGCTTGAACAATATGCTCCTGAAGCTATAATTTTTGAGGATTATGATAAAGGTGTTATCACACCGGAAATTATTAAACATGTTGTAAATAAAGCCAATGAAGCCGGTATTTTTACTGCAGTTGATCCTAAAAAACGCCAATTTATGGATTATGTCGGAGTGAGTTTATTCAAACCGAATTTTAAAGAGATGAAGGAGGGCATGAAAGCTGAATTTGCAACAGATAATTTGTCTGCAGTAAAAGGCTTAACAACAAAATTAATGAAAGATAAACAAATCGATCGGATTTTGTTAACCATGGCTGATGCCGGTGTTGTTATTACTGATGCAAATGAGTTCACACATATTAAGGCAGAAGTGAGAAATATTGCAGATGTTTCCGGTGCAGGAGATACTGTGATTGCAACGGCAACACTTTGTATGTGCTCAGATTGTTCTCTATACGATATTGCGTTTATCTCAAATATGGCGGGAGGACTGGTTTGCGAGTATTCCGGTGTTGTGCCGATTGATTGCCAAGAGTTAATGGACGAACTTGAGGAGAAGTATAAAGCAAAATAAAAACACCCCATTCCACCAAAGGGTGATTTTATTTTACTTCACTTTCTTTCCGATGAAAGAAAGTATGCAAAGAAAATCTCCGTCGGCAGCCGGACAAGTTCTGCTGTCCCGTATTTTTCTATTAATCGGATATGTTTTCCGTGACCCGCGAATCTCCTCGTACCTGCGGGTCGCGGCTCTAAAAACTTCAAACACATCTCGATTAATAACGAAAAATCCGCGCCTGACCGGCCACCGACGTGTAATGCGCCAGAGCTCGTGTCTGGCAGGCTACCTAAAAAATTGGTCTATAGCTACGAACGTTGGTTATTACGATATAAAATCAATTGTAAAAGAACAAGTTTGGCAATAAAAAACGATAGCAAGATTTGCAAAATCACGCTTATAGAAGCCTTCGAGAGAAGGCTTTGCGCGCGGGAAATGGCAGACCACAAGCCATGCGCTGGAAGTGAATGCTGAACTGCTCTAATAAAATCAAGAATGGCGCTTTAGTCGTCCACATTCTTGACTTTTATAGCAGTTCAGCAGAGCGGGTAAGGCGATTGGTGCTGCCTTGATTTTTTTGTTTACTTTTTTCATCTAAGGAAAAAAGTAAAGGTGAAATTGATTGTTTTGTCCTTTTACCCACTCAAACATATTTTAATATCGAAATTTAATCTAAAATAAATAAAGGGCATTGAATCCTTACCATTCATTTTTATTAAACTGATGGATAAATCATTGCCAAATTGCGGATGGGTCACCCAAATACTAACATGGAAAACTATAAGTAACTGATAATCAGACATGCTTTTTCAGGGCGTTATTGTGGTGCACAAAACATCAAGCAAAATAAAAACACCCTAAAAACCGCTGTTCACCGCAGCGGTTTTTTCTATTTACCAAACCTTTTGTGCCGACATTATAAATTATAGTGCAACAAAACACACTCTCGTACACATAAATTGTGTTTTGTACAATTAAAAATAGTGCTGTTTTGCAGTTTTTATTGCCTGTTATACCAATTGTGTTTCAGGATGATTGATAAAGAAATCCTGAAAATACAATGGTTAATGCCGATAATTACAGCAAAACAGGCATACTGAACGAAGTGAAAGTAAGCCTCATTTTGATGTTTAATCGGTATAACTGTATTTAGGGGGGCTTTGTGTAATTTTTAAAAAATAGTGTGAAATATATTTGTTATTTGCCTGGTTTTGGGGTATATTTGGGGAGAGATGGGTTTGTAAATTATTAAAATAAACGGTATGAAAAAGGGAATTGTCACACTATTTATTTTGTTTCTTGTTTCTGGGCTTTATGCGCAGGATGATTATTATTGGTATAATGGAGAGCAAATCTTTGTTGATGATTTTCCATATAAAAAGGTTTTAGAGGTTGATACAACAATTATAAATTCAGTAGAATTAGAGGGTTTTCTTAACAATCCAAACATTAGTGTTGTAGATTTCAAAGACTTGGCATTTCTTGATTACATGAACCATATTTATGATTCAACTTTTTTTGATAAACAATATGCTGTGATTGAAAGTGAGGACAGCATTAGCGAGGAAGCAATTAATCACACTGCAATAAAGTATATTGGACCATTTATTGATCCTCCTATAGGTGACTTAATGGGAGTTTCAAATATTTTCCTTGTTGTTTTAAATAGTGCAGAAGATTTTAATGTGTTAGATAGCTTAGCCGCTGAATATCATCTAATAATTATTGGAGATTCTAATATTGAACCTGACCGACTGTTTTATCTTTATTGTCCCGATGATACTGGGATGAATGGTTTAGAAATGGCAAATATTTTTTATGAATTAGGTGTGTTTCAAGATAGTGAAGGATACTATATATT
>JAQIBY010000163.1 GCA_027858835.1 Bacteroidales bacterium | reverse complement strand
CCGGAATTATATAACCCAATTTTGGATGAATTAGAAAATTATGATATAAAATTTGTTGAAGAAAGCTTCGACATTGAATAATGCAATTCAAATTCCAAAAAGAAGACCTGTCATATGGCGGGTCTTTTTTCTTTATAAGCTCTTTCAAAGTATTATCCACCCTTTTCCAAAGTTTAGAACTTTAAAAAGGGTGGATATTTAAAAACACGCAATACTCTGAGGGAAAATCAACTAAAACTATTCTGAATCGCGTTTTCCGAATGGTTTTTGTTTCTGGTCATCTTTAATCAGAACAGAAAAAATAAACAATACAATAACCGATGATACAAAAACCACAAATAATGAGGTCAGTGAGCGTCGGAGAATATTTTCAAGATTTACAAGATCCCAAATTCCGAGAATGGCGAGCACTGTCATAATAATGACAATAAACACTAAAATATAAGCCGTTACTTTTTTAAGTCCGTTCATAATGATTTGTTTTTAAAATGTCAACTAATTGTTCAATACTGAATGCTTTGCGGACAGAATCATCGGCATATTCGATAATCCACTCTGTCACTTCATCACATTCATTGACAATAACGTTTAATCCCTCTGATTTGTTACATTCGATTTCAAACCCTATGCGTTGCAAAGCACGTTTTGTCCATTGAAAGACCGGCCCCTCCCCTTTCAAACACAGTCGTCCGCGTGAATTTCCCTCTATTTCGAATTTTGCATTTTCCATGGAAAAATTCAAATTTGATGCATCAACAAGCAATTCAATATTTTTTTGAATTACCATATCTTCAGGCGCTTGGCTGATGATATTTTTTTGATGGATAAGCCACAATTTATCCGTATAATTTAACATGATATCCAAATCGTGAGACGACATAATGATGCATTTTTTCTGCTCATCTGCAAGCTGTCGCAGCATTTTCATCAACTCATAGCGATTGGCAATATCTAGATGTGCAGCCGGTTCATCAAGCAAAATAATCGGAGTATCCTGAGCCAATGCCCGCGCAATCATACAGCGCTGCCGCTCTCCATCGGAGATTTGATGTAATTGTCTGTCAGCGAGATGCAAAACGTTCATCTGTTCCATTGCATGATGCACTTTTGATTTGGCTTCAACATCTTGTTTCCACAGCAAGGAAGAGTACGGATATCGTCCGTAAGCAACAATTTCATGCACTCGAAGATTCCCTGGCAAATTTGCAGAAGCCTCAACATATGCAATTTTTTTCGCTTTTTGCTTGGGCGTGAAATGTCGTATTGCTTGTTCCAAAATCATCAAATCGCCTTGCATTAAGGGCAACATGCCCATGAGGCTGCGTAACAAAGTAGATTTTCCCGAACCATTTCGTCCGATTAACCCGATAAGCTCCGACGCATTCGCCTGCAAATTAAGATTTTCAAGAATAATTTCCGTTTTTCCTGAATGCTGATATCCCATTTTCAGGTTCTGCCCTTTCAAATATGTCGAATGTTTTCCTGTCATTGAAAAAAGCTTTTCCGTTTTGAAATAATTAACCAAATCACAAATGGGATACCGATAAGCGCTGTAATTGAATTAATCGGTAAAATTGTATTTCCGCCGCCGGGATTACTCAAAACATCCGCGCCAAGCATAATTCCCGCCCCTGCAATGATACTCCAGGGGATTAATAATCGATGATCTGAACTTTTAAAAATTGTTCTGACAATATGCGGAACGGCAATACCGATAAATCCGATTGGACCGCAGAATGCCGTAATACCACCTGCCAGCAAAGATACGGAAACGAAAATCACAAAACGCGTTAATTGAATGCGCACACCCAGCGAACGGGCTGCATCTTCACCGAGCAAAAGTAAATTCAAGTTTCCGGATATCAGCCATGCTAATAAAATCCCAATACCAATAACAGGAATAAGATAATTCAAATCCTGAAGCGAAACACTCCTCAGACTTCCCATAGTCCAAAGCAGATAGAGTTTCAATTCTCCTGCCTGACTCATGTATTGCAGTAATCCGACGATAGCAGAAACAGCAGAACCTATCAAAACGCCCAACACCAGCAAGGTCATAATATCCTGCTGGCGAATTGCAATAACAGCAACCAGAAGCATAATTAGAAAAGAACCGGTGGCGGCACTTATTACCAACCAAAGTTCAGACAATCCGCCTTGCATAATCCCGACACCGAAAGCTCCGGCACCAAGCACTGCAATTGCAACTCCAAGGCTTGCCCCGGATGAAATCCCCAAAATATAAGGCCCTGCCAGCGGATTTCGAAAAAGCGACTGCATCAACAATCCACTAACAGACAATCCGGCTCCAACAAAAATTGCTGTCACTACACGGGGAATGCGAAACAAGCGAAAGCTATCATACCAATATTCTGACCCATTTGCGCTACCGCTAAAAAATCGAATAACATCCCTGAACTGCATTTCAACACTTCCGGTAAGCATATCAGCAACAGCCAAAAACAAGAATGCCAAAATGAGCAAACTGCCTATAATGATATGTTTATTTCGGGCTTTCACTATTGCAACAATTGATAATAAGTTAAACTGTCAGGATGCGGATTTTCTGAATGAAAGATACGGCTTAAATCGTTTAAAATCAAATCCGGGCGAACCACACCCGACTCAAAAAAATCATTGCTGTGATCACCGATCCGTCGATTGTTGTTATAGATGCGTATTGAATCAAAATTTTCAAAATATTTTACCCGATTATCGCTGTTAAAAACTTGCTCTCTCGTATTGACACTTCCCGGATTCAGCCAAATATCAACATCTTTAGCCCGTTGATAAACCGATTCCATATCAACCGCTTGTGATTCATTTCCTTTGATATCAGGAAACAAGTATTGTCCTCCCGCATCACGGATAAACTGTGCCATGTAGGAATCTGCACCGGGTGTCCACCATACACCTTGCCATGGAGTATTGAGCATAACAGTGGGAATATTTTCAGGTGAATTACTTTGTTCCTCTAGCTTGAGATAGGATTCAATAATTTCATCTGCGAAAGTGTCTCCCTTCTCAGTTTCATCAAAAAAATACGAGAAAAAACGAATCCATTCCATTTTCCCAAGGGGATGTTGCTCAAGATATTCACCAACGATAATTACAGGTATCCCGAAAGCTTCCAATTGCTGTAGTTGTTGCAATTCAGCGGGAGAAATGACATAAGCAAAAAGCACATCGGGTTTTAACTGAATCAATGTTTCAAGATTCATATTTTCTGAAAAACCGAGTTCCTTTACGGATTGATTATCAATGCGTGTACGCAGATTTTTATCATAAATGTAATTGGTTCCGCTTAAAGCGACAATTTTATCGGCATGCCCCAATTGATTGATAAATGAAACATGAGTTGTTGACATGCAGGCAACGCGTTGAACCGGGATTTTTATGGTATTTTTGCCTTTCCCGCTTCGGTTTAAGCGATATTTATAAGTGATATTTTCAGCATTTTGCCAAGGATTTTTTACAGTCAGTAAAACATCATCTTCCTCATGATTGATCTGAAAACCGGTAGCATATTGATTTTCGGAAAGTGATGCTGTTGTATCGCTATCAGTATCTGCATGCTTACATGACACTATAAAACAAGCCATTACAACAACGAACAAAGCATATGTTGGATAAATTTTCATTTAAGACAAAATAAATACTTTTTAAATGAATCGCAGAGTTTTTTGGGAAGTTTATTTAATAATTTCAGAGATGAAATTGTATTATTAAGGATATTCAAGTGCTTTGGCTACCTGACTCAGGAATGCGCTTTCCTGTGCGCATGCAAACGCTAAGCGAAGGACTGAGGGATTTATCTCAATCCCCAAGAAATTTATTCCGGTCTAAAATTATAGGTAATTGTTCCGCTTTGGCTTATCTTGGCATTTGGGTCAGCATTAAAACGGGCTTGTTTTGCAGAGGCCACAGCCTTATTAACGCATTCAGTTTCACATGCTGTACAACCACCTGGTTTTGCAGATGCACTTATCACTTGTCCTGATTGATTTACAATTATATTTACGGTGACATAGCCGTCACAATTTGCGACTGAAGGGGCTGGCAAACTTTGTGCTGAGCGTCCATCTAAGGCCCAGCCATTTCCTGAAACATTTCCTGAACCAGCATCGTCTCCACCACCGTCACCGGGAGTACTTCCATCACCACCGGTCCCCGGATTTCCACTTCCGTCGCCACTGGCATCGGAATCAGAGGTGTTTCCAAAATTAAAATTAGTCACATTTTGAACTGTTTCATTAAGCTCTTCCTGAGTTTCTTCCTCCGCCACATTATTTTCTGTTTCTACATCAGATTGTGTATTGTTTGGATTTGTCGGGACACTCACTGATTCCTCAAAATCCTGCGTCATATTTGACTGATTTGGCGTTGCATTCGCATTATTTTGAGGCTGAGTATTAGTCGGCTCGGGATTTGATGGCCCCGGGTTTGGATTTCCACCACCTGAGCCGCCAAAATCCATAACAATTCCTTCTTCAGGAGGTATCGGATTTGGTTTATACAATCCTAAAAATAGAAGCAAGACGATCATCAGGATCAAATAAACAATGACCCCGATTACTGCTTCGCTATGTTTTTTAAACAAATCCATATTAAT
>JAQIBY010000161.1 GCA_027858835.1 Bacteroidales bacterium | reverse complement strand
TTGCTCTAACCTACGTTCAAGATTATTCGTACTGCCGACATAAAATCTTCCATTACTACATGTCAAAATATATACCCCTGTCTTCATTGAGCGGGAAACGGGGATCGAACCCGCGACCCTCAGCTTTGGAAGCTTATGCTCTACCACTGAGCTACTCCCGCTTATGCATGCAAAGGTAATACATTTATTTATTTTGTGTAAATTTAATTTGATTTTTGTGTGTTAGACGTTTCTTGAGCGTTCTATGTCAGAATTTAAGTGCTTAATTAAAATGCGGAAATTTTAAACATTATCGAGCATATTCTGTTTCTTTAACAAACAAACAAAAGTAAAATTACTATGAACAAAACTCTTGACATTTTAAAACAAGCGATTCTTTTAGAACGACGCGGAAAAGCATTTTACAATCAGGTTGCAAAACAAACAGATAACCCGGATGTGCAAAACATATTTGAAATAATGGCAAAAGAAGAGGTTTTGCATGAAAAATTTCTTTCAGATCAGTACAAAGCCTATGAAAAAGATGGTAAATTTGCTAATCTTGAGCTTCCAAACGAAGATAATGACGGCATTGCCAATATGGTTTTGAGTAAGGATATGAAAAAATCCATCGAAGCTGCCGGCTTTGAAGCAGCTGCAATTTCAGCGGCCATCGATATGGAAACCAAAGCAATTAAAGTGTATGCCGATCAGGCTCAAGCTGCTACTGACTCAAAAGAAAAAGCATTGTATGAATGGTTATCTGATTGGGAAAAAACACATCATAGAATTTTACATGAATTAGATGAAGACTTGAAACAACGCGTTTGGAATGACAATCAGTTCTGGCCGTTTTAAACTCTCAATAAACTTTTTATCATTAGAAAAGCTTCTTTGAAACAGATCGTTTTAGAGAAGCTTTTTTGGTTTAAACTTCCCGAATTTGCTATTTGAATTCTAAATTTTCTCAAAAATGTTTACTTTAGACGAAAAAAGATATGAGAAAGTTCATTCTACCCCTTATTTTATTGATTATCCCATTTTTTGCATGTCAAAACAACTCTCAGTCTAATTATCCTGAGAACGTTAAACAGACTTTAACAAAAGCCGGCGATAATGCCCCCGAATTAGAAAAGGTATTGCAGCATTATTCAAATAATCCGGAGGATAGTTTGAAATATCGTGCAGCTTGTTTTTTGATTGGAAATATGGGAGAAAAACATGCTTGGGTGAATTTCGAATTGCAGGATGAAAACAAAAATCCCATTTCATTCAATGTATTAGATTATGAAAATTATGAGGCTTTACTTGATGCTTGGGACAGTCTGGAAAATATACACGGTGAGCTAAACTTCAAAACCAATGAATATGTGTATGATTACGATACACTGACATCTGAATTTCTTATTCAAAATATTGATCTGGCATTTGGTGCATGGCTGAATAAACCGTGGACAACGCATTTATCATTCGATGAATTTTGTGCATATATTTTGCCGCATCGTTCAACCAATGAGCCGGTAGGAAATTGGCGTGAGTTTTTCATGGAGGAATATGCTTGGGTATTGGATTCTGTTTCTGATTCCCATAATCCGGTTGAGGCTGCCGTGTTGATTAATAACGACATCCGTTCGTGGTTTCGTTTTGACCCGCGATTTTATGAGCATCCGGCTGATCAATCGTACACTGAAATGTTGGAGGGAAAAAAAGGTCGCTGCGAGGACATGACCAATTTGGCCATTTTTGCCATGCGCGCCAATGGAATTGCCGTTACTTCCGATTACACACCCTACTGGGCAAATACCGGAAATAATCACGCCTGGAATGCGATTCTTGATAAAAATGGCAATGTGTCAATTTTTATGGGAGCCGAAGCCAATCCCGGAGAATATGAATTGACCAACCGCTGGGCAAAAGTCTATCGTAAAACTTATGCCGCACAAAAACCATCACTTGTTGATGCATCAGGAAAACCGGTTGATAGCCTGCCTGCTTATATCAATCGCTCGTACTACACAGATGTGACTGCGGAATATGGCGATGTGTCGGATGTGCATGTGAACCTGGATGCTTCCGATGAAAATATTGCTTACATCTGTGTGTTCAATTCAGGTGAGTGGAAGGCGATTCATTGGGCTGAAATCCAAAATGGGGAAGCGGTGTTTACTGATATGGCCAGAGATATTGTCTATCTGCCGGCATATTATCATAACAAAGAAATCCTGCCCGCCGGAAATCCATTTATTTTGGATGTTGATGGAAATATGTATTCTTTAAGTGCTGAGGATGAGATAGTTACACTTATGATTGGTGAAACCACTTATAGAACTACTTTTGCGACCACTGATAATGTCAGATTAGATGAATTGAAGTCTGATGTAACCTATGAATTGTTTTTCTGGAATGATGACTGGGTTTTATTCGAGGAAAAAGTGTATGAAGGAAAGGAATTGCATTTTGATAATTTATCGAAAAATGCGGTATATTGGTTGAAAGCAAAGGATGGGAGAGAAGAAGAACGGATTTTTACCATTAATGAAGCCGGAAATCCCAAATTTTGGTAAGTGAATTTATGCTTTGAAAATTTACGATCTTAGGTGTGTATTCCAGACCTTGGGACTGAGTTGAAACCAAGTGAAATGTAGTGAGGCCAACAATAAGACACCTATTTTATCATTTATTTACCCCTTGCGGCTGTAAATTTTTGTTTGTTATCTTTGCAATATGATGGATTTAAACACAATATTTTCAGAGAGCCGACTTGGGAAACAGTCTGATTCAAGAGTTGACCAGCAGCGAACAGCATATCAGAAGGATTATGACAGAGTGATTTTCTCATCTGCGTTTCGCCGTTTACAAAATAAAACTCAGGTTTTTCCTTTGCCGGGCTCTGTATTTGTGCATAATCGTTTAACACACTCACTTGAGGTTTCTTCGGTAGGACGCTCTTTAGGCGCCATGCTCGGACAACATATCGTTAAAACTTATCAGTCCGATTTGAGTGAGTGCGCGATGGAATTTTATCAATTCGGATTGGAAAGTGTCATTGCATCGGCTTGTCTTTGTCACGACATCGGAAATCCTGCTTTTGGACATTCCGGTGAAGATGCCATGTCTGCATTTTTTCGAAAAAACGCATCCGGTTTAAAACCCTTCTTTTCTGAAGCACAATGGTCTGATTTTATGCAATTTGAGGGAAATGCCAATGCAGTTCGTGTATTAACACATTCTCAAAAAGGGAAAATAGAAGGCGGTTTGCGCCTGACAAACTCAACATTATCCGCAATCGCAAAATATCCTTGCGAGTCGATTGGCAGCGAAAAGAAACAACTGCATCGTAAGAAATTTGGCTTTTTTCAATCAGAAAAACTCGATTTCAAACGCATTGCCTCCGATACTGGTATGATACAGGATACTGAAAATCCTTTACGTTATTTTAGACATCCTTTTGTTTGGTTGGTTGAAGCTGCAGACGATATTTGTTATAATATTATTGATTTTGAGGATGCGCATCGGCTCGGAATTGTTGAGCATAAGCAATGTTATGATTTGTTATTTTCTGTGGTAGAGCATACTGGGAACAATAATTTACCGCTCATCGAAGAAAAATTGGCTAAAACAGCGGATAAAAATGAGAAAATCACCTATTTGCGAGCGATTGCCATTAATAGTTTGCTGAATGAAGTGGTTGCGCAATATATAAATCACTTTGATATGATTATGAAAGGAGAATTGCAAGAGCCGCTGTTTGATATCATTAAATCCGATAATTCTGCCTTGCAGGATATTGCAAATTTCTCTGTAAAGCATATTTATAATCATCGTTCGGTTTTGGAAATTGAAAATGCCGGATACAATGTGATGTATGAGTTGCTGAATCATTTTGTGCCGCCCTTGTTGAAACCAATAGCTGATCGGGACGGGTTTGATAAAAAATCCCTGCGATTATTACCCGATAATTTCAATTACGACGGAGAAACTCCTTATGAACGCGTAATGGGCGTGTTGGATTACGTTTCTGGAATGACCGATAATTACGCCACTGATTTATACCGTCGCATCAAAGGAATTGATATCGGTATGCGGATTTGATGTTTCAAATACTCCCCAACAAAATTCTCTGAATACCCGGTCATTGTGTGCCGTAGAGTAGCCTCAAAAAAATACAGGACAAGAATGAAATAAAAAAAAGCGGAGCCTTCAGACTCCGCTTTTAGATTATCTATGTAATTAAAATCATTTCACATTTGCCTGTGCTGCTGCAAGGCGAGCAATCGGCACTCTATATGGTGAGCATGAAACGTAGTTCATTCCAACATTGTGGCAGAATTCTACCGATGAAGGTTCTCCACCATGTTCTCCACAAATTCCAACTTTGAGTTTCGGATTGGTTTGACGACCTTTTTCGGTTCCCATTTTTACTAATTGACCAACACCTGTTTGATCCAATACTTGGAACGGATCATCTTTCAGGATGCCTTTTTTCAGATAAACAGGAAGGAATTTCCCTGCATCGTCACGGCTATAACCGAAAGTCATCTGAGTTAAGTCATTGGTTCCGAATGAGAAGAATTCAGCAGACTGAGCAATCTCATCAGCAGTTAATGCTGCACGAGGAACTTCAATCATACTACCGACGAGATATTCGATGCTGTCGTTTTTCTCTTCGAAAACAGTTTTAATCGTATTGCGTACGATTTCTTCCTGCATTTTCATTTCAGTGAGGGTTCCGGTTAACGGAATCATAATTTCAGGAATTGCAGTAATGCCTTTAGCTTTCAGATTCAGTGCTGCTTCAATAATCGCACGAGCCTGCATTTCTGTAATTTCGGGATATGTATTTCCAAGACGGCAACCGCGATGTCCGAGCATCGGATTAAATTCGCTTAGCTCTTCAACTTTTGCTTTAACTTCTTCTACGGAAATTCCCATTTCGTCAGCCATGTCTTTTTGATTGGCTTCTTCATGAGGAACAAATTCGTGCAGCGGTGGATCAAGCAAGCGAACAGTAACAGGAAGGTCTTGCATTGCTTCGAAAATGCCTTCGAAATCTTCACGTTGATATGGTAAGATTTTCGCCAGTGCTTTACGACGACCTGCTTCATCATCCGATAGAATCATTTCGCGAACGGCTTTAATTCTTTCTCCTTCAAAGAACATGTGCTCTGTACGGCAAAGTCCGATTCCCTGAGCACCAAATTCACGTGCAATTTTTGCATCTTTTGGTGAGTCGGCATTGGTGCGGACATCCATTTTTGTGAATTTATCAGCAAGTTTCATCAGTTCGGCAAAATCACCACTGAGTTCCGGTTTTTGAGTAGCGATTTGTCCGTCATATACTTCACCGGTAGAACCGTTCAATGAAATCCAATCACCTTCTTTATACGCTTTTCCATCCATTAGGAGGGTGCGCTCTTTATAATTAATTTTGATGGTTCCGGCACCGGAAACACAGCATTTACCCATTCCGCGAGCAACAACCGCAGCATGAGAGGTCATTCCGCCGCGAGCGGTAAGAATACCACGAGCAATGTTCATTCCTTCTAAATCTTCAGGTGAAGTTTCGATACGAACGAGCATTGATTGTTCATATTTTTCTGCTTCATCCGCAAAGAAAACGATTTGACCGGTTGCAGCACCGGGAGATGCAGGCAAACCTTTTGCCATTGTTCTGGCTTCGGTCAATGCAGTAGTATCAAATATTGGGTGCAAGAGTTCGTCAAGTCTGTTCGGCTCAACTCTTAGCAGTGCTTGTTTCTCATTAATCATGCCTTCGCGAAGCATATCACCAGCCATTTTCACCATTGCAGCACCGGTACGTTTCCCGTTACGGGTTTGGAGCAACCAGAGTTTTCCGTCCTGAATGGTAAACTCAAGATCCTGCATGTCATGATAATGTTGTTCTAATTTTTCCTGAATATCAAAAAGCTCTGTGTAAAGTTTTGGCATGGTTTCTTCCAATGAAGGGAATTTCGCTTTGCGATCTTCTTCAGAAACACCGGCAAGTTTAGCCCAACGTTTAGAACCTTCTAAGGTAATTTCCTGCGGAGTACGCACACCTGCAACGACATCTTCACCTTGTGCATTAATTAGATATTCCCCATTGAAAATGTTTTCTCCGGTACCGGCATCGCGGGTAAAGGCAACACCTGTGGCAGAATTTTCGCCCATGTTACCAAATACCATTGCCTGAACATTTACAGCGGTTCCCCATTCGTGAGGAATGCGGTTCATGTTGCGATAATAAATTGCACGGTCGTTGTTCCATGAATCGAACACAGCCATTACTGAACCCCATAATTGTTCCCATGGGTCGTTCGGGAATTCTTTGCCTGTGTTTTCTTTAACAGCTTTTTTGAAGCGAGCGACCATTTCTTTCAGGTCCTCAACTTCAAGCTGAGTATCTAACTCAACATTTTTCTCTTCTTTAATTGCCTCAATGATGAGTTCGAAAGGATCAATTTCTTCTTTTGATGCAGGTTTCATGTCCATTACTACATCACCATACATTTGAATGAAACGACGGTAAGAATCCCATGCAAAGCGTGGATTGTTGGTTTTTTTAATCAAACCCTCTACTGCTGCATCATTCAAACCAAGGTTGAGAACGGTGTCCATCATACCTGGCATGGATACACGTGCGCCGGAGCGTACTGAGAGGAGCAAGGGGTTTTCATTGCTTCCGAATTCAGTTCCCATAATATCTTCAAGAAGCTTTACCGCCTGTTTTACCTCTTCGGTTAACAGCTCAGTCACTTTTTCTCTTCCAATTTCATTGTACTCTGTACATACGTCGGTGGTAATTGTAAATCCCGGAGGTACCGGTACGCCGACCAGATTCATTTCTGCCAGATTTGCACCTTTTCCTCCCAAGAGGTTTTTCATGTCAGTGCGTCCTTCTGCTTCTTTGTTTCCAAAGGTGTAAACACGTTTTACGTTTGCCATGTGTTCGTAACTTTTATTTGTTAATAATTTGATAGTTAACTACTTAAAAATATTTCGTTTTTCGAGTTCCAAAAATAGTGAAAATTAATGAATTTGAGGTCATTTATCCCGTATTATTCACAAATATTTAATCTTAATTCAACGTAAAATGCGTTTGTTTTAATTTTCCATGCAATTTCATCTGCTAAGCTTATGCATGCGGTGTTTTAACCCGTGGAAAGCTCTTATTTTTGATTAATAATAAAAATTACAATATTTTTTGTATTTTTGACATCATAGAGGCAACTCAAAGGGGGTTTTATCGTCAGTTTAATACATAGAAATTAAGGGTAAAAATGAAAACTATATTTTTAAGTCTAATTATCTTTTTTTGTTCGGGTTTTGTATTGTCAGCTCAGGTGCTTGAATTAAGCACTGATCCTTATTCGGCAACCACTATAAAACCAAGCGATCATCTAACGGTAAAATCTTTTTATCTTAATCCGCTTAGTAATAATGAGTTGGTTAATCCTGATGGGATGAGAGCCTATCATAATCAAAATTATTATTTTCGGTTTGTGATGCCGGAGACTAATGATGTGACTGCGCTTATTCAGTTTCCGGATAACATGACGGCCGGGATGGCAGCTTATGTTGAGCAGGGATTGCAATTGAGCGTTGTGGATATGGCGCATTTGAAAAATTCCCCCGGGAGTTTTGATATCAATCAGATTGAAGCTTCTGCAGGACAGGCAGTGATTGTGCGTTTGTGGTTTTCTGAACCATCTGCCGGAAATACGGTGCAAATTGGATTGGAAAAAAGAGATCCCTTGCTTTTACCTAAAGCGATTAATGTTGAAACAGGAACATATACTGCTCAGGAATTGGTAGAAGATATTTTGGTTACCGGTTGTTTACAAGCGTTTAATGTAACGTATAACGGCGATCCCATCAGCATTGGATACTTTTTAGGAAATATTGGCACCTCAGGTTTTGATGAGGGAATTGTCTTGTCATCCGGAGATGCGTTGGATGCTGAAGGACCTGATGCATCAACTTCGACAGGAAGCTCAACCTCTGGAGGAAGTGATCCGGATTTGGTAGCTTTGAACCCGGGCTTTACGATTAATGATGCCGCTGTTCTTGAGTTTGATTTTATTCCGGCTACGGATGAATTAGTCTTTGAATACATTTTTGGCTCAGAAGAATTTCATGAATTTGCAAATTCAAGTTTCAATGATGTATTTGGTTTTTTTCTCTCCGGTCCCGGAATAAGTGGTCCATACTCCAATAATGCCATAAATATTGCTTTATTGCCCAACGGTGATCCGGTAACCATTGATGATACATACAACAATGCGGCTTATTATGTTGGTTCTACCGATTGGAGTACCGCTTCAGGGCAGGCCTATAATGATGATATTGAATACGATGGAGCCACCATTCCTTTAACAGCCACAGCGGATGTGACTGCCTGTGAAACCTATCACATTAAACTTGCAATTGGTGATGCAGGCGATAGTTCTTATGATTCCGGCGTGTTCTTGAGAGCAGGTTCTTTTACTTCAGGTGCCACTTTTACTGCTATGGCCTTTAATTCATGGTACTCAACGGATGATGTCTATGAGGGTTGTGAAACTTATATTACATTTACTCGTTTGGATGCCAGTGCAATGGGTGTCGCAATAGATATCCCTTTGGATATAAGTGGTACAGCAGAAATAGGTGTAGATTATAATGATTTGCCGGATACTTTTACAATTCCGGCAGGTGAAATGGAAGATACCTTATTTATTGATGTATATGAAGATGCAATCCCCGGAGAAAATGAAACAATTACCTTTACTTTTGATGATGGTTGCCCTTGTGATATTGGCAGTATGACAATTACAATCGATGTAATTGATGAAATTGAATGGATGCCGACATTGTCGAATTCAGGTCCAATTTGTCAAGGTGAAACTGCGACCATTACACTCGAATTGCCTGCTGGTATCGATTTGGCTTTAGCTGATTGGGAATGGCAATTTGATAATAGCACTGGATATACGCTTGATGTCACACCCGACGAAACGACAACATATACTTTGGAATGGACACACCCTTGCCAAACCATTGAAGTCACCAGTACAGTGACAGTTGTGCCCCCACCGGATATTGATCTCGGACCTGACTTCACAGTCGCAGGTTTTGATACGCCTTTAGATGCAGGTATGGCCGGCGGAAACACCGGTAACTGGGAAGTAATCAGTGGCCCCGGAACGGGTGTTTTTGATGATGAAACTGCTTCAGTAACCAATTTTACTGTCGATGAATTGGGAACCTATGAATTGGTTTGGAATGAAATTAGTCTTCCCCCTGATTGTAGTAATTCTGATACTTTGCAAATTGAATTTTATCATATCCCGACTGCTGATTTCACCATTTCAGAATCCCTCTGTTACGGTGATGAGTTAACAGTTACTTTTGTTGGAGACGCATACGATTGGGCGATTTTTGATTGGGATTTTGATGGTGCAACCATCATTAGCGGAACTGACCAAGGTCCATTTGTAATCACTTATCCTATGCCTGGACAACATGAAATCAGCTTGACTGTTGATGAAATGGGCTATGCCGTGAGTGAAACAAATACAGTATTAGTTCCACAACTTTTAGAACATGTGCTTACAGTGACTGATGATCCCTGTTATAATTCATGTAATGGAGAAGCAGAGATTGTTGTCACAGGTGGTACTTTACCTTACTCATATTCATGGACAGGTGGAACCCCATACGCAGGCGATTTATGTGTCGGCGATTATGGGATTACAGTAACCGATGGAAATGGCTGTATCACAGATGAGCAATTTTCGATTGGTCAACCTACAGAATTGGTTTATGATACGACCTTTAATCATGTTGATTGTTTCGGGAATGCTACGGGAAATACACAAATGATTATGAATGGTGGAACTCCTCCATACACTTATGTTTGGTCAAATGGAGCATCGACCGCTGAATTGAATGGTATTATCGCGGGAGTTTACAACGTAACTGTTTCTGATGCGAATGATTGTTGGGTTACCGAAACTTTTAATATTACACAACCTAATGCTTTAAACATTTCCTTTACGGAGGATATGGCAATTTGTGAAGGACAAATTTTGAATTTAATGGCAACACCGTCCGGTGGAACCATGCCTTATACAATTTATTGGAGTGATGGTGGCGATTATGTTGCTGGACCGGAAGTGCAATCAATGTCACCATCTGAAACAACAACTTACAGTGTGTATGTTGAAGATGCACATAATTGTATTTCTCCAATACAAGATATGACTTTAACAGTGAGCCCTGAAATGTCACTTGATTTATTGACGGAAAATAATTCTTGCAATGCATCTTGTGATGGAAGCGCTGAATTAACCGTACACGGTGGAATTCCTCCATTTAATTTCTCTTGGGCATCCGATAACCGAATTATGGAAAACCTGTGTTCAGGACTATATGATGTAACAGTTGTTGATCAAATTGGTTGTAATACTGATACCGTTTTCTTTATTGATGAGCCTTCACCATTATATTATAATACTTACACGGAAACAGCATCCTGTCCCGGAATTAATGACGGACTGGCATATGTTGAAGTTGGTGGCGGAACACCTCCCTATGCTTATGTATGGGGGAATGGTACAACTAATGATAGCATTCAGGTAACCGGTGGAACCTATTCATTAACAATCACCGATGCCAAAGGCTGTCGCGAAGAAACTCAGGTTGTAGTAGATGCACCTCAGGATATTCAAATTATTCCTGATAATGTGGGGTCGATTTGTGTCGGTGGAACCGCAGCCCTTGGCGCAGATGTTATGGGTGGTTCTGATCCTTACAATTATACTTGGCTAGGCGATGATGGCACTAGCGGTTTTGATCATGTCTTTTATGCATCACCTGAAAGTGAAACCGATTATTACCTTACCGTTACTGATGATAATGGGTGCGAGGCCTATCATGAGTTTACCGTGAACGTAAAACCTCCATTAGAGATACTTTCCGTCACAATTAATCAGGATACGGTTTGTGAAAATGCTCCGGTACGCTTGTTCGTTGATGTTGAAGGCGGTAACGGTGGTCCTTACACAATGCAATTGCAGGATGGACAGGTAATCCCGTCTCCGTTTACAATTTATCCTCAGGAATCACAAATGTGGTATATTACCTTAACAGACGATTGTGAAACTCCAGCCGTTACAGATTCAATTTATATTCCCGTGTGGCCAATTCCTGAAAATCATTTCGTTTCAGATATTGTTGAAGGATGTCCTCCATTGCGTGTGACATTTAACGAATTGAATACGAACGATGGAAATACATATCAATGGGCATTTGGTGACAATCGCTTTGGATATGGTCATAATACATCTCATGTTTACAACGAATCAGGATTTTACGATATTACGCTTTTGATTCGCAATCAATACGGATGTGAAAACACACAGACAATCAATAATATGATTGAGGCCTTTCCAAAACCGTATGTTGATTTTTATGCAACCCCGAATGAAGCCACTATTCTTGATCCACAAATTCAGTTTACAGGGATATCCGAATTTGCCGATAGTATATTCTGGTATTTTGGAGATGGCGACTCCTCAATTTGGCAAGTTACTAAGCCTGTGCATTTTTATCGTGCGAAAGGAGAGTATGGTATAACCATGGTTGGTGAAAATTCCTTTGGTTGTACCGATACTGCATTTAAATTTATCCGAATTGTTGATGAACCAACTTTCTGGGCGGCAAATGCATTTACACCAAATGGAGATGGCGATAATGATTGTTTCCGCCTATGTGGAAATAGTATTGATGCGAATGAATTTTATCTCGCAGTTTACAATCGCTGGGGAGAAATGGTCTTTGAAACTGATCTATATAATTTAGATGCTGATTGTGACCAATGTGGCGAGGGATCTTGGGACGGAACATATTATGGTACGCGTGTAAAAGGAGATACCTATTTGCAACCTGGCATATACACTTGGTTTACAAAATACAAAGATAATTTTGGCAACTGGCACGAATACAACGGATATGTCAGGCTTGCACGATAAAATAATGAACAGCAGACTGTGGATGATTTTTTTGATTTTTCATGAAATCTTCCAAATATTTTAACAACTTTGTCTGTTAATAATGAATGAAGTAATATTAGATTGATTACTATGGCAATGTACCGAAAGGATATTATCGTTTTATTGGGATTTGCACTCATGCTTTTTATGATGAATGCAGAAAAATCCTATGCTCAACAAACAGAATCTGAAATCAAGGAAATTGCTTTAGAAAATTCACAGCGTGATGTCATGCTGGATATATATCTTATCTATATGGATAAAGTTTGTTTCGGAGAAAATGGAATAATACGCTTGTTTATCCAGGACGGAACACCTCCATACGATTTTCAATGGAGCAACGGCGCAACAAGTCAAGATATTTCTAATGTGCCACCAGGAGATTATGAAGTTACTGTTACTGACGGGACAGGTGCAGAAGTTATTGAAACTGCAACCCTTGAAGAATTACCGTATATGGGTTCTCAATTAGTGCTTGATGTTGAAAATGTAAATTGTCATAGTGGGAGCGATGGCTCAATTGCAACGAGTTTTTTAAATAATACGGCACCCTATTCTTATGTTTGGAGTACTGGTGCTTCAACAGGATTTATTGATAACCTGACAGCCGGAGATTATAGCTTTACGGTTTCCGATGCATACACTTGCGAGTTTGATACGGTAATTACAATCAATCAACCGGATACGATTATTCTTGATGTGAATACATCGCCAGCATCCTGCTACGGATCAATGGATGGTTCTGCATGGGTTGAAGTTAGCGGTGGTGTACCTCCAGACACAACTCCTGCAGGATTTGAATATAATTACTTTTGGCCGAATGGCGTGGATAATGATACAATTACATGGTACGGAGGAACTCATAACCTGAGTGTTGGCGACGCAAACGGATGTGTTGCAACTGTGCCATTTACTATTGACCAACCTTCGCAGGTTTTTGCAATTCAAGCGGGAAACCGACAAATTTGTATCGGTGGCAATGCCACATTAACATCTCAACTTACGGGCGGAACTGCACCTTATTTTTTCTATTGGATAAATCCACAAACAAATGATACTGTCTTTTCTAATTCAATGACTGTCTCACCAATAGTAACAACTTCTTATATTTTCTTTGCTGAGGATATGAATGGATGTCGCTCAAATATTGTGAATTCAACCGTGAATGTTTATCCGGAAATTACAGTCAGCGATTTGCAAATCAGTGCTGATAGTATCTGTAAAGGTGATGCCTTGCATGTGGAGTTGGATATTGAAGGCGGAAACGGAGGTCCATATCAAATCATTAATCAAAATAACGGACAAGTCGTCCCTTCTCCTTTTATAATTTATCCGCAGCAAACTCAAACTTATACTTTGCGCGTTTCAGATGCTTGCTCAACCCCTCCGGTTGAAGTGAGTTTTGATGTGACCGTAATGCCTGATCCTCCAATTGGTTTTACTGTGGATAAACGACGCTCATGTCCTCCGGGAACTTTCTATTTTAATGAATTTTCTCCAGATTTTGGACAATCTTATCAGTGGAGTTTTGGCGATGGACAGTTCTCTTTCGATAAAACACCGGTGCACATTTACACTGAAAGTGCCGTATATGATGTCAGCTTAACAACGACTTCTGATTTTGGTTGTTCCGTAAGCAGAACAAGAGAATCCTTAATTACCATCGATCCAAAACCCGATGCTGAATTTTATGTGAGCTCAAATCATGCCTCAATCTTAAACCCTGTCGTTCAGTTTTTTAATGTGTCTTCGGATGCAGATAGCATTTATTGGTATTATGGCGATGGAGATTCAACCCTTTATAGTCATGCAAATCCATGGCATGAGTTTGATGCTGTCGGATGGTACAATGTGAAAATGGTTGCAGAAAATCGTTTCGGCTGTATTGATACAACTTACAAAAAAATCCGAATTTTTGATGAATATACATTTTCTGCACCTACTGCTTTTACTCCAAATAATGATGGTGTGAACGATTGTTTCCGCCTTTGCGGACATGGTGTTGATGAATTAGAATACTACCTGACAATTTACGACCGATACGGAGGCATTGTTTTTGAAACCGAAGATTTTGAAAACGATCAAGATTGTGACGCCTGTGGAAAAGGATCATGGGATGGAACCTATAATGGATCTTACGTTAAAGGCGATGAACTTTGTGAGCCCGGAGAGTACGTTTGGTTCGTGAAATATCAGGACGCTGCCGGGGTGGATAATGTTTCTCAGGGGAGAGTTACTCTCATTCGATAAATCAAGTTTAATCGGTTGTTTTCAAATGTTAAAGTTAGCCTAATTGTCTTTTTGAATTAGGCTGTCGTCCTAATTTCTATTATTTTTATTAGTTATATTTTATTATTTTCTGCAAAATCATTAATTTGCAGAAAATTCGTTTGTAATCTTTAAAAATAAATGCAATTATGAAGAAAATCCTTTTATTGAGTTTGCCGGTAATTTTATTGATAACGGCTTGCAATGACAAACAGAAAGGCGAAAATGCTACATCTGTTGATAACCCTTTTTTCCAAACTTATGACACTCCCTATGATGTTCCTCCTTTTGATAAAATTGAGAACGAACACTATTTACCCGCATTTAAAGAGGGAATAAAACTGCAGCATGAAGAAATTCAGGCAATTGCAAATAGCGAAGATCCAGCAAGTTTTGAAAATACAATTTTAGCATTCGACCGTTCCGGTGATTTGCTTACACGGGTTTCCCAGGTATTTTTTAATATTTCTTCAGCTGACAACAGTGACGAATTGCAGGAAATAGCCAAAGAGGTAACTCCTTTGATTTCTGAACATAGCAACAACATGATGTTGAATGCGGATTTGTTTAAACGTGTTAAAGACGTTTACGACAATCGATTTGATGCAGATTTAGACGAAAGCCAAATTCGTGTTGTAGAAAAAATCTATCAGGATTTTGAACGCAGCGGGGCAAATCTAAATGAGGATGAAAAAGACCGTATGCGTGAAATTAATAATAAACTTTCAATGTTAAGTTTAGATTTTGGAAACAATTTGTTGGCTGAAACCAATAAAAATTTCCGTTTGGTTGTTGATAATGAAGCAGATCTTGCTGGATTGCCTGAATCTGCAATTGATGGCGCTGCTGCAACTGCTGCCGATTTGGATATGGAAGGCAAATGGGTGTTTCAATTATCCAGAGCATCAATGACTCCCTTCTTGCAATACGCTGAAAATCGTGATTTGCGCGAGAAAATTTACATGGGTTACATTATGCGTGGTAATAATGACAACGAACATGACAATAAAGCAATTATCAGTGAAATGGTGCCGCTACGTGCTGAAAAAGCTGAATTGTTAGGATATGGAACACATGCTGATTTTGTGATTGATGTTAACATGGCAAAAACTCCCGAAAATGTAAATGCGTTTTTAATGAAACTTTGGGATGCTGCTTTGCCGGTTGCGAAATCTGAAGTTTATGATATGCAGCAAATTATTGACAGAGAAGGTGGCGATTTTCAGCTTGCTCCCTGGGATTGGTGGTATTATGCCGAAAAGTTGAGAAAAGAGAAATACGATCTTGATGAAAATGAATTGAAACCTTATCTGAAACTTGAAAATGTTCGTGACGGAATGTTTTGGGTAGCAAATCAACTCTATGGAATCAATTTTGAAAAACTCGACGATGTGCCGGTTTATCATCCGGATGCTGAGGTTTTTAAAGTAACAGAGGCTGACGGTACGCTTGTCGGATTGTTGTACGCCGATTATTTTGTACGCGACAGTAAACGTGGCGGTGCTTGGTGTACAAGTTTCCGTGAAGCTACTTACGATGCTGACGGAAACCGTGTAGAGCCCATATCTACGATCGTAATGAATTACCCAAAACCAACTGAGGAAACACCTTCTTTGTTAAGTTGGGATGAAACCACAACCATGTTCCATGAATTTGGACATGCATTACACGGCTTGTTCACTGACGGAAAATATCAACGTACTGCTGGTGTTGTGCCTAGAGATTATGTGGAATTGCCATCACAAATTATGGAGAATTTTGCCGGTGAACCACAAGTCATGAAGCAATATGCAAAACATTACCAAACCGGTGAAGTCATTCCGGATGAGTTAATTGAAAAACTGAATAAATCAGGACACTTCAATCAGGGCTTTGTTACCGTTGAATATCTTGCAGCTTCAATTCTCGATATGGATTGGCATAGTCTCCAAACCGGTGAAACGGTAGAAGATGTTCTCGCTTTTGAAAAAGCATCTATGGATAATATTGGGTTGATTCCTGAGATTGCACCACGTTATCGCAGTACCTATTTCCAACATATTTTCAGTGGTGGTTATTCTGCAGGATATTATGTTTATATCTGGGCTGCCGTGCTTGATGCTGATGCGTTTAATGCATTTAAAGAAAGTGGAGATATCTTTAATCCGGAGTTGGCTGCTAAATTCAGAAAACATTGTTTGGCTGAAGTTGGTGAAGGTCCTGCAATGGAACAATATATTAAATTCCGTGGTCAAGCACCATCAGAAGATCCGCTTTTAGAGCGTCGTGGGTTGAAATAAATTCATTTTAAAATAAAATTGTGAAAAAAGCTTGCCTTTCGGGGCAGGCTTTTTTTATAATTTTTTGCTTGATCCAAAAATGCCTGAAATTTCATTTATGACTGTCTGTGGCATTTTTATTATCTTGCAATAAAATAAAACGTTATGAATGAGCAGGAGATCCGTGAAAAAATAACAGCAGCAATAAAGAAAACAGAAGAACTAATTATTGATTATAAGGATATGACGCAACCGGTTTCCCCGGATAATGCAATCGGGAGAGTATCCCGCATGGATGCAATAAATAATAATGCCGTTACTGCAGCATCTTTGCGACAAGCAGAAGAAAAATTGAAAGCATTACGTCGGGTTGAGCAACAAATCGGGACAGATAAATTTGGAAAATGCATGAAATGTGGTGCTGAAATTCCGGTAGGACGTATTTTGTTTCGTCCTGAAAGCTTGCTCTGTATGCGTTGTGCAAGATAATTTTTACCATGCCGGGTTTTTCCGGTAAAATACTATTTTTGAAAAAAATCAATTGTCATGGCGAAGCAAAACGGAAAAAAGATTCAATCAAAGCAAAACAAAGGGTTAATTTATGCCATCTTTCTAGTTTTTGGTTTTTTACTTTACGGAAATACAATTTCTCATGATTATGCGCTGGATGATGCCATTGTCATTACCCAAAATGTGTTTACACAACAAGGAATTCAAGGGGTTGATGAGATTTTTAAATATGATTCTTTTGTCGGATTTTGGATGAATTCCTATCAGGGAAGAACCGCGGAGCAAATTCAGGAAGAGAAAAAATTGGTTGCCGGAGGACGCTATCGCCCCTTTAGCATTGCGACTTTTGCAATTGAAAAGAGCATTTTTGGCGATAATCCGGCTGTGCATCATGTCATCAATATTTTGATTTATATTTTAACTGCAATGCTACTTTATAAGGTTCTAATTGCTTTGTTCCCCTTGGAAAATAGTCGAACAATTCTGAATTTTCCTTTGCTTGCGGTTTTGCTGTTTATGGCGCATCCTATTCATAGTGAGGCGGTTGCAAATATTAAGGGCAGGGATGAACTCTTGTCTTTGCTTGGAGCAATATTTGCCGCATGGGCATATTTGAAATATCTTGATAAAAAAGCCATTAAACATCTTGTGATTGCCTTTTTTGCTATGCTTTTCGGATTGCTATCTAAAGAAATTACCATTACATGGCTGGCAGTTATTCCGGTAGGTGCTTGGTTTTTTAAAGAAAAAAATCTGAACAAACATGTAGCGCCATTTTTAAGCATCTTGGTACCTACGCTTATTTTTCTTTTAATCAGGCAATCTGTGTTGGGCTGGGGAATTGGTGAGAAGCAAATTGCTCAGGAATTAATGAACAATCCATTTCTTGCCGCCGAAGGGAGTGAACGCATCGGGACAATATTGTTCACATTATTTATGTATTTGCGTTTATTGGTATTCCCGCATCCTTTAACTTATGATTATTATCCATATCATATTCCATTAACCGGTGTGGATAGTTTTATTCCAATCGCAATGATTATTCTGTACGCCGGCATGTTTATTCTTATGCTTTATGCAATGTATCGCTATGCGAGAAAAACTGCATCTTTTTCTTTGCGGATGTGGGCATTTATTATAATCCTTTATCTCGCACCTTTGTCGGTGGTATCCAATCTTTTCTTCCCGGTAGGTGTGTTTATGGCTGAGCGTTTTGTGTATTTCTCATCTTTGGGTTTTGTGTTATTGCTTGCCTGGGGCTTGTTTGATGCCTTGCCAAAGCGGTTTCCTGTAAAATCTGTAAAATCATTTGGCATTATCTTTCTCTTTATTGTGATTGGTTTATATTCGGGAAAAACCATTGCCAGAAATGCTGCTTGGGAAAATGATTTTATGCTGTTTACCACCGATGTGAAAACCTCTGTGAATTCTGCTAAAGCGAATACCACAGCAGGAGGGAAGCTGCTTGAACGCGCTAAATTGCTCGATAATCAAACATCAAAAGATTATGACCCGCAACTTGCCGATGAATATGTGGATTTGGCGATAAAATATTTAAATCGTGCAATAGAAATTCACCCTTCGTATGTCGATCCCATGTTGCTTTTGGGAAATGCTAATTATCAGAAGAACAGAAACATTGCAGAAGCAGTTAACTGGTATGCTGAGATATTAAAAATTAGGCCGTATCACGAACTTGCCGTGAAAAACACACGATTAATTTTACCTCAGACAGTGGGCTTATTTGCTGATGAAAAAACGCCCAACACAGCGGATGAAATCATTGCAGCATGTGAAAAATTTGCTTCAGTTAAGCCTGGAGTGCCTGAAGTTTATCGAATTATCGGATTAATGTATGCCCGCTATAAAAGTGACTTTGAAACTGCCATTCCGTATTATGAGAAGGCACTGGAAATTAATCCGAAAGATGCTGATGCATGGAAGGATTTAGGTGTTATTTACGGACAATCCAATCAATTTGGGCAAGCATTGCAAGCCTTTAAAAAGGTAGTGGAAATTAATCCTGATGATGCGCAGGCGATGTTCAATATTGCAGTAACCTATCAAAACTTGGGTGATATTGATGCCGCCAATCAGTGGTTTGCGCAGTATCAGCAAGCTTCTTCGCAAAAGTAGGCATTCTCTTCACGCCTCGGACGACTATCTGTCTCCTCAAATAGTCTTCGGAGAAGGGAGATCCTACAGTTATACCCGGCAGACCTGACAGGTGGAAATAATCGTTTTCAGCCTTTGCGATGATATCCAACAATTTGGTAATCAGCCACTTTTTCTTACCTTTGGTTTGGATGATTGCTAATCCTTGTTTTAATGAATGAAATGCTTTAGTCATGTTGATAAAAACCACTCCTGTTCTCAGTATTTTACTAGCTCTATTTGTATATTTTGGATTTAATGCTGTGCAGGCTCAAAAATTAGAAAAGGAAATCAATTTTTCACAGCACAAAATAATGCCCTGCTACAATCTTAAAAAAGTAGGGAACACCACAATTTTCCAAGGAAATAAAAAGGATAAAAAATACTTTGAAGGCTGGTATTTTAAGATGGTTTCAGCAGACGGTTCCGATATTATCAGCGTAATTCCCGGCATCTCCTTATCTCATGATGGCAGTGAGCAACATGCTTTTGTTCAGGTAATTAATGGCGTTACAGCTCAAACAAGCTATTATTCATTTCCGATTGATGAATTTTCATTCTCGAAGAAACAATTTCAAATAAAAATTGGTGAAAATTTTTTCTCAGAAGAGATGATTATTCTTGACTTAAAGGACAGTACTTCTTTTGTGTCCGGTAAGGTGGAAATGTCTGATAATGTTGAATATAAATTTGGCAGGTTGCTGAATCCCGGAATCATGGGATGGTATCGTTTCGTTCCGTTTATGGAATGTTATCATGGCGTTGTAAGTTTAACGAATCGCTTGAGCGGAGCATTAATTATTGATGACAAGTTACATAACTTCTCTCGTGGAAAAGGATATATTGAGAAGGATTGGGGCTCAAGTATGCCCTCCTCTTGGATTTGGATGCAAAGCAACCATTTTAATGACACCACCAGTTCGTTTATGCTATCAATTGCAGATATCCCTTGGTTAGGAAAATCGTTTACCGGATTTTTAGGATTTTTCTATCATGACAAGCAGCTATATCACTTTTCCACTTATCGAAATACGAAATTACATCTGGAAGGCCTTGATTCTGATGGCTTGACGATTAAAATCGAGAATAAAAAAAATAGCTTTTTAATTCATATAAAGTCGAAGAATGCCGGCTTGCTTAAAGCTCCGACAGACGGTTCAATGGATCGTCGAATTGCAGAAAGCATTGATGCGGAGCTGAAAATTAGCATGTGGGATAAAAAGGGAAATTTAGTTTTCACAGACAGCACAAATGTTGCCGGTTTGGAAATGGTGGGGGATTACATGAAACTGCAAGATTTGTTGAAATAGTACGAACCTCCTCCAACGACTATCGGTCACCCACTTCCCTCATCAGATGAGGAGTCTCTTAATCATCCTATTCCCCAATAATCTTTAGCAACACCCTCTTTCGGCGTTTGCCATCAAATTCTCCATAAAAGATTTGTTCCCAAGGTCCAAAATCCAATTTGCCATCGGTAATAGCAACCACAACTTCTCGTCCCATGATGGTGCGTTTCAAGTGTGCATCCCCATTGTCTTCGTAGGTGTTGTGTCGATATTGACTGTGTGGTTTTTCGGGTGCCAGTTTTTCCAACCAATCCTCAAAATCCTGATGCAGACCTGATTCGTCATCATTTATAAAAACGCTCGCCGTAATGTGCATGGCATTTACCAAACACAAACCTTCCTTGATGCCTGATTTTTCGAGTTCTTCCTGAACAGCCGGTGTAATATTAATTAACATGCGGCGCTCGGGAATATCAAACCATAATTCTTTTCTGTGTGATTTCATTCGGTTATTTTTAATGCCTTGATTAAACTGTCAATTCGTTTCTCCAATAGTTTACGTTTCTCTGGATAATCTGCTGGATTGTTCATTTTTGTTCGGACAGAGAAGTAAAATTTTATTTTTGGTTCGGTTCCGCTTGGGCGGATGGAAATTTTGCTGCCGTCTTCCAGTATGAATTGCAGAACATTGGATTTTGGTAAAGTTAAGCTGTATCTTAAATCACTGATTTTGTCAACGGCCTGTTGTTTTTCAAAGTCATGAATCATTAAAATTTGCTGTCCGTTAAAACTTTCAGGGGTGTTATAGCGGAAATCATCCATCATTTTGGCAATGGCTTCAGCACCGGTTTTTCCTTCTTTTTTAATCGAGATTAAAGCTTCATGAAAACAGGAATATTCAGTGTAAATATCCATCAGGACATCCCAAAGTGTTTTGTTGGCTTCCTTTGCCCATGCAGCGGCTTCTGCAATGAGTGCGCAAGAAATAATGGCATCTTTATCACGCACAAAATCGCCTGCAAGATATCCATAGGATTCTTCTCCACCGACGATAAACTGTTTTTCACCTTCGAGTTCACGAATTTTGTCCGCTATGTACTTAAAACCTGTTAAGGTATCAAAACTTTCAACTCCGAAACTGTCGGCAATTTCTCCAAGCAATTCGGTCGTCACAATTGTTTTAACGATATATTCATTTCCGGTGATTTTCCCTGCTTCTTTCCACTTTGTGAGGAGATAGTAGATGAGAATTGTGGCAGTTTGATTTCCGTTGAGTAATTGGTATGTTCCGTCTTTTTTCCTGACAATAATCCCAACCCGGTCGGCATCGGGGTCTGTTCCCATTACCAGTTCGGCATTTGTAGCTTTTGCTTTTTTTAGCGCGAGTGTAAATGCTTCGGGTTCTTCCGGATTCGGTGATTTAACTGTCGGAAAGTTTCCGTCGGAAATGTCTTGTTCTGGAACATTGATAATGTTTGTAAATCCAAAAGTACGCAAGGTTTCCGGTCCTAGTTTTACACTTGTCCCGTGAATTGGAGTAAATACAATAGGCATATCCGCATGTTTTCGGATGGCATTCGGTGATAAACTTAAGGTCTTGATTTTTGCAATGTACTTTTTGTCAATTTCATCTCCAATTTCATGAATAAGTTTGGAATTTGTTTCAAAAGCTACATCAGAAGGTGAGTTTATTGCTCGAACTTCATCGATAATGCCTTTGTCGTGGGGTGCAATTATTTGTCCGCCGTCTTCCCAATAGACTTTATATCCATTGTATTCTTTGGGATTATGTGATGCTGTTATTACAATGCCTGTATCGCATTTTAATTCGCGAATTGCAAAGGAAAGTTCAGGAGTTGGGCGCAGTGCGTCAAAGAGATATACTTTAATTCCATTAGCACTCAGAATTTCTGCGGCAGTATGAGCAAAAAAGCTTGAGTTGTTTCGGCAATCGTAAGCTATTGCTGCTTTTTTATCCATAAAGGGTTTGCGTTTGTTCAAATAATTAGCCAAGCCCTGAGTTGCCATTGCAACAGTGTATTTATTCATGCGATTTGGCCCGATTCCCATAATTCCGCGCATTCCGCCAGTGCCAAATTCAAGTTCTTTATAAAAGGATTCTATGAGCAAGTTTTCATCCGATTGCATCATGTGTTGAATTTCTGCTTTACTTGCCTCATCAATATCTGCGTTAAGCCAAAGTTTAACTTTCTGCATGACTTCCTGTCTTAGTTTATCATCCATGATTTGTGTTTTTTATTTTAGATAAAGATAGAAAACACGAGGCAAACTACGAAATTTGGAGCTTGCTTTTTATTATAAATCATTTTTGGTTGGCATAATGGCATGGTAAGATTCTAATTTTGTGAATAAGCCAAAAAAAGTTAATTTGATTTGTAAGTCAAATGATAATTCCTACTTTTGTGGCAGAATTGATTTTTAATTAGTTGGAGTTAATCTCCCAAAAATGTTTTATTATGGATATTGATATCAAAGGAAAAGATTTTGTAAAAATTCATTATACTGGCTCATTAGCTGATGGGGCTGTATTTGATTCATCATTAGAGCGTGAGCCACTCGCATTTATTATGGATGTAGGTATGTTGATTCCCGGTTTGGAAGCTGATGTGAAAGAAGCAAATGTTGGTGACAAACGGAAAGCCGTAATTGAAGCTGAAAAGGCTTACGGTTCGGTAAACGAAGAGGCTGTTCAGGATGTGCCAAAAACACAGTTTCCTGAGGACTTGAAAATTGAAGAAGGAATGCAATTGCAGGCACAGGGTCCTGAAGGTCCGATTCCGGTAATGGTGAAAGAAATTAAAGAAGAGTCAGTGATTGTGGATTTTAACCATCCACTGGCAGGTAAAGATTTAACATTCGAATATGAGTTGCTGGAAAAACGTCCTGCTACTGAGGATGATTTGAATGCGATTCTCGGAAAATAAGAATTGAAACATATTTTAAATGTGGGGATGTGAGAAATCGCATCCCTATTTTTTATCTATTATTTTTCTTTCCAAATAAATATTTCCCAGTTTGAGCAAAGAGCATCCCGCTGAGCATTAATGCACATCCAAGTAGGCTCCTATCAGTTAGGCTTTCGTTGAGTATTAGCCATCCGCCGAGTACAGCGAAAACAGACTCTAAGCTCAATATAATTGCGGCATGTGATGCTGGCGCATCTTTTTGAGCGAAAACCTGAAGTGTGTATGCAACTCCTGCTGAAAAAATGCCGCCATATAAAATTGGAATTGCTGCATCAATAATACTTGAGAGCAGTATTTCTTCTTTAAAAAGTGCAATAATTAAACTAAAAACGGCAGTTGCAAAAAATTGAATTATTGATAAACGTACTGTATTAAAACGTGGAGATAACCAGCTAATAATAAGTACATGTACTGCAAAAAATACGGAGGATACCAGAACGTAGAGATCACCAGGATTTATGGTGAGGTTTTTTGTGATGCTTAGAAAATACATTCCGGCGACTGCGAGTATAGCTCCTGTCCATGTGAACCAATCTGTTTTATTTCGCCAGAATAATGCAATGATAGGAACAAAAATGACATATAAACCAGTAATAAACCCTGCATTTCCTGCTGTTGTATATTGAAGTCCAATTTGCTGAAAAGAGGATCCCAAAAATAAAGCGATGCCTGCTAATACTCCAAATTTTATGATATCAGATGCTAGAGCTGTCTTTTTCCGTTTGTTGATTGGTAATAGAAGCAAGGGCATGAGTGATAGTCCGCCCAGCGCAAAGCGTACAGCATTGTAGGTGAAAGGGCCGACGTGATCCATGCCTGCTCGTTGTGCAACAAATGCAAAACCCCAGATGATCGCTGTTATTAATAAAAGTCCATCAGCACGTATAGTCCTCAATCTGCTCATTTTCTTAATCTTATTGTCCTGCAATCATAACAGCTAGCCATGGAAGTAGAGTTAAAGCTCCGAGAATAACACCTATCCATGATGGCGCTCTAAGTTTCTTCCCTTTCATTGAAACAATGCCTAGAATAATCCCAATAATTACTTGCCATGATGTATCCATAGGTTAATAAACAGTTTGTAATATTTTGGGCAAGATAATGAAAACTTGCATTTATTTGTAATGCAATTGAAAAGCTATCACATAATTATTTTTCTATCCATTCCTATGCAATTTAATTTTCATGCATTTTAATTCGCTAGTTTTATTTCAAACGAATCAATTATGAATGATTGAATTAAAATATTGATTGTATTACTCTTGAAGTGTATCACTAAATATTTCTTAATAATTAGTGATTAAAAAAACTGTTTGGCATAAATTTTGACAAAAGGTTTAAACATTTTGGCTTTTTAAACAATAAAGGTCATGTAAATCATGTTTAGAAAAATGTTAAAATCATTTTGTATTGAAAATTAATTGTTAAATTTGTTTTCTCAATCATTTTGTAAAAAAGAGTACTAAATTGTAATTTTAAACCAAATAGAAATAAATTTATGAAAAACTTAAAGATTTTATTAGTATTAGCTGCTTTAGTAGCAGTATTTAGTAGTTGTACAGAAGAGTATGCTGAACCTACAATTACTTGGACTCCAAACGATTTATCAAATTATGTATTCATTGGAGATGAGTCAACTTACAACAAAACCTTGGATATTTCTTTCAGTGCTGAGGCAGGAATTGCGGACATTGAAATTAACAAACTTGTTTATAAAGGATTAGATTTGGATTGGGAAGCATCTGGTGTTGCACCAACCGGATATTCAGGTTTAATTGATTTTGATTACAACTTTACTACAAATAATGAATTATCTGATTTTGAAGATGGGGTAACAAAAATTATTTACGAGGTAATACTTGTTGATGCAAGTGAAACTCCTCAAGAAACAATAAAAGAATATACCTTCTTTGTTGATGAAGCTTACACCGTAACAATTAATGTTGAAGATGAAGCTGGTAATGAAATTACTGATGCTACAGTTACATTTGACGGTGTTGAATTAACCGCTGCACCTTATGCTTTTGAATATATCCAAGAAGGAACTTTCGAATATACTGTAGAAAAAGCAGGATACCAGACTGTAACTGTTAGCGATTTTGAAATGTTAGATTTTGACACGACTTTTACTGTAACTTTAATGGAAGAACTTCCTACTGCTTGGACAGGACCTATCGCATTAACTCTTGAGTCACAGGTGGCTTGGGCTAGTTATGATGGAAATCCTGTAACCATTTTTGAATCTGAGGAATTTGGTTTTTCTTTCACTGCAACAACAGAATCAACTATTACTGTTTCAAAAACAGATAATTGTGATGGTTGGGTATTAGTTGATGATATTACTGGTTTCGCAATTGAAGCTGATTTAGCCGCTGCTTATACTGCTGGTACAGCACTAACAACTTACGATTTACCTTTCAATCAAAACAAAGCTTTTGAAACACGTTATTTCGTATCTAAAATTGGTGATAATTACTTATTAGTTGAGTATATTGATGGCCATAGAGATGCAACAACTGGTAATATTGTTGTATTCCAATACAAAGATTAATTCATTTTAATTTGATAAAAGGAAAGCTGCTCATTTTTTTGAGCGGCTTTTTTTATTTGAAATTGCCACGATAAATAATACAAGCCACGAATCAAGCAAAAAAATGGGGGGCGTTATTGTTCCGTCAAAAGTTTTGTCACAATCTTTGATTGCTTCGCCTCAAAGATATGCGCCAAAACAATATTACATAAACTTTAATCACCATGGGTTATCACCCATGGCTATTAATAGTTTGACCCACTTCGGGGTCAGAACTTTCCAATAGTTTTAGTGAGTATCAATATGTTCATTAGACGAACCTTTGATTAATATTTTAAATGCCTTTAATAATCAATTTTAAAATAAAATATTAGAATTTTCACTAGGCTTTTTGCTTGATCCCAAGCCACGAATGCACGAATAAAATATTTAGTTTTCTCGTGCATCTGTAGCTGTTTTTTCCTCGTCAAACTCATTTTGTATGCCACTCAGGTCTTCACTAAGCGCTGGCATACGTGTGAGAAAGCTTAGTTCTGAGTCAAGAAAGAGAGATTAATTGCAATAAATTTTTATCACCGAATAAGCTTCAGTTTTTCCCAACTCGCCGGCGGTTCCCATGTCTTCGCAGCCATAGGTGTTTTTTCCTGTGTAGATAAAGCTCAATCCTCGGTTATAGTATGCTTCCGCGAATTTTTTCCTGTATTTGATGGATTTTCCGTAATCATTAATTGCTGATCTGTGATTTCCCATCAGTCCGTGTGTAATGGCACGATTGAAATAAACAAATGCAGCGCTTTCATCGAGTTGTATTGCTTTATCAAACGCTTCAATTGCTTTGACAAAGTCAGGATTGGTGCTTTCTAATGCTGTTTCAGTTTGTGTTTTTGAATCCATGCCGATGATGGTGTTGTTTTGCGCGTTCAGTTCATTTAAAAATTGTCCGAGCATCAGATAAGTACTGCCTTTGCAGAAATGTAAGAGCGGGTTTTTGTCGTTGATTTTTTCTGCGCTTGCGAAATCATCCATGGCTTTATTGAAATTATTTTGAATGCTGTAAAGGCATCCTCTGCGAATCAAATTGATTTGATTTATTTCTTTTTCGAGCAATTGGCTCAATGAATCAATGCTATTTTGCAGGACAGTGGGAGTAAGGGTTTCAAACTGATTGCTTAGTGCAAAAGTAGAAATTTTGTACCCTTTTATTTTTGAAACATCGGTAAATGATTTGCTGATTTCCATTGTTTCGGGGATAAAAATGAAGGCCGTTTCGCTTTGTATGTTTGCTTTAAGCATATCATCATCAGTCTGCGAAAAATCGGAATCTAAACTTGTGAGTTTTTGTAATTTGACGGATTGGTCGTGTTTTAGTTTCTCGGATTTTAGCGTATTCATTTGATTGATGGATTTTGCCATGATTTGATCTCTTTCTGCGGCTGCTTTATCTCCGAGTTTTAATCGAACCAAGCTTCGGTTACGATACGCATCGGCATAGTCGGGAAAGAGGGAAATGGCTTTGGAATAATCCTGCTCTGCGGCTTCCCACATTTCTGAAGCGGCATAAAGTCCGGCTCGATTATACAATGTCAAAATATTATCCGGAATTTTTTTGAGTATCTCGCTGTAATCTTCAATGGCTTTGGGGATTTCCTCTAACTGGCTGTAAATAACTGCTTGTGTAAATCGTGCACTGTGATTCTCATGATTGGCTTGCAGGATTTTATTAATATCCGTTAAGGCAAGTTTATACGCTTGATTTTCAAATTGCAGCAATGCTCTGCGATAAAGTGCCAATGCGTCGGTTGAATCTATTGCCAGTACTTGATTGTAACATATCATGGCGGAATCCGGGATTTCCATTTTGAGATAGGTTTGTCCTTTTTGCACTAGAGTAAATAGATTGGACGGATCATTTTTTAAGACAAAATCAAAATCCTGCATGGCTGATTCAAATTGCTCCAACTCTGCGTAAGCTGCACCTCTGACGGTATAAACAGAAATTTCATCTATGGACAATTTAATGGCTTTATTGCAATCGCTAACTGCTTTTTTTAATTGGTTTAAAGTAAGGTAGGCAGTTGCTCTTTGCAGATAAATGTAAGGATCATTTGGAGCGATTTCTATTGCTTTTTCAAAATCCCGGAATGCTTGCTCAAAATTCTGCATCCGATTACGAACAATTGCCCGATACATGCGTGCATTTTTGTGGTAAGGTGCTCTTTGAATACAAGCTGTGAAATCTTTTTCGGCTCCGATATTATCCCCAATAAAATATTTGCTAATTCCACGGTAAAACCAGGCATCCGGAATATCATCATCACGTTCTAAGGCATAGGAGAGGAGTCTGATTGCTTCAGTGTAGTTTTTTTGTGTAAATTCATATCTGCCTTGCTCAAAATAATTCATGTTAAATTGTGAGTAAGCGATATTTGTCCAGCCCATTAAGACTAAGAAGGAAAGCAACAAGCCGATGATTTTTTTCGTATTCAATTTTCTCGATTTGTTTTCAAACGCAAGATACAATCTTTTCTTGTGCTCTAATGAGAATATCTGATTTATTGCAAGGCTTTCCTTGCTTTTAAAATGTATTTTGCTGTATCCAGTGGTGAAATTCCGCGATAGGATCTTATTTCTCCCAAATTTTCGTCGCAAGCTTGATAATGCGATAAGTTTGTGTGGATAGATGCTTTTCCGCCGGATCGGGATGCCAATTTAACTGGATAGTCGAGTGAAGAGGCCAGCGGGAATTTCCCTTTTAAAATAATTTTCCCATTTTCAATTTCAGGAGCATCAAAACTTCCACGCATTTGTGTGATGTCGCCGGCAATGTTCCCCAATAAACTTTCATCTGCAGAAATGCGAAAATCCAAAATTGGCTCCAGAAATGTTGTGCCGATTTGTTGCAATCCTTCCATAATTCCCATTGGTGTTGCTACGATGAAATCACCGGGACGAGAATGTACTGGATGGTCTTCTCCCTCAATAAGTGTGATCTTTATATCTGTAACTTCCCAACCTTTAATGCCTTGTTTCAGCGCTTGTGGAATCGTGCGCTCCACTTCATTCTGATATTTCCGATGTACATCATCCACAGAAATTGCAGATTCATACACGACACCGCTGCCCTGAGGCAAGGGTTCAATTTTGAATTTGAGAATTGCCCAACATGGTTTTGGCATCCAATAACGCACAAATCCTTCCCCTAGTGATGCCGGTGTTTCTTTGTAAATGACCGTTGGATTTTCAAAACTTGCTGCTATTCCGAACCGACTTTCTAATACAGACTCCAGAATCTGAATTTGAATCCACCCCATGATCTTTATATGCAGCTCTTGCTCGTCTTTTAGCCATTCAAATTCGAGCGCCGGATCTTCAGCACTTAATTCAGTTAGTGCATTGGCAAGAGCGGGATAATCTTTGTCATTTATCGCTTTTGTTTGTACAGTTAGGAGCGGGGAGTGCATCCTAAGCGCATCGGGCATGTTCGTGGTCGTTTCTCCGATAATGTCTCCCGAAATGGCATCCTGCAAGCCGCAAATGCCGGCAATATCGCCACATGAAAAATGCTTGACAGTTTGCTCTGTTGCACCGACTTTTTGAAAAAGTTGATTGATTTTCTGAACATTGCCATTGTGAATGATTTTATCTCTGATATTGAGTTTTCCCTGATATAGTCGAGTGTGTGCAATGCGTCCGTGTTGCTGGTGATGAGTTACTTTGAAAATAACTCCGCCGGCTGCTTTTTCCGTGTTTTTATGATTTGCTTTTGGTAAATAGCTTTGGATTGCGGAAAATAAATCCTCAATTCCAAGGCTGTATTTAGCTGTTCCGCAAAGAACCGGAAAGATTTTCCTTTTCTGTACTGCAATTTTTAGTTTTTCTTGCAGGACATCAAAATCGGGAATTTTTCCATCGAGAAATGTGGAAAGCAGCTCGTCATCCGCGCCAGCGAGTGTTTCAATATTTTCATCGGATTGAAAGGTTTCATTCCACAAAGATTGAATGTTTGCATTGTCTGAACCTTCATTTATTACTTCATGAAAAGTCAGTGTTTGAATGCCGAATTCTTTTTCTAATTGTTGTGTGATAGAATCTGTATCGGCACCGGCTCTGTCATTTTTATTGATAAAAAACAGACATGGGATTTGCATGGTTTTTAAGGCGTTCCAAATACTAAAAGTATGTGCTTGAACGCCTTCTACTGCCGATAAAATAATGACTGCACCGTCCATAATGCGAATGCTTCGTTCCAGTTCTGCAGAAAAATCAACATGTCCGGGAGTATCAATCAAATTGATTTTATGATTGTCAAGCATGATTGATGTTTGTGCAGCTTGGACAGAAATTCCTCTGTCTTTTTCTACTTGCATGCTATCGGTTACCGAGGTTCCTTTATCTACAGACCCAAGCTGTTTAGTTTGTTGAGTAAGAAAAAGTAAATTTTCAGTAATGCTTGTTTTTCCTGCATCCACATGTGCAAGCAATCCGATATTTTGCAGCGTCTGACTCATTTGCACAAAATTAGTAAAACTTATGGAAAAGTGGTGGAGTGATGGTCGTGAGTCTTTTTTGCGATGCAAAAGAGATTAGTTTGGTAATGTAAACCATACTTCGGTTCCATTTCCTTCGATAGAGAGAATGCCGATTTCGCCTTTCATGGCTTCGACGGCAATTTTGCAAAACGACAAGCCGATGCCAGTGGAATAGCTCATTCCCATTGATTTTGGATTGAAGTTGGAATAATGCTTGAAAAGTTTGGCTATTTGTTCTTTTTTGATGCCTTCTCCCTGATCAGAAACTCGGATAATCACTTGATTTTTATTAATGTCTAATGAGGCTGAGATTGTTGTGGTAGATGCTTTTGGTGAATATTTTATTGCATTGCTTAATAAATTAATAAAAATTCGTCGCAGCAATTGTTCGTCAGCATAAACAGTTTCTGTTTCTAACTTAGTAATAATTTGTTGTTGCCTAATGGAGATGTCAAGTTCCAAATCTTTTGTGACAGACTGAATAATCGGTTTGATAGGCAGTTTCTCAATTTTTGTTTTTAAACCAGCTTGTTCGTATCGTTGCACATCAAGGATGTTTGATACTAAATTCATCATATTCTTTCCGGAGTAATGAATATGGGATTGCATTTCCTGATTTGGCTCCATACTGCTTAGTCCGATAATTGAATTTAAGGGCGTTTTTAAGTCATGCACCATAGTGCTGATGATATTATCTCTGAATTCGGATAAATCTTTAAGTTTAGTGTTTTGTATTTTGAGTTTTTCTGTTTGTGATTTGATTTCTTTAGCGTTGATATTAAGCTGTTTATTGCTTTTTCGTATGGTTTCTGACTGTTTTTTTATTTTTTTATTTTTTAGACGGAGTCGAATATAGACAATGAAAACCAACACTAGTATTAAGCCAATTCCAAGGAGGATGTTTAATCTGCGTTGAGATTTTATCCGACTTATTTCTACTTCTTTACTTTTGTTTTCAAACTTCACCTTTTGTTTGAGTAATTCGTTTTCTTTTTGTTTTGTTTCGTAAAGCACCTTGTATTGGTCAATGCGTTTTTTTTGATTTATTAAATCCAGACTATCCGAGAGAGCATCGTGTTTTTCAAGATATATTAAGGCATCTTCATAATCATTTAAGGCTTTATGCACTTCATATAGGGTATATAGTGTTTTTATTTTTAAATCGCTCAAACTTAATTTCTCAGCAATTTTAATACTTCTTATTAAGGATTCTATGGATTTTTCATACTGTTTTTGTTTGAAATAGAGATTTCCAATTCCTTGGTAATTATAAAGTTGTCCTATGATTAGTTGCATGGAGTCGCAAATTGCTAAAGATCGAAGGTAATAGTTTTCTGCACCTTTATAATTCTCTTTTTTCGTGAGTAATGACCCCATATTGTTATATGCAACTGCATTCGACCTCTCATCACCGAGTTTATTATTTATTTCAATGGCTTTTTCGTAAACCTGTTCGGCAGAATCTAGTTGCCAGAGAAATTCGTATGAAATTCCGATATTATTGTAATTATTTGATAATTCAAAGAGATAATCCTTTGATTTATTGATTTTTATGGCTCTCAATAAGTGGTCTTTTGCAAGTTCATAATTTTCTGTTTTGTTTAATAGGTTTCCAATATTTCCGAGCGAAATGGCTTTACCTTCAATATTTTTGCCTTTATCAAAAAAATCGAGGCTAAGCTGATAATATTGCAAGGCAGAGTCAGGATTTGCTTGATTATTATGAAATATAGCCAAATCAATGTATGCAGCTCCCAGTTCGATGTTGTTTTGTGTTTGTTTTGCAAGTTTTACCGCTTTATTTGAATAATATCGCAAACTATCTTCTTTGTTATTTCTTGAGAATATGTTTGCAATCATACGATATCCCGTAACAATATGTGTTGTGTCATTTTGTTGAAGTGCATACTGCAGCCCTTCGTGATACCAAATTAAAGCTTCATCAAAGCGAGTTTGAAGTCCGTATTGCAATCCGATAAAATAATTTCCTTTAATGATGCCGTACTGATTGTTGGTTTTTTGTGAAATTTGAACTAATTCATGGCTGAACTTAATGACACTGTCAATACTGTAAGTATCTATGTTCTGTAAGTATTCGTCAACTAATTTCTTTCTTTCTTTCGGTGTATCTTCTGTGATTAATGCGTATTTCAAACTGTCAATGTCAGCAAAAGATACAGTCATACATGTGATAAGCAGTATGAGGCTTAATATTAATTTTGTGATTTGGTGCATCATCTCTTGTTTCTTAGCTTAATTTATGCGAAAGATACAAAAATTGCACATTATCACTTTGCCCCATTGTAATTTTTTTAGGTTCTACTGCAAATTTAGTGGAATACTTTATCAACTATAATCCATAAATGCATATCAGGGCTAAAGCCCTATTCTATTTTTTCGATTCAGAACCCCGACATAAATGCCGGGGTTAATC
>JAQIBY010000127.1 GCA_027858835.1 Bacteroidales bacterium | reverse complement strand
GTCAAACTATTAATAGCCATGGGTGATAACCCATGGTGATTAAAGTTTATGTAATATTGTTTTGGCGCATATCTTTGAGGCGAAGCATTCAAAGATTGTGACAAAACTATTGACGGTACGAAAACGAAACGTTCCCCCCAACTTTTTTGCTTGATCCAAAATTTGGTTTTAAACGCATTCAAACATAAAATAATAAAAAGAGGAGGTTAAGCCGTAAACCTCCTCCTTTTGGGCATCAAAATGTTTAATTATAATGTGATTTTTGCGGGTATCAGGTAAGAACTGATGTTGGGAATAAACACAAACCAATTTAATTGCAATTAAAACTGAATTTTTCAACTAACCAGCCAAGCAATGGTTTGTCTTTGGATAGATTCCGGAATGGATAATTCCGGTAACAGATAGCCACATTACAAACATTATTGATGCTTATTATGAAAAGAACTTTTCTTGTTTAAAAACCAGTCCGAATAAATTGTGTGGAACATACCCGAACTGGGTTATGTTTCTTCTGAAACAAATATCTACTTTGCTTTCAATTCACTGAAAGTAAAACCGACGCTTTCAATGAACTTTCTTTGACAAATATACAACCTGTTTATGTTTCAACCATAAATTTTAACGCTACAACAAATGGACAAGTAATTTTTTTACCTCTACATTACCTATATATTTTTCAAATATTCAACTAAATTATCGTTTGAATCCAGTTTCATTTTTTTACGTAACCTGTATCGTGCCATGTGGACTGATTTCTCGGAAACATTACGCATCAATGCGATATCTTTCGAGCTAATTTCAAGGCGGAGCAACACACAGAGCTGCTTTTCATTTTCACTCAAATCAAAAAACTCTTCCGTTAACGCAAAGAGGAAATTTTGTTGCAATAACTCAACCTGCTTATTAAAATCAGCCAATTCTTTATCGGATTGCAAGTATTGAGAAATTAAATATTTAATATCACGAATTTTCCCTTTAAAATCCTTATCACTTGAAATTGTTAACGCATCAAGCTCAACACTCAAATCATTTAAAAAACGATTTTTATTCGTAATATTTAAAGCAAGCCCTTCAAGCTCCCTATCTTTAAAATTAATTTGATTTTTTAGATTTGATTTTGCAATTTTCTCTTTTTCCAACTGAACAATCATGAGTTTCTCTCGGGAAATGCGATAATAAAGAAACACGATTAGCACAATAACAAGAATCACAAGCAAACTGGACAATAAATAAACCTGATAACTCTTAATCTTACTCTCTTTTTTTGATATAATCAACTCATTTTCAATATTTTCACGCATTTGCTTCTGCATAAAAGATGCGTCCATATTTTCAATGGTCTTCTCTAATTTCAGCGACAAGAGCATCGCATTGGCTTTCGCATAGCGTTTCGAATATTCAAGGGCCATTTCGGTTTCTCCCATGCGCTCATAAATTATCGCGAGATTTTTTAATGTACTTACCCTGAAATTATCCTCTTTTGCAAGCGTATAATACTCAAATGCCTTCTCATATAGTGGAACAGCTTTTTCATATTCACCTATCATCATATAATATTCAGCACGATTATTATGTACGGTTCCCAGACCAAGCGTGTCCCCATTTTCATCAAAAATATCCAATGCCCTATCCAAATAAATAGTCACTGAATCATAAATTCCAAAATAGGTATTCACTCCTGACAAGTTCGCATATCCTGAGCCCAATTCTGCATGCATATCACAGGCTTTCGCTAGATTTAAGGATTTGTCAAAATACTCCCTTGCCTTTTCGTAATCATGACGTAAAACATGATTTAAGCCAATATTACGCACTGTCTTTACCAGATCAAAACAAAAATCATCCTGATGTTTTGATAAGACATCATAAGCTTGCATTAAATACAGAAGCCCTTTATCATGAATCCCCATTTCCGTATATACTGTCCCTAATCGCCGATTTACAATTGCTACATATACGCTATCACCAATATAATCAGCAAAACGACGGGCAGCAAACAAATAATTTAAGGATTGTTCGTAATCTTCCATCCGCAAATGAATAAAAGACAAATCCTGAAGTCCAAAAGAAACACCAACATAGTCAAGATGTTCTGCAGCTTGCACCGTTCTCACCTTTTTATCAAAAATATTTGAAGCCAAATTATGTCGATACAATGTATCTACAAGTAGTATATCCACCGAATCGACACCTATCTCATACAGCTTACGCTGAGAAAATGAACTTGTTGAAAATAAACCACTTAACAATGTAAGCAACACGACAAATCGAATATATCTACTCATACCCCTAAAATTATTATCCCTACACAAAGATAAATACTTTTTTTATCTTAACAATAATTTAACATAACAATTTTACTGCATATTGACACATTGTTTACACTCAAAAAAAATAATATATCTGTTTCTACCATGTTTTTAAAAAACAAAAATACAAAACTCTGTATATCAATAGATTTAAATAAATATCTAAAAAAAAACGTCCTGCAATTAAAAAAGCAACAGATTTCAATTATTTTCGTTATTTTTAAAGATTGAAAAGAAGAAAAATGAAACAAATTCAAATATTTTTGTTATTCACACTAATCTTTGTAGGTTGTAACTTACAGAGTCAAACCATTATACATCCAAAATTTGCTCCAATCGGCTTTCATCCGTTTGAATCGCCGAACCAACCCAGACTATATGAAAACCGATTAGATTATAACGGAAAATGGGTTGTTGAGCCGAATATCTTGTTTTCCGTGGAAACTTATTTACGCGGTACAAAACTTTCTTGGCGTGTAATGCCAGGGTTTTACACCGATGCACTCAGTCAGCCAGCAATGTTTATCCATGTCGGATTAAAATACAGCTTTTTGCAAATCTGGAGATCTTCATTTGACATAGCTGCCGGTCCGACACTTAATTTTCGTGAAGACTGGAATAAAGTCCCTGGATATATCCCGGAAGGAAACTATAACCTAAACGGCAATTGGGAAAATAAGTTGGATATTCTAGCTGAGCTGGAATATAAATTCTTTTTGTCTGACCGAGTGGATATTACGGCTTCAGCATTATATGGTCATTCATACAATACCTTTACTTTTACATTCGGCATACGCTACTGGATATCCACAACAATTAAACATCCGATTGACTGCGGTTCTTGTCCTTTTGATAAAACTTCAAACAAACCGCAACGCAGATAAAATCTTTTTTTTAACTTTGTTTACATTAACTAAACAACTTTTTACATGGCAATCAAACGTATTTTTGATTTGCTGGAGAATTACAAAACTGATTATAAGGAACTTGAAGTTGCTCTGGCGTATAAGAATAAAGGAAATTGGATACATTTTTCTGCTGCCGATTATGTGAAATATGCCACCTACTTTGCAATGGGTTTAATGAAACTCGGTATCAAAAAGGGAGATAAAGTTGCAAGCATCTCACAAAACATGCCGCACTGGAATGTTTTGGACATGGGAATGTCAATGCTCGGCGTGATTCATGTTCCAATTTATCCTACCATAAGCACCGAACAGTATGATTATATTCTCAGGCATTCAGATGCTAAAATAGTCATCGTTTCAGACCTCGGATTATTCCGAAAAGTAAATCCCGTTTTTGAAAAAATCGATAGCCTGCAAGCCATTTATACATTGAATGACATTCAGGACGCAAACAATTGGGTGGAAATTATTACCCTCGGGCGGGAACACGAAGAAGAACTTGCATCAGAACTGGAAAAAACAAAAGCAAGCATTGATGAACACGAAGTTTGCACAATAATATACACTTCAGGAACAACCGGAGACCCAAAAGGAGTCATGCTTTCTCATAAAAACTTGTTGAGCAATGCACTGGCGACTGCAAAAATTATTCCGGTTAATTATGGCGAACGAGTCCTCTCCTTTTTACCGCTATGTCACGTGTATGAGCGCATGATGAATTACAATTACCAATCCAAAGGGATTTCAATTTATTATGCAGAAGGTTTAGGAACCATCGTAGATAATCTGAAAGAAATTAAACCGCATGCCTTCAATTCTGTTCCACGGGTGCTGGAAAAATTTTACGATAAAATTATTGCCAAAGGCAAAGATCTGCCACCGGTTTCTCGTGCAATTTTCTTTTGGGCGGTGCGCCTTGGAGAAAAGTACAATGTAGCAGATAAAAATAATCTATGGTATAGAATGCGCCTAAAAATTGCGCGCGCATTGATTTTCAAAAAATGGCAGGCGGTTTTTGGTGGCGAACTCAGAATAATTGTTTCAGGAGGATCATCCTTACAAACACGTCTTGCTCAATTATTTTGGGCAGCCGGTGCCTATGTTATCGAAGGTTACGGAATGAGCGAAACCTCGCCCGTTATTGCTGTAAACCATTATCGCGGAGAAAACTGCAGAATCGGAACTGTCGGTCCGGTGTTAGAAGGAACTGAAATGAAAATCAGTGATGAAGGTGAAATTCTGGCTCGTGGTCAGCATGTCATGAAAGGATATTATAAAGATCCGGAAAGCACGGCTCAGGTAATTGACGAAGACGGCTGGATGCACACTGGTGATGTCGGAGAACTTATTGATGATAAATTTCTGAGAATTACAGATCGCAAAAAAGAAATCTTCAAAACATCAAGCGGAAAATACATTGCGCCACAAGTTATAGAAAACAAATTTAAAGCTTCCACAGCCATTGAACAGCTTATGGTTGTCGGGGAGAATGAAAAATTTGCGTCGGCACTTATTTCTCCAAACTTCAACGACTTGCACCAATGGGCCAGTCGAAATAAAATTCACTATCGGGATAATGCAGAGTTAATTAAAATAAAAGAAGTCATTTTACGTATCCAAAAAGAAGTGAATGAAGTTAACAAAACCCTTGGTGATCACGAAAAAATCAAACGTTTCCGTCTGGTGTGCGAAGAATGGTCCCCTGCAACCGGAGAACTATCGCCAACATTAAAACTCAAACGAAAAGTCATTCTCAAAAAATACGATCATATCCTGAAAGAAATTTATGGATATCCGATTGATGAAGGAAAAGGAAACGAACGCGTAAAAGCCTTATTAGATGCGCGCAAAATCAGTAACGGACTGAATAAATTAATCCCAATTACAAAGAATAAATCAAAAGAAAACAACTAGTTATGAAAGCATTTAAAGCATATGACATCAGAGGAATTTACGGACAGGATTTGGATGAAGAACTTGCCTATAAAATCGGATTTTTCCTCCCTAAAGTGATTCAAGCAGACAGAGTATTAATCGGCAGAGATATGCGTGTGCATTCAGAAAGCCTTTTTGAAGCCCTTGCACAAGGTATTATGGATGCAGGTGTCAATGTTTTTGACGCAGGTCTGACAACCACTCCCATGATCTATTGGGGAACCGCAAAATATGAATTTCCGGCATCGATACAAATCACGGCATCGCATAATCAAAAAGAGTATAACGGATTCAAATTCAGTGGACCAAATGCTGCTCCTATCGGTTATGATAACGGGCTTAAAGCAATCGAAGAACTGATTCTGACACAGGAAGTTGAGCCAGTTGAAAACCCCGGATTTTATCGTGCACTCGACTACCGTGACAGCTATATCGACTTTTTAAAAGCCTATAAACCCGATTTAACGGGATTAAACATTGTAATTGACGGCTCCAACGGCATAGGCGGGCCATTTATTCGCGATATTCTCAAGAAAAAACCCACTTATATTTACGAAAGACCTGACGGAACCTTTCCGAATCACGATCCAAATCCGCTCATTGAAAAAAACCTCAAGGATTTGAAAAAACTCGTGCTGGAAAAACAAGCCGACATCGGTATTATTTTCGACGGCGATGCAGACCGGGTAATGTTTGTGGACGAAAAAGCCCGATTCATTTCTCCCGATTTAATGATTGCCTTCATGGGTGAATATTTTCAAGACAGACTCACGCCCGGCACCAAACTAATTCAGGATATCCGCACCAGTAAATCGGTTGCAGAATATCTTGCAAAATACGAAATTGAAATGCACACCTGGCGGGTCGGAAGAGCATACGCAGCTAGCAAACTCAAGGAAATCGACGGATTATATGGCGGAGAACTTGCCGGACACTATTATTTCAAAGACTTTTATTATTCAGACTCCGGGATGTTAGCCTGTCTCATTGTTTTGCAAGTCATGCGCAAACTGAAAGACCAAGGCATTAAACTATCCGAGCGAATCGATGAAATTTCAAAATATCACAGCTCCGGCGAAATCAATTTTAAAATTGAGCAAAAAACCGAAGCCATGGAAGCGGTGAAAAATCATTATTTAAAAGAAGCCGAACCCGATAATTTCATGGATTTTGACGGATACCGTTTGGATTATAAAGATTGGTGGTTTAACATCCGCCCGAGTAATACTGAACCGTATTTACGCTTAATTGCAGAAGCATCCGACAAAGCAATGCTGGACGAAAAAATTTCGGAAATTAAAGGGATTATTGAAAGCTTTAAATAAACAAAACATTTTCCCGATTTCCTCGTTTAACTTATGGAAAGAAATATGCATATGAGAAGTTTTGGTTTTCTAATAATAATTAGTGTGCTCAGCCTTACAAGCTTTGCGCAAACAAGCGACTATTACCGGGCTGCAGACAAAAACAATGTCAACATTCAGCTTGACACAACAGAAAATAAGTTAAACCCGACGAATGAAAATGCCTGGACAAGCAATCCAGAATTACGCATAGGCACCTCAATCGGCAGCTTTGGCGGCACTCCCTTTATGAGCAGCTACTTTTCCCCGGCATTGCGCATACAACCACCCGGAAAATTTAGTTTATCCGTGGGCACGAGTTTCAGTTTTAGCAACAGCATGTACCAATCTATGCCGGAAAGCGGCGAATCCTATTATCAAAAAATGGCAAGCTATCAAATGTTTGCCATGGGTAGTTATCAAGTCAACGAAAACCTCAACATCCGTGGCGGAATGTCAGTCACCTACTTCCCTGGGAACAGCCTCAATCTCAATCAAAACGGCTATAAACAAGGACACATTGGTTTCGACCTTAGAATTTCCGAAAAAACCTGGATTTCCGCCGACTTCAATTTCGGCGAGCGAAGTCCCTATTATTCACCCTACGGCTTCAATTCCTTCCGTAACAGCGCAGGAATGCCCGGTTTCTACCCCTATAGCGGATTTTAAAAAATCACAACCTATTTTATGAAAATGATATGGGCGCCTAAACTGCCTGCGGCTGCAAGCTGTCACCGGCTGTGTCTGCATTTGCACGCCACTCCATGAGCTTCCGTTGGTCGCTATGGCTTGTCGGCAATATTGCAAGCCACAGCCGACAACAGGCTTTTTGCCTTCGTCAGGGCGCATAGGGTAATTGGAGGTCTTCCGGCTGTATGGATTTTCTTTCTCCCATGACTATTTAGTCTCTGCAAGAAAACGCCAAATATTGCGTTATTCTTGTTTCTGAAACAGTCGATTACAAAAGTAAACTGACTTTGTCTTCTTCCTCCTTGCAAGGCATAGTCAAAGTAAACTTTGCCTCTGCTCTTGATTCGTTCGTCAGTTCCTTGTTTTCAGAAATTTCGAATTTTCAAACAAATCGACTTGACAAAATTGGAAATAATATGTAGTTTTACCATATGAATCGATATAAACACACACTTTTTTTCTTATTGGTTATTTCCCTATTATTCAGTGCTTGTGCTTACCAATCCTTAAGCAAAAAAGCGGCTGAATATGAAAAACAAGGCATGTACAAAGATGCAGCAAGCTTATATTTTCAATCATTACAGCGAAATTCAGATTATTTGGATGCAAAATTAGGATTAAAACGAACGGGACAAAAAGTAATTGATGACTATCTGAGTAAATTCGATGCAGCTCACAGATTGGCAAATCATAAAGAAGCCGTATATTACTATCGACAAGCAGAGGTTGTGCAAAAAAAAGCTGCATCATATTATGTTGATTTAGAAATCCCCCCGTTTTATGCGGATTATTATCTGGAATCAAAAAGCGGATTTCTTGAAGATGAATACGCGCTGGGAATAAAATTGATTAAAAAAGAATCATTTTATGATGCAGAAAAAGTATTTGCCGAAATTGTTGAAATTGACCCTTACTATAAAGATGCACGAGAACAATTAATTGTCGCAAGATATGAACCAAAGTACAGACATGCCGTCGAACAAATGAATCAGAAAAAATACAGAACAGCCTATTATTTGTTTGATGAGATTATAAAATCCGGAGGAGCTTACAAAGACTGTAACGATTTAAAATCGGAGGCTCAACAAAAAGCGACAATCCACATTGGCTTTGCTTCGGTAACAAATAAAAGTGGGGACAATTCAATAAATGAATATTTTAATAATCGCATGGCAGTGTATTTAAACGAAATTAATAATCCTTTTATTAAATTGGTAGAGTATCAGCCTAGCGGACAATTACCTGATGCCCTTATAAAAGGTGAAATTCATTCAATCAACTACTCTCCGGGCAAACTAAGCAGCGAGGAAAAACCCGGGTATATCAGAGAAAGTGTAACAAGAAAAGAAATCATCAATTCAAGTGATTATAAAAAAGTAAAATACACGGAATATTACCACCTACGGAAAGTTAGTATGCGAGTAAATTGCAATCTTGTCAACACAAAAACAAATCAAGTAATGACAAGTCACGGTAAAAGTGACATGTTAATGGATATTGTGAACTATGTTGAATATTCCGGCGACAAATCCCGTTTGGTTCCGGGTTATTGGAAATGGTTGTTGCTGCCTTCAAAACATGATGTGATAAAAGACAATCCGAAAGATTATCGGGAATTACAAAAGCTTGTGAATGGCAATAAAACGAATAAAACCAAACAAATGCTTTTGAATCAGATGATTGATAATTTCGCAAAAGAAGCGGTTAAAAAAATTGATGCTTATAATCCGGATTAGGGTTTGATTCCTCCTCCTAAAACGACTAATTCCCCCGATGACTATTTGACGAGTCGAATAGTCATCGGAGGAATATACTTACGTCATCGGAAAATATCGAAAAATTTATCGAACCAATTGAATTTGTTCGCGGAACATGCCTTGCTCAGATTTCAAAGCGATAACATACAAGCCATCCGCAAAATCTGTCATATCAATACTGATATTGTTTGCACTATTCAGGCTTCGTTTTTCCACACATGCACCAACTGAGTTATATATTTCAATTTCAATCTCATTCAATAACTCAGCTGATTCAATATTAATCACAGATTGTGTTGGATTTGGATATATATTAACAAACTCCATATTCGGAATTAAACTAACACCAACGCTTGTACAAACTTCAGGATAAATTGCATGATCGACATTCAAGTTCCAAGCAGATTCATCATTATAGTTATACCAAGTTCCGTCGCTCCACTCTTCCCATGCAGTTCCGGGATTAACGTCTCCATCGGTATTGGTAATTAATGCGAAAATATCGCTACCTGAAGGTAATTCAACGCCGGCAAAGAAATCTCCGCTTACCTGAATTGGGCTATCGAATGAAAATTCAAAATAATCACCTGCATCAGAGAATCCGGCAGAAATACTTGACATACTGATGGTTTTTGATCCGAGCAAAGCGCCTGGTGTTCCGCCATTTGAATCATATACAACAAGTTTCAGATTTGAACTGCTTCCTTGCGCATAAGCTACATTAAAACCGAGATTGGCTACATAACCAATTCCAGTATAATCGAAAAAATTCACTTTTGACAAATCGCCATATGAATTTGTTCCTGAGACATATCCACTACCGCCATCAGTTGTGTAAAAAGTTGCAGCACCAGCCAAAGGATCATTTAACCAAGTACAATCATCACCAGTTCCACCGGGGTTCACTGTAATAAAATTAGAATAAGTTACTTCATCAGTATCACCACCACCACTTACAGACAATGTCGCATCATAAACTCCTGCTACAGCATAACTTACTTGAGGGTTTTCCGAAGAAGAGGTCACTGGGTCTCCGCCTTCAAAGGTCCACGACCAAGAATCAACCGGCCCGGTTGAAGTTGATGAAAACTGAACCGTTCCCCCTACAGTCAAAGTCGTCGGACTTGCAATAAAAGATGCGCTTACACCACTGTTATTGGGATCATAAAAACCTATTTCATTTTGTCCGGTATTATCGGGGTCAAGCCAAGGATCTAATTGCTCCTCTGCATTTCCTCCATTACTAGCCCAATGATATGAAAACTTTCCGTACAAATCAGGCGAACCAGTTGAAGAACAATCCGATGAACCACCGGATAATGTTCCGACAATCAAACCATCAGAATTGAAAATAGGAGAACCTGAAGACCCACCTTCTGTTACGCCGTGTCCATTATCTGTTTCTGACCAATAAACACGCCAATGTGCAGAGCTGGCTCCGGTACTACCTGCACCACCGTAATAGGTAGCACTTGACAAACTGCTTGTATAAGTGGAAATTTTCTTAACATCTCCGTATGGATGATGAATTCCAACACCACTTGAACTGGAAGCATTGACCCGATTCCAGCCATTATAAACTACTTCATAACTTGCCGGTGGAACGGAATTTAATTCCATTAACAACATATCAGAACCTCCGTTTAATTCAGCCTCTGAAGTGGTTGATGCTCCGGTAATTGTATTTGAAGAAGGCTGTATGAAAGAATTAGTACAACCACTAAATTCAAAATTAAAATAAAATACCCATGAATTGAGATAAGTTTCACTTATGTCCTCACGGCAATGGTAAGCAGAAAGAAAATACGCTGTTCCGTCTTCTGCAGTATTATTCACTAAGGAGCCGGTACACCATGCAGAAAAACTTCCCCCATCAATTAAAATTCGGGCAACACCTCGTTTTTCATCCTGCCAGCTATTTCCCTCAGAACAATTGATGTTTACTTCACATTCCTGAGAATCACCAAAGCCTTTTCCTCTGAACGGATCAGGAGCATTTCTGTACACATAATTAACTCTGGAAATATTAATTCCAGCTTGATTCTCAAACTGATAATCAATGCCATCTACAATTCTCGGACGTGGAGAGATATATTCAACAATCAAGCTCTCTCCATAAATTAACTCCATTGAAAATGTATCGCCATCCGTATTGTTTTTCTCATTAAACGCCCCAAGGGTTTGAATTTTATCGGGTGAATAAACGAACAATTGGCTACCGCTTGGTAAATCAAATTCAGAAAAATATAAATTTAAGGCCAATGCATTTTCAGAAGACACCTGCAAACGCCAAACCTGACGCCCATCATCAAGTCGATCCCAAGTTCCACTATTGTTCATATTAATGTCCACATCTATCATGTGTCCGATTTTATATAGCGTTCCGTTTTTCTCATCCTCAACATCCCGATTACGGATAAGTTCCATATCAGGGGCACGCAATTGAATGTGATCAATATCTGCTGATAGATTTGTTTTGGTTTCACTGATTGGGCTTCCTCCATAAGATATTTGCGCAAAGCTACTCATGTTTAATAAAAAGACTCCAATTAAAAATAATCCAATTTTAAAATGTTTCATGTTAAAAAATTTATTTGAGATAGTAAAAGTACATAAAAAAGCCTGATGGAATGAATTTTTATTTAAGAAATGTTTAACAATTTGACAATTGGTTCATTTAACTTAATAATTTTAGGTTTCTCATTAAAAATCGCAAAAACTGCGGATCCACTTCCACTCATCAAGACAAATTCTGCACCGTTTTTTTGCAGTATGCTCTTTATCTTTTTTAATCGGGGAAATTTATGAAACGCAAAGGTTTCAAAATCGTTTTCCACAAATTCATTCCACTGATTCAACGAAATGCTGGACAAGTGCATTAAATCAAATTTCGCAGGTTTCGGATTTATATTTTCAAAAGATGCTTTAGTAGAAACATGCAATCCCGGGAAAACCACAAGCAAATATTTTCCTAACAACTGGACATCAACATCTTGCATCAGCTCACCTCGACCAGTGGCAAATTGCGCTGTGTTTTTCAAAAAAAACGGGCAATCGCTACCTATTTTCAATGCATATTCCAACAGTTTTTCCTCTGAGATATCCAACATAAATTGTTTATTCAAATTCAACAAACAACTAACGGCATCAGAACTACCACCACCTAGCCCCGCTCCCATTGGAATTTGTTTATGCAAATTGATTTTTACAGGTGGGATATCGTAATCAGCCTTCACCAAATTGTACGCCTTTAACACCAGATTTTCATCCGGATTTCCGGGAACGGGCAAACCAGTAATTTCAAGCTCAGTTTTTTTTGATGGCACAATTTCCAAAATATCACACCAAGGGATAGGAAAAAAAACAGTTTCCAGATTATGAAATCCATCGGGGCGTTTCTCAGTAATATATAGCCCAATATTTATTTTGGCGTTTGGAAATGACAACATAAAAAAAGCCCTGCATTTTATTACAGGGCTTTAAAGTTAATATTTTTTTATTAGCGTACAATTTGCACTTGCATGATTTTTGTTCCTTGTTCAGTAATCACTTTCACAACAAACAAACTCCCTGCATATTCAGAAAGATTTAATTCATAACTTGCACTTTCAGAATTTCCTTTCATCAAAATGCGTCCAAGGGCATCAATCACTTCAAAATCAAAAGTACGATCTGCTTCAACAAACACAATTCCTGAGCTCGGATTCGGATATAGTGTTACATCCATATTTTGATTCGATTCGATTCCAACCACACCATTTCCTGTCAAACTAACCTCAACCGAATCATAACCATCAGTAGCATTTATAATGTTTCCATTAACAACAGCTTCAGATTCAGGAGTAAATGAAACAAAAATTTGCTCACTCACTTCACCATCAATTGGTGTAATAATCAGTTCATCAGTAAATGAAGCTCCAGATTCAAGCGAAATTAAAAATCCATCGGGAGCAGTTATTGTCACATCTGAGCTTAATGCAGCTCCGGAAACTTGGTAAGTTAATTCAGCGGTTTCATTGATTTTAACATCACCAAAATCTAAGTCTGTTGGAGAAGCTGTAAAATATGACATTTCTATACAAAATTCAATACTGGCGTCTGATTCAAACGAATCTCCGGCAATTGTTCCGTAAACTTCCTCAGTTTCAGTGTTGGTAATTACCACTTCACCGGGATCGCCACCAAACCATGTTCCGCCCATGCCATCATTATATGAATCATAAACAGTAAAAGTATAACATCCTTGTCCGAGACACCAATTTGAGACATGATGGGTTTCACTTTCCAGACTACCGTTGGAATACAAAACATCACCTGTCGCATCCTCTACAAGATCCCATGAAGTTTCATCGGGATAACCATCGGTCAGAAAATCAAGTTCAACTGTTTGCCCAATTGTCACACGAAATTCTTTCTCGTCAGTATTGTCAGAAACATCCATATCAGTACCACCATTGGGAGCTTCAATATAAAATGAGATTGTTTGTAAACCTCCAGGAAACTCAGCGGGGTCAAATTGAATATTGATTTCCTGAGCTGCTTCCAAGCTACCTGTCCAAACAAATTCATCCGCTACCGATCCACAAGTATATCCTACGGTCAAACTCGTTAATGGATTTGCATCATTATTTCTCACGGTAATTTCAGGCACTAAAATCTGAATATTACAATTCATATCATCAGGAGCGACAATACTTGCTAAAGACACATCGCCGGAATACACCGTAAAAATCTTTGTCAAAGTATCATTTTGTGGATACTCATCTGTTTCACCGTTTGGTTCAACAGCCCATGCTTTAAAGGTATAAGTTCCTTCGTCGAGTGTGATTTCGGGGAAAGTTACACTTGCAACATCGAAGGTATTTAGCGAACCTGTCCAGGCTTCAGTTACAACTGTTCCGCCATCAATTTGATAATTTACCGAAGCAGATGTTAATTCAAGTTGTCCGAGATTTCGGATATTAACTTCCGGTTGAAATGTTGCATCATCAATAAACATAAGATTTTGTGGTGTATTTATTGCAGAAAGTTGAACATCATAATCGCTATCATTGGGGATAATTTCCAAAGTACCAATATATGGCTGACGATTCTGTTTTGTCACCACAACATCACAAGATTCAACAGCATTAATTGCATCAAATGTCAATTCAGCAACACCGGAAGCATCTGCTAATTTTACATCGAGAAGCACTCCATTTAATGAAATTGCAACGTATGCACCGGCTTCAGTTGTCACTGTCAGGCTATTTGTTCCCATAGGCTGTGGGTCGAGATAATCTACTGTCATTTCAGCAGGAATACCGAGATAAGGCATTAAAGAAGGATCACCCAATACATGGTAAATTTCCCAATAATATTCCTTATTAGATGAAGAACTGGATTCAACCGAAAGATTACCGACATAATTCATTTGTGCAGTAGTAATGTATGGCTCTTCCCCATTTTCATGGAAAAGTGCATCATAAACTCCGGTTTCAGTTTGTTCAAAGGTCGGATTTTCAATCGGATCACTAATTAATCCAACACTCCAGTAATAATCTTCATCCCACAATGTATTATTTGAACCGCCAAGATGTGCAACTGCACCTTCGTTTTCAGCGCGTAAAAGGGCTTCTCCAAAACAATCAACATCAAATTTATTGGAGAGACAACAGTTGCTCACTCCAACATAATACATATCCTCGTTATTTAAATTTGCAACGTCAGAAATAGTAAATGAAGGATCAGCCCAGCCATCTTCGCTACAGTGAGCCGTATAATTCACAAAACCTGCACCGGCAGTAACATCAGCAAGAATTGCAGCTTCACTGTCTCCTGATTCCGGATAATGATAAATATGTGAGGTTATTCCATGTGCTGCATTAAAGTATTCGTTTGTTCCGTAATTCACCTGACCATTTGCGTGGGAATCGCCAAAACCACTATCAACACCTGCCACAAAAACATTCTGAGCAAGGTAAGCCGGATCTGGCATCGTAAACATTTCGAATTGCAAGGTTTTATGAATTTGCGGAGTTAATTCTGCCACTGATGTTGCAGAAAATCTACCATAGTAAACCTCAGGCATGTAGTCATCACCCCCATCGTACTCGCAATAATACATATCGGTTTTATGTGAGCCTGCATCGCCATCGAAAACAGGTATTTGGGCAATATCACCAACAAATAAAACAAAACTCGGTGATGGATCTGCAGCAGTACCTGCTTCATATAATCCTTGCAAATAAGATTTAATACTTGCGGTGGTTGTTCCAACCGCAGGATCATCGGTATAAGCTTCTACCACATAAAATCCTTTTTTTGTCTTCCATTCTATGAATGGCTGCAGTGCAGTTTCAAACATGGGATCTGAAACGATTACATATTTGATTGGATATTGTGATAAAGCATCTTTGCTTTCAGGGGCTTTATAATTAATCAGTTTGCTAAAAACAGACTCAAAGGCAGGCGAATAGTATTTTTCTTTTATCTGGCGTGTGGTTGATAAGTCGCCGCCTTCAAAATCAATTCGTACACGAATATTATTGCGAACAATTAATGTATTTTCCGCTGCATTGTATTGAAACGGGCGAATTGCAACACGTGCCATTTGTACACCACGAAGTTTCCCTGATTTTTGAACTTCAACCATTTCCGGAGCATACAAATTACCTGAATTATAAAACGCTTCATTATAAACAAACTCAATGCTCTCAGGGTCTTGTCCTTTATTCACAGATGGCTGTGCAGGCATAATCGGAATTATAATTCCCAATTCGTTCAGGAAAATAATTTCTTCATCAAAAGACAGAATTTCGATTTTTGGTTTCGCACCATATGGAATTTCAATCATTCGGCTAATTTCCGGCAAATCAGGCATACCATATTCCACTGAAGGATAGTAGCCCGGAAGCTGTAATTTCAAAAAACTACCGGCTTCTGATTTCACATTCATTGTTTGAATATCTCCGATATGATTCAGAAATTCAACAGATGTTTCGTTTGCAGTTAATATTTCCAATCCGGTTTGATTTTGATTCGTTTTAATCGGATTGCTTGCAAATACTGCCGTAAAGGCAAGGAGCATGACGCTCAAAAAACAGATTTTTCTCATGATGCATAATTTAGTTCGTAACAAAGATACAAAGCTTTTGCAAATGGCTGCACAGAAATTTAAGAAGATGTGCAAATATTATAAAAACTGTTAAGAAAAACGAATTAACAGACACTGTTACGCTTAGGCAGAAAGGTCATTTACCAGATTTTCCATTTTTTTACTTTTTTATTGTCCGTTTGCGCTTCGGGATAACGATGTGGCATTAAGGTTCTCCCGATAACTTCCCAACCGGGAAATCCACCAAAATTTCTATCATCAATAAACAAATCTGCATGAATTTTTCTGGACAGATATCTCGAGTATTCTTCATCCGGATATGACTGATTAACAGTCCAAAACATAATTCCATGTTCAAGGCAGTAATCCAATGCAGCCTGCAATTCCTCTCCATCGCGAAATGTCCATAAAACGAGCTGATGTCCTTCTTCTGAAAGCGCTTTTAGCACCTCAAAAGCTTTGAGCATCTCCTTCCCGATTTCGGGATATTTATGCTCTACTATAGTTCCATCAAAATCGACAGCAATCCGCAAAGGCTTAGTCATTATTATTGTTTAATTAATTCAACTCTGGAGTTTTGTGCAGCATTATCAACAGGAATCATTGTCATTGAAATTGAGTCGAGGGATCCAATGTGTGTTCGACTAATTTCATCGCTACCAACAAACTGAATAATAATCATTTTCCCATTTGGGGAAATTCGCCAGTTTCCTTCCTTAATATCAGTGCCTGAGATTTTCTCATATTTTCCGTCGGGATGAAACTCAAAGCGGGTTTTTAGTTTAATTTCCTGAAATTTTTCAGCATAGATTTCTAATAACTGCTCGGACATTTCAAAATCAATGTACATTGTATCAATTAACCATGTTCCTTGCAAATATTGATGATTTTGTTCCTGAAGATCATCCTGAGCGTTCAGCATCAGACTGTTCAATATCAGCATCAGTAAAATCATGATTGGGATTCGGGCTTGTTTTTTCATAGTTTGGATTGGCTTTAATGTTAAATATACGCACATCCACCTCAACTTGTTTCAATAAATCCGGCAATCTTGTCTCACTTGTATCTGAGAAGAAAACCTGACCATATTTATCATCGGACAATAAATCGACTAGTTGCTTTATTCGCAAAGCATCCAGCTTGTCAAAAATATCATCAAGCAATAATATTGGGCAAACTTCAGTGGTTTTGTAAATAAATTCAAACTGCGCAAGTTTCAATGCAATAATCAAGGATTTTTCTTGTCCCTGTGATCCGGTGCGTTTTAACGGATGCCCATCTAGGTCAAACTCTAAGTCATCACGATGAATTCCGACACCGGTATGCTGCAATATCAGATCACGTTTTCGTGAATCGACGAGCAAATCTTTCATGGATTTATCATGAAGCTTGCTTTTATAGAAGATACTTACCTGCTCACGACCTCCGGAGATTTCACTGTAATAATGGTTGAAAATAGGAAGCAATGCATCGACTGCCTTTTGTCTTTCTTGATAAATATAACTTGCGGTTTGATGCAAGCGTTCATCCCAGATTAACAAGGCATCTTCATCATATGGGTTTTTTGGATTTATACTTTTGAGCAGCGCATTGCGTTGTTCTAAAGCGCGATTGTATTTAAGCAGTTGTTTTAAATAGGTTTTGTCGTATTGTGATATGACACCATCAATATATTTCCGTCGTAAATCAGATCCCGATTTTATCATATCAGTATCAGACGGAGTAATAAAAACCAAAGGCAATAATCCGATATGCTCAGAGAACTTTTCATATGATTTTCCATTGCATTTTATTTGCTTTTTACCGTGTCTTTTTAGTCCGCAATGCATTTTCACATCATCTTGCTTTCGCAGATAATTTCCCTGAATCACAAACATATCAGCATTATGCCGAATATTATGTCTGTCAATGGCATTGAAATGACTTTTTGTAAAGGACATGTAATACACAGCATCCATTAGATTCGTTTTTCCAACACCATTGTTGCCAAGAAAGCAATTAAACCGCGGTGAAAATTCAGCTTCGAACTGCTCGAAGTTTTTAAAATTAATGATTGAAATGTCCTTTAAATACATAGAAAGTCTAGCTGATATTTGATGTAAAATTACAAAAAAAACAGGACAAGGCAAAGGTATATTAGACGTACAATACGCAATATGGAAACCGGCTCAGTTAGAAAACATTGTTATAAATACTTAACAAGTTTATCCATTAAGGTTTTTCTGACAATCGGTTTAGAGACATAATCATCACATCCTGCAGCAATTGCTTTTTCTCTATCACCTGAAATAGCATAAGCTGTTTGTGCAATAATGACAATGTCTTTATTGATTTCGCGTATTTTCCTCGTTGCTTCGTAGCCGTTCATTATTGGGAGTTTGATGTCCATTAAAACTAAATCAATATCTGAATGATTTTCCACTGCATCGACAGCCTCTTGTCCATTTGTAACAACCTGAATACATTGTGCTATGTCCTTTAAAATCACACTCAAGTATTTAACAGAGGCAGTATCATCCTCAACGACTAAAATTTTTAGTTTGTTTTTCATAAACATTGGGTTTTTAGCAACTTGTGGATTATCGGCTTTGTTTGTATCATGTTCAGGAATTGTAAAATAAAAACGTGACCCTTGATTTACAACAGAATCGACAAAAAATTCACCCCCCATCATTTCAACATATGATTTTGAGATTGCCAAGCCCAAGCCTGAACCTTGCAAAGCACGTTTATCATCAATATCTGCTTGAACAAAACGCTCAAAAATCACAGTGATTCTATCCTGAGGAATTCCACACCCGGTGTCTTTCACTTCAAACTCAAACGCCTGCTCTTTTTTGCGACATGTTATATCAACACTTCCTTCATCCGTAAATTTAATTGCATTTTTGATTAAGTTTGTCATCACAGAATCAAGTTTTGTTCTATCTGTTGTGATGATTTCCTCATCAGAAATTTCATCAAAATGAACATTAAGTTGAATCCCGTTTTCATTGGCTTCAGGCAGCAACATTTTGCGAATGTCGTTGATTTCCTCCTTCAAATTAAATGCTGAATTTGAGGTTTCAACTTGTCCTGTTTCAATGCGTGATATGGTAATAATATCATTTACGGTGTTCAACATTCTGTTCCCACTTTTTTGAATGACATCCACATATTCTCGCACCTGATCACCTGTGAGTTGTGGTTCTAAAAGCAGATTTGTGAATCCAAGAATCCCATTCATTGGAGTCCGAATTTCATGACTCATATTTGCCAAGAATGCCGTTTTCAGACGGTCTGATTCTTCAGCTCGATTTTTGGATGTAATTAAATCATCAATCAAGAGTTTTGTTGCCGTAATATCCTCAACATATCCTTCAAGGAAGAGTAGTTTGTTTTTTTTGTCATACACACCGACACCTCGTTCCCAGACCCATTTAATTTGATTATATTTTGTGCGAATTTGATATTCTCCTTCGTAAACTATTTTGTTTTTGACAGCGTATTCCCAGTCATCAGCAACCTTTTGCTGGAACTCCGGCAAAATGATGTCATTGTAGGTCATAATTTGATTATTCAAAAAAGTTTCAGGCGGATAACCAGTAATCGCATCACATTGCTTGCTTAGAAAACGCATCGTCCAGTGTTCATCATAATCGCAGCGATACACATAACCGGGAAGATTACCCACGAGTGAACTTAGTCTTCGCTCCTGTTCACTCAAGCGCAATTCAGCTTGTTTTTTATCAGTAATATCCCGACCAATACCGAGAATTTCTTTGATCTCCCCTTTTTCATCTAAAACCGCTGTATCACTCCATGAAATCCATCTCCAACCATTTACTGTATGCGCTCTTTGTTCAACTTTAATGTGATATGGCTCCACAAATAGTTGCTTCATGGCATTTTTGGTTAATTCCCCATCTTCCTCATGAACATGTGGCATGAAGGTTTTGCCGAGTAACTCCTTCTTTGTTTTATTAAACATTTTACAATACGAGGGGCTGACAAACAGGAATTTACCTTTAGCATCAACTTTAACAATTAAATCGGTTTGATTTTCAATGAGCAAGCGATATTTCTCCTCATTTTCACGCAATGCTTTTTCGGACTGAACTCTTTCGGTAATGTCCTTCACGAAAGAGAAAGCCATTCTTTCGCCATTAATTTCGGTGTAGTTTACCGTAATTTCAACGGGGAAACTGCTGCCATCCTTTCGAGCATGGCTGGTAATAAACGTTTGACCTTTTGTTTTATAGATTTCCTTTCTGTGGGTTTTAAAACGTTCTGCATTGAAACTGGTATCTATTTTAAATAAAGACATACCAATCAATTCATTTTTAGAATATCCAAGGCTATCACAAGCCTCTTGATTTGCATATATAATATTGCCATTTTCCAAAACCTGATATATCCCTATGCTTGCATTTTCAATTCCGAAAAAGGTGGTTTTTAATTGAATTTCGTTTTGCTTTCTCTCGGTGATATCAGTATGTGTACCAATAAAACGCGAGGGTTTTCCGTTTTCATCAAAAGCAACAACTTTCCCGCGATCCAATATCCATAGATACTCTCCTTGTTTTGTTTTCAGTCGATGCTCGTTGACATATTCTGTTTTTTTCAAATCCAGACATTCCTGAAGGGCAGCATTTGCTTCGTCCAGATCATCAGGATGCACACGGTTTTCCCACTCGGATAAATCATGTTTGATTTCATCAGATTCATATCCAAGCTGTTTCTTCCATTGGTCGGAGAAAAAGATGCTGTTGTTTTTTAAATCCCAATCCCAAACGCCATCACCTGCACCCTGAAGTGCAAAATCCCAACGTTCGGCATTTGTTTTCAATGCAAGTTGAGTTTCTTTAAGATTTGTCACATCCTGCAAAGAAGCCACACTTTTATCTGTACCCGGAATAACATCAATATGTAATTGGATATGCTTAATTTCACCTTGCTTATTCAAGAAACGAAATTCATATGTACGTAGTGCTTCCTCTCTATTTTCCCGACGCAATCTGTGCTGTTGTACCATGTGATCAAGATCTTCAGGCACAACAAATTCCATCCAAGTTTTCTTATTCGCAATTTCTTCATCTGTATATCCAGACAATTCGACAAAACACCGGTTTGCCAATGATATGGTTCCGTCTTCTTCAATGATAACCGTTGCTGTTCCAGTATTTTCAAAAACCGTACGATAATGTTTTTCGCTTATTGCAATGGCGGTTTGCATTTCGTACTCTTCAGTTACATCGCGAAAAACGAGGACAACGCCAGAGATATTTTCACGTCTATCAAGAATTGGAGACCCAGAGTCTGAAATTTGATACTCTTTCCCGGATTTTGAGATAAGCTTTGTATG
>JAQIBY010000052.1 GCA_027858835.1 Bacteroidales bacterium | reverse complement strand
AAAAATATAACCCTGACATTTATGTCGGGGTTTTAAGTCATAATACATAATTGGGCTTTAGCCCTGATATTTATGAATCAAAGTTGATAAAGTATTCCATCAAATTTGCAGTAGAACCTATAATATAATGCTGTCTTGTTCTCTAGGTATTTTGTTCCAGAGAAATTTGTGTTTTCTTAATTAACATATTGGGAATGAAAGTTTTGGATTTAGTCAACTTCAATGACGAGATACCTTGAGGTTGCCCAGAATTGTTCAGGTCGTGTGATTATCAGGTTGTTATAGTAATCTGTCGGGCCATCAAATTTGTAAGTATGTGCGGGGTGTGTGCTGAGAATTCTAACTTTTTTTGATTTTAATGGAATACGCCTTGTTTTATAGATGTTCAGTTTTTTAAACAACCGGCTTTCAAAATATTCATCAATTTGAGTTATGCTACCAATTCCAGCAAATCCCCCTTTTCGTGTTGTGACTCCCAGATTAAATAATTCTCGACTGCTACCAATAATAAAGTATCCTGTATTTAATATATCTTCTTGAGCTTTTAGTTTTTTGTGCTGTATTTGGTTCGCGAGCATCAGAGAATCCAGGCTTTCATTTAGCGCTTGCATTTCAAAATTCATGTTTTCCAATCTGCTACGAAGTGCTGAAATTTGCTCGTTTTTTTTATCCACGGAGCGTCCAAGTAAATATAATGAACGCTGCATGTCTTCGTTTAGCATGTCGCCAGCTTCCATTTTTGAGCGCAATTCAACTACTGTGGCTTTGTTCTCTTCCAACAAATCATAAATCAACAAAATATCTTCCTGAATTTTCTCTGCACCATTCATCCCAAATTCCATGTTTTTGGCTGTCAGGGAAATAACATCTTCCTTGCGTTTGATTTCTTCAAGGTTTTGGTTAATATCATTAAATGCTTGCATAAAATCGTTAAGCGATTGTTCTGCATTTTCTGCTTTATTTTGTAAATTTTCATTTTCAGTTTTTAATTCTGAAATGAGTGCTTCCTTAGCTTGTGTGTCTTCGTTTTCTTTGCCCGTATTGCAGGCAAAAGCTATGAAAACAATTAATATCGAAATGAGTGCTCGCAACTTCATGTTTTAATGGCTATTTAAAATCGTTTTATTTGAAACGTAAAAGTATGTAGAATGTTGAATAATAAAGTGAAAAAAAACTTAATTTTTTCCGGAAACAACCACAACAAATTCTCCTTTGGGTGGATTTTCATTAAAATGTATCATTAATTCGCTCAAATTTCCACGAACCGTTTCTTCAAAACGCTTTGATATTTCTCTGCTTACAGATGCTTGACGCGACTCCCCTAATACTTCGGATAATTGTGTCAGAAGTTTGATTACCCGATGTGGGGATTCGTAAAAAACAATGCTTCGGGTTTCTTCTTCCAGCGCATGAATTCGTTTCATTCTTCCCTTTTTATGCGGTAGAAAACCTTCAAAAACGAAGCGGTCATTAGGTAAACCGGATACGGCCAGAGCCGGAATAATTGCAGTTGCCCCAGGAAGACACTCTACTTCAATGCCGGCCTCAATGCAATGTTTTACCAATAAATAGCCGGGGTCAGAAATTGCAGGTGTCCCAGCATCTGAAATGAGAGCGAAATGCGATCCTGAAAGCATTTGTTGAACAAGATGATCGCTGGTTTTATGCTCGTTAAATTTATGGTGTGAGATGAGTTTGTTTTCAATCTCAAAATGCTTCAGTAAATTTCCTGATGTGCGGGTGTCTTCGGCAAGTATTCCGTCAACGGACTTTAAACAATCGATTGCCCGAAATGTCATGTCTTGCAGATTCCCGATTGGTGTGGGAACTAAACTCAGTTTTCCACTCATAATTGATCAGCGAATTTTGTAATTAATTTAAAGATTTCTTGATATGCCGCCAAACTTACAGTTTGTTGCTTGTCTTGCGGATTGTGATAAAAAGTTTTCCCGCCGCGACTATAAATAAAAACACCCCGAACGCCTTGTTCGTTAAAAGGATAGTGATCTGAATTTGCGGAAATTCCTCTCGCTTGGATTTTTAATTGCAGTGAATCCTGCGTATTGATTGCTTCGAATTTCGCAAAGGCATCCTTATAAGTACTGTCTTTTGCATTGACAATTGTAATGCCCTTACTTCCGGTTCCGACCATATCTAAATTTATTAAAAAATCAATTTCTGATAAAGGGAAAAGCGGATTTAGACTGTAATAAGTTGAACCCAATAGACCGGCTTCTTCTCCGGTAAAAAGCATAATGATAATGCGATAATCTGCAGGCTTTTCAATGTAATGTCTTGCAATATCCAGACATGCTGCAACTCCCGAGGCATTGTCATGTGCGCCAGGAAAAAAGATGCTGTCCCCAATTCCACCAAGGTGATCGTAGTGGGCCGTAAACATGATGGTTTTATCGGTATTTCCCGGGACATAGCCTATCAGATTGCTAGTTTCTATGGGCTTTTGCTTTGATTCGACATGTAGTTCGATGGTTTCTGCTAATTCCGGGAAATAAGATTTATCAAAACGAATAATAACCGCCTCGTTTTTTGATGCACTGATACTCCATATCGGATAAACATCCTGTACCAAAATATATCCGCGGGCTTTCAGAAAGTTTTCTGAAATTTTTTCCCGAATGAAATTACTTTGTTTTCTATCGGATAACTCATGCAGATGCAAAACAACAAATTTGTTTTTTGTTTTTTTCTGTTTGATATTGCAGAGTTTGGCTGAATCCTTTAAAATCTGCAAAGGAATCTCATATATTTCAAATTCTCCGTTAATATTTCCACAATCCGGACTGATAATGTAATCAGTTCCCGCTTGAAAAGTCTTGTTATCCAGTTTTAGGCTGTACGCTCCGGGAAACACATTAACAACATAACTCAAATCTTGTGTATAACTGTCAAGAAATGGAGTTAAGCCGATGGTTTTCATTTCTTGTTCCAGATAATCGGCAGCAAGTTGAACCCCTTGTTTTGTATAACCGCGTCCGAAATATTGTTCTGAACTCAGTGTTTTCACAATTTTACGTACGTAACTTGTGTCCTGAGCCTGCAGCAGACTTTGGAAACAGCATAAAATACAGATTGCAATAAGAATTCGCTTCATTATAACCTATTTTGCAGGAATATATTTTCGTTGAACAATACTTAAAAAATAGTTGACTGTATCGTTTGAAGTATCCCAATTGTGTTTTTTTAGAATTTCTTGTGCTTCATCAAAGCTTCGTTTTGCATTGAGTTCATCAATTATTTGATTAAATTCATCCGAATTCCCGTTAAAAAGCTCTTTGATGAATAAAAAGCGGTCACCCAAATTAATAGCAGCTCTGATATCAGCAATTGGTTTGGCTTGAAATTTATTTGCCAAGGGATTGTCTTTTTTACCAATGCTATCATTCATGCTTCTTTTGTCCTTCCCGAGCGTTTCTCCAAGGCTTTCAATCGGTTTGTTTGCCTCATTTTTAAAGAGACTAGCTTGCTCTTGAGATGTTTTTAATACAGCATCCGGCTTTTCTGTTTTTTGTTCAATATTTTCAGGTTTCACTGTTTCTGTTTGCTCAACGGGTTTCGGAGGTTCTGCTTGTTCAACGGGTTTCGGATTATGATTGAAAAGCTCATCGGCATCTAAGCCAGTTTCTTCTTCCGCTTCTGATTTTTCTGAATTTGCCTTCGGTGTTTCACGAATTTCCGTTTCTGCACTTGTTTCTTGTTTTTCAACAGGAGGGACTACCGTTTTCTCAATTTTTTGATCTTGAGTTGATGCAATGACAGATTTGTCTGATTTTTTTTCATCCGTATTTTCATGCTTCAAAATCTCAACATAAAGTTCTCTGACTTGTTGCAGTGCAGTGTCAACATCCAATTGATGCGCATTGTGTTTTTCGATGCGTTTAAGCGTTTTTCCCAGAGACTCCCAAAGATTAATTGTGTGTTTTGTTTCCATAAACGGGTTTTGTTAAACAGATTTTATAAATTTGTAAAATTAAAACAAATTAACCGGATTTAATAATCTCCCGGAATGTTTAACGAAAGTAAAGAAAAACGCAAAGACCGTGCCGGCTGGATAGAAGTTGTTGCAGGTTCGATGTTCTCAGGAAAAACTGAAGAACTCATTCGTCGTTTACGACGTGCGCAATATGCTCGTCAGCGGCTTGAAATCTTCAAACCTGCAATTGATATTCGCTACTCAAAAGAGGAAGTGGTTTCTCATAATGAGAGTGCAATTCACAGCACACCTGTTAGCTCTGCAAGCAATATTCTAATGTTGGTGCAGGACGTGGATGTGGTTGGAATCGATGAAGCGCAATTTTTTGACGATGGCTTGATCGATGTCTGTGTTGAGCTTGCCAATCGAGGAGTGCGTGTGATTGTTGCCGGTTTGGATATGGATTTTAAAGGGCGACCCTTTGGTCCCATGCCTGCATTATTTGCGGTAGCTGAAGAGGTAACAAAAGTGCATGCAATTTGTCTGCGCTGCGGTGATTTAGCTCAATATTCATACAGAACAGTAGCCGGTGAAGAAAAGGTGTTGCTTGGTGAAACTGATTCATATGAACCATTGTGCCGCACATGCTATCTGAAAGTAACGAAATCTACGGATGAATGAAATATCACATCTCAAAAATTGCGGAAATCTGTCATGCAAAATCATTTGGTAATTCCGATTTGTATGTCGAGCATTTGTTGACAGACAGCCGAAGTGTTACACAATCTCGTGACAATTTGTTTTTTGCCTTAAGCGGATATCATCATGATGGGCATGAATTTGTCGAAACCCTCTACCAGTCAGGTGTTCGTGCTTTTGTTGTAAGAAAAACCCCAAAAATTGTTCATCCTGATGCAGTTTACTTGCTTGTCGATGATGTGTTGAAGGCTTTGCAAGCGGTGGCAAAAGATTTTCGCCGTCAATTTGATATCCCAATTATTGCGATCACCGGCAGCAACGGCAAAACCATTGTTAAAGAATGGGTAAATCAAATTGCTGGTTCTTATTATAATATTGTACGCAGCCCGAAATCTTATAACTCGCAAATCGGAGTTCCCTTGTCTGTTGCACTTTTAAATAAGCAAGCCGATTTTGCTGTATTTGAAGCCGGGATTTCTCAAAAAAATGAGATGTCGGCATTGCAGGAAATAATTAAACCTGATATTGGTGTCTTAACAGGATTTGGTGCTGCTCATCAGGAAAACTTTGATTCTCCCGAAGAAAAACTTCGCGAAAAACTCTTACTGTTTAAAGATTGTAAGACCATTATTGCACCTGCAGATATTCCCGATTTGAAATCCACATTGAATGATTTGTTTCCGGGAAAATCCGATGCTTTAATTACATGGTCATTTGACGATAAGGCAGATTATCAATGCGCTCAGCAGATTGTAAAAAATCATACCATAATCACCATAATTAATTCCGTGGAGAAAACGGAGTTCGGTATTCCCTTTATAGATCAGGCCTCCATACAAAATGCAATTACTGCTTATATCCTGACAAGAAAAATGGGTTTGGAGTGTAGTAAAGTCACCCAGAAAATGGAGCATTTGGAGCCTGTTGCCATGCGGCTTGAGGTTTTGGAAGGACTAAATAATTGCACAATTATTAATGACACCTATAATTCTGATGTGAATGCTTTACAAATTGCATTGGATTTTGCATCAAAGAAAACGCAAAAACGCATTGTTTTACTCTCTGATATTGTACAGTCAGGACGTACGGAAAAAGACTTGTATCAGGAGATTGCGGAAATGATGTCACAAGATGAAATTCAATTGATTGGGATTGGAGAACGGATTTCCGCAAACTGTGATTTTTTTGATTCTGATGCACGATTCTTTCAGTCAACAGCAGAGTTTCTGGACAGTCGGCTGTATCTTGATTTTAGGGATGCTGTCGTATTGTTGAAAGGTGCTCGAAAATTCAAATTTGAAGAGATTACTCGTGTCTTAGAAAAGAAGTTGCACCAGACGGTTTTGGAGGTAGATTTGAATGCAATGCGACAAAATCTTGGGTATTTTCGGAGTTTATTGCCAGAAAAAACCAAAATGATGGTAATGGTTAAGGCGTTTTCTTATGGTAGTGGATATGTTGAGGTTGCAAAACTGTTGCAGGAGCAATCTGTTGATTATTTGGGTGTTGCTTTCGCAGATGAAGGTGTGGAATTACGAAAAGCCGGTATTAGTTTGCCGATTATCGTAATGAACCCAGAAAATTCAGCCTTGGACCTCATGATGAATTATAATTTGCAACCGGAAATTTATAGTCTTTCACAGTTGCGTGTATTAATGAATCGAATTAAAAATCGTGCCGGTGAAAGCATGCAAATACATATTAAATTAGATACAGGAATGCATCGACTCGGATTTCAATCGCATGAAATTCAGGAAATGCTTTCATTGTTGGACTCTGAAATTGTTCATGTATCCTCGGTGTTTTCACATCTTGCGGCAAGTGACTTGCCGGAGGAGGATGAATTTACCGCATTTCAATTGAATCAATTTCATAAAATGTATGAGCAAATTGTTGCAGTTTGTGACGTGCCGCCGTTGCGACATATTGCAAATACACATGGGATTATTAGACATCCTAAAACTCATCTTGATATGGTGCGTTTGGGAATAGGGCTTTATGGATATAGCAGTCAGGATAAAGATTTTCTGGAAACTGTCATCCAGTTGAAGACCCGAATTTTGGATGTGAAATCACTAAAAGCAGGCGAAACGGTCGGTTATAATCGGTCGGGGAAACTTCTCCGAGACTCTGAAATTGCAATTTTACCGATTGGTTATGCAGATGGAATCCGAAGAAAGCTTGGCAATGGCAATTGGGAAGTGTTCATCGCCGGGAAAATGTACCCTACCATCGGTGATATTTGTATGGATATGTGCATGATAGATGTGACAGGAAGTAAAGTGAATCCGGGAGATGAGGTGGTTTTCTTTGGTGATAAACCGAGCGCAAAAGCTATGGCTGATAAGCTTGAAACCATTGTTTATGAAATTTTCACCGGAATTCCACCACGGGTTAAACGCATTTATACTTCGGAGTCATGAGCGGTTTTTCCATTGTAATTATTACGAAAAATGAAGAGAAAAATCTTGATCGATGCCTGAAATCTGTTGAGGGATTAACGGATGATATTGTTGTGTTTGATTCCGGAAGTACTGATAATACCGAAGCAATTGCCAGGTCATATCATGCGAATTTTTTCACAAATGATTTTAAGGATTTTTCCGATCAGAAAAACCGTGCCAATCAGGCTGCAAAATATGATTGGATTTTGTCTTTAGATGCAGATGAGGCATTTAGTGAGGAGTTAAAATCCTCCTTTTTGAATGCAGTTTCAAAAGAATCCGGTGCCTTTTTATCAATGAACCGCTTGACGAATTATTGCGGGCATTGGGTGAAGCATTGTGGGTGGTATCCTGACTGGAAAATGCGATTTTTTAATCGTAAAAACATGCACTGGCAGGGCAGTATTCATGAGGAATTAGTCTCAGAAAGAGCGTTTGATGTAATCAAATTAAATGGACACTTACTACACTATTCTTATTATACCATTGAAGATCATCACAAACAAGCACGCCGATTTACGGAATTAAAGGCTCAACGAATGAAGGAAAAAGGTGATAAAGACAATTTTTTTCTTTCTTTTCTTTCCGGTGTTTGGAAGTTTTTTCAGATTTATTTCCTTAAAAAAGGGTTTTTGGATGGTAAGTCAGGATGTCAAATTGCTAAAATTTCGGCAAAATATGCAATGAAACGTTATCATTTAAGGCGTGTTTAATTGCTTTTTTTGATGTGATGGACAGATTAAGTGCAACTATTTTGTCAGAATTTGCATCCTTATGTAGAGTTTTTGATTGATTGGATTCGTTAAAAGCACCTATGAGCTGTTTTATTTGTTTTATGAGTTGTTTGTTTGGTCTGTTTTTATGACAATCTGATTTCACAAGCTCAATATTTACGATAGTTAAAAAATATTTTCCATTTACATAAGAATGATTATATTTGTGATGCAATTTTGAAACAAACGTTAAATTTAAATTTTAATACTATGAAAAAGTTTACTCTGATGATGTCTTTAGTTGTATTAGCATCTTTCGCCTTTGCACAGGTTGTTGGCGTACATGCTCCTACTAAAGATGAAGCACAAAAAGTTAAATACAACAAAGCCAAAGGTGGCGAAGATGTTGTATGGGAAGTTACATTTGAAGAAGATCCAGCTGTTTGGACTATCGCTCACGACCAAGGAGAGGCTGATTGGACAGTTTCTGATTCAACCGTAACCGGTATGACCTTTGAAAACGGTGTGGATTTCACATCTGAAGACTTGCCAGTTGGAACCCTAGTAAGTTCAATGTGGTACTATTGTGGTCGCCGTGATCTTGGAGAATTCTCTGAATCCGGTGGTAATTTTGCATGGATTGATGGTATTACTGACTTGTTGGCAGGAACCGAAGAAATCAAAAACGCATGGGTTCAATTTGATGGTATTGATTTGACAGGTGTAGATGCACCAAAATTGTCTTTTTACCAAAATTACAAAGCATTGAACTCTGCATTTTCTTATCTTGACATTAGTCTTGACGGTGGTGCAACTTGGGAACATGAAGTTGTTCTTAATGACGGTGTAGAAGGAAACTCATACGGAGATGACCGTTATGAGGTTATTTTGACAGACTATATTGCCGGTGAAGCAAACGTTTCATTACGTTTCCGTTGGCAAACTACTGAAGCCGCTATTGGTGGATATGGTTACGGATGGGAAATTGACGATATTAAAATCGTAAATAACCCTGATGTTGACATGGTGTTGAAAAAAGGAGTTATGAACTTCTTCGATTATGTTGATTATACCGACCCTGCAAATGCCGATTACTTCCATATTAGCGGACATTTAGGAATGCTTCCTGAAGAGCAATTTGAAAATGCTGCTGCAGTTATGGTTTTCAACGGAATTGTTGAAAGTAAAGGAAATCTTGACATTGTTCCTGATTTTAGTGTAACTGTTTTTGATCCTGAAATGACTGAAATTTATAATGAAACTGTTTCAGGTGCCAACTTAACAACAGCTCAAGTTGATACAATTGATTTATTAGTGGAGTTTGGTTTAGATGGCGATCCTTACCCTGCACTTGGTGAATACACTGTAATTTACAATGTAATTGCTACTGATGATGCTTACGAAGTTGACAACATAGATACAACTTTTTTCAATGTAACTGATGCAACTTTTGCTCGCGATCTTGGAAATGCTGTTTCTTCAACAGGCCCAGGCGTATGGTTAGATGGTGGACTAGATGGAGATATGATTGCAACAAATTATGTATTCCTTTACGAAACTACAATTGAGTCTATGGATATTTATATTCATGAAAGCTCAACGACAGGTACTTCTATGGTAGCTCACATTATGCAATATGATGAAGCTGCTACTGATTGGGTTGACCTTGGTACTAGTGATTTAATTGTTATTGATGAGTCTATGCTCGGAACATGGCATTCATTTACTTTTCCCGATCCAATTACAATTACTCCTGATACAGAAACTGGCGCTTTTGAAGTGAAAGCTGCTGCTGAGTTTTATTATGGTGGTGAAGATAATGACCTTTATATTGGTTATGACCCAAGTGTGAACACAAGTATCTGGGGTACTAGCTGGTATTTTACCGGAGGTTCTAACGCAAACTCTTGGTTGTCACTTTCTAACTGGTCACGTGGTGGTGTAGGTATCCGTTTGGTAACTCCTACTTCACATGATGCAATTGCTCCAATCAATGCTGATAATGTAAATGTTTATCCTAACCCAACAAGTGGACAACTCACAATTGAGAATGTTAATGGTGCTGATGTTGAAGTTTTCAACCTCGTAGGACAACGTGTTTACACAGCGAAAAATGTTGATAAAAACATGACTGTTGATTTGAGTAATCTCTCTGAAGGAACTTATATCGTTAAAGTAAGCGGTACAAATACTTTCAAAACTCAGAAAATTAACATTGTAAAATAATTCGATATAATCGAAATCATATTAAAAAGACCGGTTTTTGCCGGTCTTTTTTTTACATAGTTTGAAGGATCAAACAAAAACTGTGCTTGTCTGCCCACCGGCTGAACAAAAAGAATCAAGCATATTTTCTGGGGAAGTATGAGAAATGTTTTTTTGCTTATCGTAATGAGACTGGAGGGCTCAAACATGAATAGAATAGCCCCGGGTGAGGATTTATCTGAAATATAAGCTTGGGTAAATAAATAATCCCTCTAGTTTTTTGCTTTATCCAACAAAAGCTAAACTTTATTCTGATAAAATCGTTAAAGCATGGTTAAATTCTTTACAGAAATTAGATATAGTGATTTTTTGTTCTAAATTTGGTGTATGATAATTTTTCGTTTATTACGAGAAAGTGTAAGCTTTGCATTTCAGTCTCTACGAGTTAATAAACTCCGTACACTGTTGTCATTGCTTGGAATTACTATCGGTATTTTTGCGATGATTTCTGTTTTTACAGTAATTGATTCGCTTGAAAAGCAAATTCGCGACTCTGTTTCCAGCTTAGGGGACGATGTAATTTATATTCAAAAATGGCCGTGGGAGTTCTCACAGGATTATGCCTGGTGGAAATATATGAATCGCCCGGTGCCGACATTAGAAGAGTATGAATTAATTAAGGATAATGCTAAAAATATTGCGGCCTGTGCCTATATGGGTAGTGCTATGCGTAATGTTAGCTATGAGGCAGTAAATACAAATTCCCCTATTTTAGTGGCAACACATGATTATAAAGACAACCGAGAATTTGATATCTCCAAGGGGCGATATTTTAGTGAAAAGGAATCGCTCGTGGGAAGTAATGTTGCTATTATTGGATATAATATTGCAGAAAATTTATTTTCCGGAGGCAATCCGATTGGAAAAGAAATAAAAGTGGACGGACAGCGTGTTTCCGTGATTGGTGTGTTTGACAAAGAGGGGGCGAATATGATGTCAACTAGTCATGATTATTTAATTATGCTACCCGTAAATTACGGAAAGCGTATTTTCAAGTTGAATTCAAATGAGTTGAATCCCATGATTATGACCCGTGCAAAATCGGATGTCAGCATACAGCAGATGAATGATGAGCTGGAAATTTTGCTTCGCTCACATCGGCGATTAAGTCCCCTTGAGGAACCAAATTTTGCGTTGAATCAGGCGAGTATGATATCACAAGGTGTGGATAAGATTTTTGCAACAATTGATATTGCAGGAATTATCATTGGAGGTTTTGCGATTTTGGTTGGAGGATTTGGCATTGCGAATATCATGTTTGTATCCGTAAAGGAAAGAACACGAATGATAGGGATTCAAAAAGCAATTGGGGCAAAATCAGGATTTATTCTAACACAATTTTTATTTGAAGCTGTTGTTTTATCTTTGATGGGAGGTGTGCTTGGATTAATTTTAATATATATCGGAACCTTAATCGGCTCTAGCCTTGTTGATTTTGAGTTTGTTTTGAGTTTTAGCAATATACTGACAGGATTAATTATTTCCGGTGTTATTGGTGTTATTAGTGGATTCTGGCCAGCAAAGCAAGCAGCAGATTTGGATCCGGTTGTTGCAATGAATCAAGCCTAAAACATCATATTAAAGAAAACTCTTGCAATTGATAAATAAATCAACAATCCTATAATGTCATTTGCTGTTGTGATAAATGGTCCGGTTGCCAGTGCTGGGTCTATTTTGAGTTTATGTAAAATTATAGGGACAAAAGCACCGAACATGGTGGCAAAAACAATGACAATCATTAAGGCAGAACTTACAGATATTGCTAATGCGAATGTGTCTGAAAACAAAAGATTGTAAGCAAAGATAAGCGTGGCACAAATTAAACCGTTAAGTGAACCCACCAAAAACTCTTTCACGAGTCGTTTTCCGGTGTTTTTCAGGTTCATATTTCCACCGGCAATTCCCTGCACAATAATTGAAGAGCTTTGTACTCCGGCATTTCCTCCCATTGCAGCAATTAGAGGCAGAAATAAGGCGATGCCTGCATATTTTATTAAATCACCTTCAAAATAACCGATGACCAACGCACCGAAAATTCCGCCCATTAACCCGATAAGCAACCATGGTATCCGTGATTTTACCTGTAGCCATACTTTGTCTGTCGGTTCAACATCGTGTGTAATACCGGAAACTAATTGGTAATCTTTTTCCGCTTCTTCACGGATAACGTCCACAACATCATCAATGGTAATTCGTCCGGCCAAACGATTGATGTGATCCACAACCGGCAAAGCAACCAAGTCATATTTTTCCATGATTTGCGCAACCTCCTCTGAGTCAGTATCCGTTCGAACTGAAATAATATCATCTTCAATTAAATCGATGATTTTAGTGGTTGTAGGTTTGAACAATAAGTTTTTTAATGAAACAATGCCTTTAAGTTTGTTGTCATCATCTACCACATAGAGATAATAAATCTCATCCATGTCCTGTGCTTGGTCACGGATTGCGCTCAATGCATCTTTTACTGTCAGATTTTCATTGATAGCAATAAGTTCTTTTGCCATCAAGCCACCAGCAGTATCTTCATCAAAATTCAACAAATCAACAATATCGCTGGCTTGTTCGCTGTCTTTAATGAATCCGAGAATATCATCCCGTTTGTCATCGTTGAGGCTTTGCATGATGTCTGCAGCATCATCCGAATCCATGTTTTCAATGAATTGATGAGCGATCAATTCACTGGGAATCACATTTAAAAAACGTACTCTGTCATCATCTTCCAGCTCTACCAACACATCCGATGCTATGGATGGCTTTAGTAGGAGGTAAGTATAACGCGCCTCATCAATATCCAATTCGTTATATATTGATGCAATGTCAGCAGGATGAAGATCCTCAAGAATTTTGAGAATTTTTTCATCTTCCTGATTGGAAATGAGCGCTTTTAGCTCCTGAATAAATTCATTACTAAGTTCAAATTGCATAGTTACGGGTTAACTTAGTTGATTACTAATTTCAATAAAATCACGAACTGAGCATTGCTCGGGTCTCAGACCTAACCATTCTGCATCTTCGGGCAAAGATAATAAAAAGCCTTTAAGTGAATTTCTCATGGTTTTTCTGCGCTGATTGAATGCGGCCTTAATAATTTGTTTGTGTAAAACCGGATTGTCCGGACAAGGCAGTGCTCGATTTCGCTTCAGCCTAAAAACACCCGATTTTACTTTCGGAGGCGGAAAGAAAGATCCTTCATTTACCGTAAATAGATATTTTGTGTCATAATAGGTTTGAATCAGTACACTTAAAATCCCGTATTCTTTATTGTTATGATCGGCACATATTCGGCGCGCAACCTCTTTTTGCAACATAAAAACGGTTTCTTCGATAATGTCTTTATTGTCAAGAATTTTAAATAATATTGGACTGCTGATATTGTAGGGTAGATTTCCGATTAAACAGAGTTTGCCTTTAAAATAAGCTTGAAAATCAAACTTTAAGAAATCAGCGTGGATTAGTTTTTCAGATAGCTCTGGGAAGTGTTCATTCAAATAGGGGATGGACTCATCGTCGGTTTCTATCGCCCAAAAATCCGATTGAATTGCCATAATTTGTTTTGTCAGTATGCCTTTTCCGGGACCAATTTCTAGAACAGGAAGCTTGTTTTCATTAATCAGACCATTCGCAATGCGCCTGCTAATGCCGGGATCAGTTAAAAAATGCTGCCCAAGATGTTTTTTTGGTTTAACCATGACAATGCTGATTTTAAGATATTGCAAATTACGAAAATCGTACTAAATAATCACTATATTTGTCACAAATGTATTAAGGTTTTGGAGGAATGAATAAGCAGATTAAGAATATATTGAAATTTGTTCTCTTTACGGGAATTGGAGCTGTTCTTTTGTGGTTAGTTTATCGTGATCAGGATTTTGGGGAGCTTTTTCAAAAAATGTCAGAAATTCAGTGGGGCTGGCTAGTGCTGGCAATTTTTGTGATGATGGCATCACACGTGAGTCGTGCTTTGCGTTGGAATTTGTTGCTAGAGTCTGTTGCACCTAAAAAGCCGCGTTTTATTAATACATTTTTTGCCGTATTGGTAATGTACTTTGTTAATCTTTACATTCCCCGTCTTGGTGAAGTAACCCGAAGTGGGGTTGTTTCCCGTTATGATAACATTCCCTTTTCTAAAGTGCTGGGAACTATGGTCACCGAACGCGCTATGGATATGTTATTGCTGGTTTTGCTTACCATTGTTGTGTTTTTTGTGCAAGGATCGGTTGTCGGTGATTTTATCGGAGAAAATCCTGAATTTAAAGCACAACTTGGGTTTTTGCTTAAATGGCAATTCTGGCTTGCATTTGCCGCATTTGGTTTGATCATGTTGGGCTTAGTTGTATTGGTCGCCAAGGGAATGTTCGATAGATATCGTGTCCTTGCAAAAACAGGAGAATTTATCCGCAGTTTTGTTCAAGGAATTAAATCTATTTTTCATCTGAAAAGACCTTTTGCCTTTGTCGGACATTCTATATTTATTTATGTTATGTATTTTTCGATGCTGTGGATTTGCTTTCCGGCGTTTCCCGGCATTGAATCACTCGGTGGTTTGGCTGCTTTAACAATTTTTGTTGCTGGGTCTTATGGAATGGTTGCACCTGCACCTAATGGGATGGGAGCATGGCATTTTATGACTATTCAGACTATGCTGATTTACGGAATTCCTGAAAGTGATGCAAAATTGTTTGCATTGATTGTTCACGGATTACAAATGGTAATGTTGCTTATCGCGGGTTTAATTGCGACAATCGGGCTTCCTTTAGTAAATAGGGAACGTCCTTAATTTTATGAAGCAAAAAAAACGGAAATGGATTGATTTTCTGATAAAAAGTGTTGTGTTGATTGCCGCACTGAGTTTTGCTTATGTAAAACTTACAAAAGCTGAAGACACAAAAACCGTTTTAGCTTCCCTGCCAGATTACTGGAGTGAAAATTACCAATTATTGCTTCTTGTCCTGCTGTTGATTCCTTTAAATTGGGGATTTGAAGCGTTGAAATGGCGTTTCGTTTTGCGAAAAACGTATCGGATATCCTTTGTTAAGGCGTTTATGTCGGTGTTTAGTGGGGTGAGTGTTGGCTTGTTGACACCAAATCGAATTGGCGAATTTGGCGGAAGGATTTTGTATCTGCCTCCGGAAAAACGTGCGAAAGGCTCAGTACTTAGTTTGATAAGTAGTTACTCCCAGTTTTTTACAACCTTACTGTTTGGGATTCCCGCTTTTTTTATTTTTTTATTGACTTTTCATGAGGCATCCGCATTAGTGCTGTCAAATTACATGCTGATAATATTATCATTGCTGCTTGCTGTTATTATTATGGGCATTTATTTTCGGCTTCACTGGGTTTATGCTTTATTAATACGCATCCCGTTTTTAAAACGACGTGCAGAAGCAATTCAACCTATACGTGATGTGCCCACTTTCGATTTGTTAAATTTATTGTTTCTGAGTATATTGCGATATGCTGTGTTCGTAATACAGTTTTATTTGGTCTGTGGCTTTTTTGATGTTGAAATCCGCTTTTTTGAAGTCTTGTTGTCAGCTGCAAATTTGTATTTTTTCATGAGCTTGTTGCCAATGTTTACAATTGGGGAGCCGGGCTTAAGAGCGAGTTTAACGGCTGTGTTTTTTGGCGCATTTACCCTTCAGGTTGCAGCAGTAATTTCGGCATCAGTTTTGTTATGGATTGTAAATGTTTTATTCGTTTCAATAATTGGAGCCTTGTTTTTATTAACTCAAAAAATTATTAATTATGAAAATCCGTCCAGCACTTAATACTGACATCTCAAAACTTGTCGAGTTTCAGATTGCAATGGCAAAAGAAACCGAGGATCTCAATTTAGATGAGAAAACCATAAAGCGCGGCGTAACGGCAGTGCTTAATGATAAACAGAAAGCACGATATTTCGTTGCCGTGGATAATAAGATACTGATTGGCTGTTTTATGGTTACTCCGGAGTGGAGCGATTGGCGCGCAGGGTATTTTATTTGGTTGCAATCGGTTTATGTATGTCCTGATTATCGCCGCAAGGGAGTTTTTAAAATGATGTATGATTATTTAAATGAGATTGTTCAAGAAAATCAGGATTATCGCGGGATTCGTTTGTATGTTGAACGGGAAAATCAGAATGCAATAAATGCTTATTTAAGAATGGGAATGGCTGATTCTGATTATCAAATGCTGGAATGGGTTAAGAAATAAGAAATTTATGCTGCTGATTTTAATCCCGGTAGGATTATATTCCATTTTTATTTTTTTCATCCTTCGGGGAATATCAAAACTCTCAGGGAAAAAATTTGTGTCATTATGCGATAAGCCGGATGTATCTGTTATTGTTCCTTATCGGAATGAAAAACATCGGGTAAATGTATTATTGGAATCCCTAAAAAAGTTGGAATATCCTTTGTCAAAATTGCAATTTATTTTTGTAGATGACCATTCGGAAGATGGCACAGATGCTGATTTTGATAGCTTTGCAAAAACTACACGATTTAAAACATTGCTTTTGCATTTACCCGACGGGCTTAAAGGCAAAAAAGCAGCAATGGAACTTGGCTTGATGCATGCACGGGCAAAATTTGTGCTGTTTACGGATGCAGATTGTAATCCGAATCCGAAGTGGATAACTGAAATGGCTTGTTTTGCCGAAAATTCAAATGCCGATATGGTTTTGGGACCTGTAAGTATGCACGGAAAAAATCTTGTTGGAAAATTTCAGGAAGCAGAGTTTTTGAGTTTGCAGGCAATTACTATGGGAACGGCAGGTTTTGGAAAAGCAGTGTTAAGCAATGCGGCAAACATGTTGATACGAAATGATTGCATACAAGCGCTGGACGACCCGTTCAAGCGTGATTTGAGCTCAGGAGACGATGTGTTTCTTCTCGATAACCTGCAAAATCAGGGGAAAAATATCCGCTTTAATTTCCATTCGTCTGCTTTGGTAATTACTCCGGCCAGCGAATCGCTTTCTCAATTACTGAATCAAAGGGCCAGATGGTTGAGTAAAACAAAAAAGTATCGTTTAAATTTCAGTATGTTTATTGCCGGTGTTTTTGGATTATTGCAATTTATGGCTTCTGCAGTAATATTGTTTCTTCTCATAACCGGACAATGGACTGTTTTAGCACTTTTTGTGTTTCATAAAATCGTGTTTGATCATCTTGTTTTTTTGCGTGTCAGTCTGCAAATGCGAATAAAAACACCGATTTTCTATACCGGCTTACTCAGTATTATGTATCCGCTTTGGACAATTATGAGCAGTCTTGCTGCATTTTTTATAAAACCTAAATGGAAAGGGCGACTGGTAAAGGTGTGATCTTACATTAATTTGCCATCGCAGAAATAAATTTAATACGAACCAATCGGATTTCCTCTTCGGACACATCTTCGTTTTTAAATTCTTCGAGTGCTTCTTCCAAAGAACCGGTTTCTGAGTCTTCAAGAAAATAGTTGTAAATATCTTCTACTTTTTCTTCGTCTAATTCCTCAGTAATATGGTAATCAATGTTAATTTTTGTTCCTGAATTAATAATCACTTCAATTTCATCAAGTAATTCGCTTATTTTTAGTCCTCTGGCATCTGCGATATCCGCCAGCGGCATTTTCTTATCGATGCTTTTAATGATAAAGACCTTATTCCCTGATTTTTTTACGACTGATTTCACTACCATGTCTTGTGGTCTGTCGATATTATTTTCTTCGACATATTTATTTATCAAATCAAGAAACTCGTCACCATATTTTTCTGCTTTTCCGACGCCAACACCTGATATTCTTGTTAGTTCTTCAGTTGTAATCGGATATTGGGTTGTCATTTCCTGTAGTGATGGGTCGCTAAAAATAATATATGGGGGTAAATCCAAGCGTTTTGCAACTTTTTTTCGTTGATTTTTTAGCATTGAAAACAAAATCGGATCTGCGGCACTACTCCCGGCCTGATTAGTTTCTGTGTCTGTATCTTTTGCTTCGTAGTCGTGGTTTTCCACCATCATAAATGAGCTTGGATTTTTAAGATATTCATGGCCTTTTTCTGTCATTTTTAAAAGGCCGTAATTTTCAATGTCTTTACGGATGAGCCTTGCAATGAGTGCTTGCCTGTACACGGCATTCCAAAACCTGTGATCGTGTTCAGCCCCACTGCCAAAAATGTCTATTTTATCGTGTTTGTAAGATGACACGGCAGCATTTATATTTCCGACAAGTACATTACTAAGGTGTTCAGCTTTGAAACGTTCTTTTACGGTCAGGATTGCATTCAATGCTTGAACCAGATAAGGTTTTCCTTCAAACTCTTTTTTCGGGTTGAGGCAATTGTCGCAATTTCCACAACTTTCTTTCATTTCTTCGCCGAAATAATTGAGCAATTGTCTTACACGGCAAACGCTAGATTCTGCATAAGCTACAGTTTCCAGAAGAAGTTGCTTGCCGATTTCCTGCTCTGCCACAGGTTTTCCCTGCATGAATTTTTCCAGTTTTTGAATATCGTTATAGCTGTAAAAACAAATGCACAAACCTTCACCTCCATCTCTTCCTGCACGACCGGTTTCCTGATAATAGGACTCTAGGCTTTTGGGAATGTCGTAATGAATCACAAAACGAACATCCGGTTTGTCGATTCCCATTCCAAAGGCGATGGTTGCAACGATTACATCAATTTCCTCCATCAAGAAATCATCCTGAGTTTGTGAACGGGTTGCGGAATCCATTCCTGCGTGATATGCTTTTGCTTTGATGCCGTTTACAATCAAGGTTTCCGCAAGTTCTTCAACTTTTTTTCTGCTCAGGCAATATATAATTCCTGATTTTCCTTCGTTTTTACGGATAAATTTAATGATTTCCTTGCTTGCATTGTGTTTTGGACGTACCTCATAATACAGATTTTCTCTGCGGAATGAGGATTTGAATACTTCTGCATCCAGCATGTCAAGGTTTTTCTGTATATCGTGCTGTACTTTCGGAGTTGCAGTTGCTGTAAGTGCAATGACTGGGGATTTTCCTAATTCGTTAATAATCGGACGGATGCGTCTGTATTCGGGACGAAAATCATGTCCCCATTCAGAAATACAATGGGCTTCATCAATGGCGTAAAACGAGATGTTTACTTTTCGTAAAAAGTCAACATTTTCTTCTTTCCCGAGTGATTCCGGCGCGACATATAGTAATTTTGTACGTTTACTAAGTACATCTTCTTTCACTTTTATAATCTCAGTTTTTGTTAGTGAGGAATTAAGAAAGTGTGCAATTCCGGAGTCGGAGCTGAATCCGCGCATTGCGTCCACTTGATTTTTCATGAGCGCAATCAGTGGTGATATAACAATCGCTGTTCCTTCTGACATAAGTGCCGGAAGCTGGTAGCATAAAGATTTACCGCCACCTGTGGGCATGAGTACAAAGCTGTCATTTCCGTCAAGTAGTGTGCGTATAACTTCTTTCTGCAAGCCTTTGAAACGGTCAAATCCAAAATATTTCTTTAGAACATCAACTATGGCTTCGTCATCAATTCTCTTATGTGTCATTATTTTCATTTTGTGTCTTAATCAAAAATAGGCAAAATTATTTACTTAGCTTATGCGTTTTATCACGTATTTTTAAATATTTCTCGGTTTTGATATAAAAACAAGGTTTTCCTTTGATTTAACCTATTATATTCACTGAAATAATAGGTGTGTTTGTTTATTTGAGAAATAATCTTTTGCAATTACGATGTAAACCCTTCTTTTTTGTTGATAATGATTTGTGAAAATTAATACAAAAAAAACTTTACTGTCCCAATTTTGTGTTAATTTTAACAAAAAAACAAGCATGGAGAATAAAACACGGATATTTGAGATTGCAAAAAAGACTTTGGCATTGGAGGCAGAGGCTGTTAGTCAGTTAATTACATATCTTGATGATGATTTTGTTAAAGTTGTTGAATTGATTTTTGGGTGTAAAGGTCGTGTAATTGTTACTGGGATTGGGAAATCTGCAAATATTGCCAATAAAATTGTTGCAACCTTTAATTCAACGGGTACTCCAAGTATATTTATGCATGCGGCAGATGCAATTCATGGCGATTTAGGAATAATTCAGAAGGACGATGTGGTTATTTGTTTGTCGAAAAGTGGAAACACCTCAGAAATAAAAGTGTTGGTTCCTTTGATAAAGCGATTTGATAATTTGTTGGTTGCCATCGTTTCTAATCAGAATTCGTTTTTGGCAAAACAGGCAGATTATGTCTTGAAGGCTAGTGTTAGCGAAGAAGCTTGTCCGAATAATTTGGCTCCGACTTCAAGCACCACTGCTCAATTGGCTTTGGGTGATGCAATTGCTATGTGTTTGTTGGATTTGCGCGGATTTTCATCGGAAGATTTTGCAAAAGTGCATCCGGGCGGTTCTTTGGGCAAAAAATTGTATTTGAGGGTGAAAGATATTTATCCGGATAACGAGCGTCCATGCGTAAAGCTTCAAGATGCTGTGGGAAAAATTATCTCTGAAATCAGTAGTAAACGACTTGGGGCAACCGCTGTTTTGGATCAAAATGATAAACTCGTTGGGATGATAACAGACGGTGATATCAGACGGATGTTGGAAAAAAATCTGAGTGCAGTAGAAAGCATTGTTGCCGGAGATATTATGTCGAAATATCCGAAGACAGTGACCCCGAATGAATTAGCAGTGAATGTGTTTAATTTAATGAAAGGGAATAATATCACCCAAATCGTTGTCATTGATAAAGGGAAATATTTAGGAATGGTGCATTTGCACGATTTGATACGGGAAGGAATCGTTTAATATCTAATTTTGTTCATTGGCTCTGCGTTTTGATAATATACGAACAGGCTTTGAACTCAAATATTTTAGTGAAGACACCCAAGTAGGTTGTCAAAACACTAGTATAATATGTTTATGATGCAATGTTGGAAATATAGTTTGTTTGCGTTTTGTATGCTTGCTTGTTCTTTTCTCAACACAAGTAATGCGCAAACTGTTCGCGTTAGCGGGACTGTTTATGATGCACAAACAAAAGAAACATTGCCGTATGTAAATATCCATTTTTCTAAAACAGATAATGGTGGCATCAGTGATGCCAACGGGGAATTCCATTTAAGTAGTAATCGTATAGCTGATAGCTTGGTTGTGAGTTTTATCGGATATGAAAGGCAGCGAATTCCCATAACATCTGAATATATGCCGAATTTGCGAATTGAACTACAACCTTCGATAATGAAGCTTGGAGAAGTTATAATTCGTGCAGGGCAAGATCCTGCTATGATTTTGTTAAAATTAATTCGTGAAAAACGTGAGGATAATAAATTAAGATTTCTTGAGCATTATGCCTATTCGGTTTACAATAAACTTGAATTCGATTTGAATAATTTGCAAGGGAATTTTAGTGATGCTGCCCTGTTAAAACCCTTCGAGTTTCTCAATGATTATATTGATACTGCCGACGTTAGCGGGAAGGCGTATTTGCCATTTTTTATTTCAGAAACGGTTTCTGAGCGATATCATTCGAATAAAAACAATCAAGAGCTTGAAGTCATTCGGGCAAATAAAATTTCCGGTATTAATAATGAAAGTTTGCGCCGATATACTGGGGATATGTATCAGGATGTTAATATTTATGATAATGTGATTTCTGTCCTTGGAAAAGGGTTTATCAGCCCAATTGGACGAATGGGAAAAACCTATTATGATTATGTATTGTCAGATACGGCATGGCAGGAAGACCGATGGTGTTATAAGCTTGAGTTTACGCCTAAAAGAAAGTACGAACCAACCATAGAGGGCTTTGTTTGGGTGAACGATACAAGCTTTGCTGTAAAATCTTTTCGAATCAGTTTAAGTGAAACCGCAAGTATCAATTTTGTCGATTCGCTTGTTGCGGAAAAACGCTTTGTCGAGGTTGCTGATTCGGTTTGGATGATTTCTTATGATAATTTATTTGTTGATTTTAATTTATTAGAAAGTGCAGAAGGTTTTTTTGGTCGCAAAACCTCTCATTATTACAATCATAAAATCAATGAAGAGGTTGATACCACAATATTTCACAAAAAGCACCCTACAAATTTGATTTATAAGACGGATAGCCTAAGTGATACCGATGAATATTGGGATAATCAGCGCCCTGAAACCTTATCTGCAAGGGAGCGAGCGATTTATAATATGGTGGATACGGTTACTGAAATAAAAGCCTTTCAACAATGGGAACGAATTATTACTATGTTGGTAACCGGATATTATGTGACCGGTCCGTTGGAGCTTGGTCCGGTGTTTTCGTTTATTTCAAACAATCCGATTGAGGGGAATCGACTTCGTTTTGGGTTTCGCACGAGTAATAATTTCAGTCGTAAAGTGCTGTTTGAAGCTTACGGTGCATACGGCTTTGGAGATGAAAACTGGAAATACGGGGGTGGAAGTAGTTATGTGTTTAATACGCTGCCTCGCAGAGCTTTGCATTTTCATTTTGCACATGATTATATGCAAATGGGCAGTGGATTAAATGCCCTGCGAACGGATAATTTATTGGGAACCATGCTGCGTCGGCCGGGTACTATTCATATGCATTTTGCCGACCAATATGAATTGCTGTATGAACATGAATTTAAAGAAGGATTTTCTGTATATCTCGGCTTACAAACTGATCGGATTTTTTCTCCGCCGACCAGTAATTTTTATTTATTGCAAAGTGAAACTGATCAGCGAAGTACACGATATAATCTGGCTGAGCAAATACAAAATTCCGAGTTGATTTTCGGTATGCATTATGCAAAAGATGAGAAATTTATCCGCGGTAGCTTTGAGCAAGTAAGCCTGGGCACAAAAAATCCGATTATTAATTTACGCATTGCATATTCTCCGAAAGGATTTTTATCAAACCAACATGAGTTTGTGAAATCAAGCTTGAATTATAAACATAAATTTTTGCTGTATCCGCTTGGTGAATTGCATTATGCGTTTGAAGTAGGAAAAATATTCGGAAAAGCATATTATCCGTTTTTGTTTGTTCATCAAGGAAATCAATCATTTGCATTTTACGATTTTGCCTTTAATTTGATGAATTACTATGAATTTGTTTCTGATGAGTACTTGTCGTTTTATGTCGAGCATAAGTTTGAAGGATTTTTCTTGAATCATATTCCTGTAATGCGGCGTTTGCAATGGCGTGAGCATATTGGTTTTCGAGCAAGTTTTGGAAACCTTAGTTCTGGAAATAAAATGTTGATGTTTTATCCGGAGTTTATTAATGATTTTTATACTGATGCCGGAGAGCCGCTACCGTATATGGAAGCTAATGTCGGAATAAGTAATATTTTTAAGGTTTTACGCCTCGATGCCGTTTGGAGATTGTCGCATTTAAAAAATCCGGATATTTATCCATTTGCCATTACTGCAAAATTGCAAATTGATTTTTAGTTGAACTTAAAATGTCGGGATGGACAAAAGCATTACTTATTCATCAATGCTTCCTTCTTCTTTTATAAATTTCATTTCGCCGGGACGTGCTTTTTTCACCATCATTTTTTCGCCATTCAGCTCATAATTATTCATTGATTGAATGGCATTTTTTGCTTCATTATTGTTTGGCATAATGACATATGCATATCCGCGGCTATGTTTTGTTTGTTTGTATCTAACGACAAAACAAAGTTCAATCGTTCCGAAATCACTGAATAAATCAGTTAAGGTTTTCTCACAGGTTTTTGATGATAATCTGCCGACAAAAATGATCATTCTTTTTTAGATTTTAGGCAAATGTACTGCAAATGTTTAAATTTGTAAAAAATCGGGTGAAAACAAAATAAATCATAGCAATGAAAAGCATTTTTGAATTACCAATGACAGTTAGAGATTACGAATGTGACTTGCAGGGAATCGTGAATAATGCGGTTTATCAAAATTATTTGGAGCATGCACGCCATGAGTTTTTACATAGCATAGGTTTGGACTTTTCGCAATGGCATGAAGAAGGGAAAGATGCCCTTGTAATTCGGGCTGAATTGGATTACAAACAATCACTTCAACCCGGCGATCGCTTTTTGGTACGGCTTGAAGTTGTTAAAAAAGGCAATCTGAAAATTGATTTTCTTCAGGAAATTTTCCGTTTGTCGGATGATAAAACCTGTCTAAATGCACGAGTTTCTTCTGTGGTCATGACAAATAATCGTCCGTTGAGCAATGCAATTTTCTTTGATGTGTTAGATGAAAATGGCATAGAGTACCGTAAGGAAAATTAATTTAGTTGGCTTTGCACACTGGGAGACATATTCATAACATGCTTTTCTATCTCCACGGATAATATTACATTTGTAGCATATCTGATAAAAATGAATACTGAACGATTTATAGCCCGACGACTGATGCAGGGTAATACAGGCAACAGTAATTACAGTCGCCCGATTGTGAAAATTGCTGTTTGGGGAATTTCAATCGGATTGATTGTAATGATACTTGCAGTAGCAGTACTTACCGGGTTTAAGCAAGAAATCAGCAATAAAGTCATTGGTTTTGGGTCTCACTTGCAAGTAAGAAATTTTGACAACAATATTTCTTACGAAACGATTCCTATTACTGAAAATCAGGATTGGATTGAAGATGCACTTGCCATTCCGAATGTTCACAGTATTCAGAAATACATTACAAAAGCCGGAATTATACAAACTGAGGATTATATTCAGGGTGTTGTAATGAAAGGGATTGATAATGATTTCAGTTGGAAATTTCTGAACGATTACCTCATTGAAGGTGATACCCTTACAATAACTGATACAGCGAATTCAAATGATATTGTGATTTCTGCGAATATTGCGAATAAACTTAATCTGAAACTGGGCGATAAAGTAAAGATGTTTTTTATTCAAGAGCCTCCGCGCATGCGCCGTTTTACGATTCATGGCATTTATGATACCCAATTGGAGGAGATGGATAAGATTTTTGTTTTTTGCGACATCAAACATCTGCGAAAGCTCAATAATTGGGAAGATGATCAAGTGAGCGGTTTTGAAGTACAAATTAACGATATCGAGCATTTGCAAGATGTGGATTTAGCATTAACAAGGCTTGTGGGATCAAAGTATTCGCCTGACAATAGTGTTTTGGCAGTTGATAATGTTTTCGACCAGTATCCACAGATTTTTGATTGGTTAAGCTTGCAGGATAAAAACATGTGGGTAATTTTAATTTTAATGTTGATTGTTGCCGGCTTTAATATGATTAGCGGATTGCTGATTATTATTCTTGAGCGGGCGAATATGATTGGCATTATGAAAAGCATAGGAGCAAATAATATTTCAATTCAGAAAATCTTTTTATATCATGCAGCTTTTTTGATTGGCAGAGGCTTACTCTGGGGAAATATTATCGGCATTGGCTTATGTATTTTGCAACAACAGTTTGGCATTATTCAACTTGACCCGAGTTCATATTATGTGGCAACTGTGCCGGTTAATTTAAGTTTTATCCCGATTTTGTTATTAAACTTAGGAACCATATTTATTACAGTACTTATGCTGATTTTGCCGTCGATGTTGGTGACCCGCATTACTCCGGCAGAAGCCATAAGATTTGATTGATTATGTTAAGACTTGTTACTATTGCGCTAATTCCGGTTGTGCTCATATTAGCATACGTTTATCATCGGGATAAATACAACAAAGAACCTTGGTGGTTACTGTTGTTTTCATTGATTGGCGGGGCTTTAGTTGTGCCTCCAATTATCTGGTGGGAAACCGGGATGTTAAATATTATGCCGGAGGTTGAAACGGTGAATCAGTATGCCCTATATGTGTCTTTTGCCGTTGCCGGATTGTGTGAGGAAACTTCAAAATACCTTGTGCTTTTGATGCTTGTTTACCGAAGCACGCATTTTAATGAAAAATTTGACGGAATTATTTACGCAGTTTTTGTTTCCATGGGATTTGCGCTTGTGGAAAACATCATGTATGTTGTCAGTGGTGGAGAAGGAGTCGGTTTAACTAGAGCATTAACAGCGGTTCCGGCTCATGCAATTTTTGCCATTGCCATGGGTTTTCATCTTGCCAGAGCAAAGTTTTCTGCTCGAAAACGCTATCGTCATTTTGCACTTGCGTTGCTTGTGCCAATCACTTTACACGGAACATACAATTACATCATCATGTCGGAAACAAATTATTTGCTGTTTACTTTTGTTTTCTATGTCTTTCTACTTTATCGGCTCGGATTTAAACGCATGCGCTCAAGTATCCGCAATTCCGCTTATCGAAAATAAGGATTTCAATGCTTCAACTTACATTTTAATAAATTTCCGTTGCATAATATGGTCTCCGGAAATAAATCGGATGATGTAACTTCCCTGAGGTAAATCTTGACAATTCAATCTTGTGTTTTTCTGATTTGCATTAAGTGATTGTTTCATTATTACACGGCCTTGAATATCAATTATTTCAAGCTCTGATTTCTCATCAATTCCATTCAGATTAATATAGAGGATATCATGTGTCGGATTCGGATAAATCTCAAGCATGTTTTCCGTAATTGGCTCAATATCTACCGGCCAGGTAACCTCTAATGAAACAGGAATTATGAGTGTGTCGTTTGTTAAATAGACCATTAATTCTGCTTCGTACATTCCGGGCTCCATTCCATGCGTATCCCAGTGGAGTATAATGCTGTCCGTATTTGGTTGATGTGCTTGTCCTGATTCAGGTGAAATTTGCAGCCAATCAATTGGAGGTCCGAGATTCTCAATTACGAGGATATCGTTAATGTAATGCGGGTCAGCACCATAAATATCACCAACAAATTGATATTCAATTTCCAAATCCCCTGAAAAATCCTCGGCAATATCTGCGCTAATGCTTGCTGTTGCAGTTTCTCCTCCGGTAATAATTCCCCAACCTGCATCGGTTTCATTAAACCAGGTAATTATCACACCATCTCCCAAAATTTCATTTGAGAATAGTGTGTCGTTACTATCGTAAAAATCTGTTGCAGAGATGATTTCCATCCCGGAAGGGAAGTTAATCATAATGTTTTTTATCCATTCTGAGTCTGTGGATCCGTTAGTAACTGTCAAATCCCAATTAACCGATTCACCCATTATAAAATTATCTGCTGAACAACTTAAGGTTGAACCTGCAATGCTTTTGCCTCCTTGGGTGTTTTCCGGAACATTTCGTAATTCTAAATTATATCCGAGAATTCCTCCGCCAATATTTGAAATAAAAATGGTATCTGTATCGGTTGTTTCCATTGGCATTTGCTTGTAAATACTGTCAACACTGACAAAAGCCTGCGGTGGGGCATCATAAATTGAGGGGAAAATAATGTCATCAATCCATGCGCAATCCTCAAAATTTGAAACCGAGCCATCCTTTATGTATTTCCATTCAAAAATTCGGAATCCGCTTGATACAGGATAAGAAAATTGTTCCCAATTCTGTTCGCCGTCCCATCGTGCTTGTTCAACACCATCAATAAGAAATGCAAGATAATCCCAATTGGTATTGTTTGCATCTTGTTCGCAAGAAACTTTTCTGTGGAATCTTATTGTGTCTTGGGTTAAAACTTGCACTCCTATTTTCACGGTAGAAAGCTGACTATCATTAATATCGCCAGATTCTAAACAAATAGAACCATTGAAGGAAGTGTCATCGGAAATAAACCAATCTGCGGTGCCCTCAGTGTACCATGAAAACTGTTCCATGTCGCTGGTTTCCCAATCTTCGACAATTAGTCCGATACTAAGATACAATTGAATGCTGTCTGAGTAATTATCATTATTCACATAAAGCATCATGGGAGCAACATGTCCTAGTGGGGTTGCAGCATCTGCTGAAAGGTTGAAAGATAATATGTCTTGTGCTTCGCTTGGCAGATTTGCTGAAAATTCACTGCTTGTATTTATGGTGAGGTATTCATCATCGCTAGTTAGCAGAAAACTCACATTTTGGATGTCTCCGCCTCCTGCATTTGATACTGTGAGCAGGTAATCTGCATTTTCACCTTCGTCAAGTCGTCCGTTATCTCCATCATCAATTGCAGCATTTAGCGCAACAATTTTTGGTGCATATACGATTTCAGTAATTGGTCTTTCCCAGTTTTCTTGGTCGGATGTTACATGAATGATGAAATCTAATTCTTCTCCGTCTTCGCATTCATGTCCGATATCAAAACTAAAGGCATCTGAAATGCTTGGTGTTGATGCTGCATCAATGTCTCCAAAAAATTCGGTGTCGTCGGTAATTGTAACGGCAGGATGTGTAGAACTTAAACTCACAGAAACGCCTGTGATATTTTCTTCAGTTTCATTAATTAAAGTGATATCCATAGTTGCAGTTTCACCGGTTTCTAACACATCATTATTTGTTGTGTGAAACGCGTAATCAATTATAAATCCATCGGTGCTAATCGGTACAATTTTTTTATTGATAAGATTATTTTCATCTTTCACACGTACCGGTAAGGGTTCTGCCAGATATTGTTGTGTTGGTGTCCCGGATACGAGCCCGTCTTCTGAAATTGCGAATTCGTCAGGGATTTGATGTGGTGTTAGCGTATAAATCAGTCCGTTTTGGATGCTTTCTGCATTTGAGATGGGTAAAATTTGTGCAAATTCCTGATCTCCGGATGAAGCTCCTGCTACAAAGCGCTGGTGGTCAGATAGATTATTGTCTCCGTAATACATTTTTATGCTTCCATCTTCATATAATCGAATGCTGAATTGATAATCAGTGCTTGACCAGATAAAATGGACATTGTCAGCGTTTTCAACACTTTGCAATGCAGGAGATCCCAAACTTCCGTTTTCTTCCATATACAATGCGGCAATCATTTTACGATTAAAGAAAACCACATCATCATCAGAATTATATGGTAAATCGGTGGGTAATGCTTCCATCATAATCGCACCGGTTTTATACACATAAATGCTGGAATAAACCGAATCGTAATAAGGAAACTCAAAGGGCAATTCGTATTCTGCATAATTGGCTCCTCCTGTAGAAATGCTTGATCCGCTTAAACTGGGATAGGTTCCGATTTCATTTTCAATTTCGAAATCCATATCCCAAGACCAGCTATAAGGTTCAGTTCCGTTGGTTGCCAATAATTGGTGGCTGTATGGTTCATAAATTGTGGCAACCGGGAAACTTTCTGTTGTAATTTCCGGTGGATCGAAATTTATACTTGCTGTAACAGGTACCTTAAGCATTCCATTGTCCACTAGTGCCAAATTATTTTGACCGCAATCGGTTTCTATGGGTGTTGCCCCGGTGTAATCAATCAAACTCATGGAGATAAATTCCCCTGTTCCTGTACTGTCGGGGTCATCCTCTTCCAGTTGAAATATAAATTTTGCTGTCTCTCCGGGTTGCAAATAGTTTAGGAAAGGCGTCAGGTCGTAACCAAACTCCATAAATTCTGCACCTTCATCACTTCCACCTTGCATTCTTTGATCTGCACCTTGGAAATCAAAAATTGGGAAATCCAGTAAGTACATTGGTTCATCAGAGCTTAGGTTTGTTGTCATTCCAACGTTCATTTTTACACGTTGACGTTTATTATGCTCCATTTGAATTTTCATGGTAAGCTGAGGGGCATAGTTTTCTTTTGCCTTTAGCACATTGACTGTGTTGTTCCAGATTCCACCACTATACCTGTCAAGTGCTAAGGTTCTGTACATCATCCATGCGTATCCTTCATTTCCCCAATCATTTGCTGGATAAGAATGATAGGTGTTATTCATCAGCACGGCGCCAATTTCCCAATCTTTCATATCCACGACACCGTCATTATTAATATCAATGTGATTGGTGAATTGTCCGTCACCATTGTAATCATATTTAATGGAGTCATTATATCCGGCAATTGCCATTCCATGATTTGGCGATGAGCCCCAACTTGTAATGACTTTTTCTCCGGCATGTTCAGATTCTGTCGGCAATGTGTTTGAAGGAGATTGATATTGTGAGTAGAAAAATGCAACACCGCCAACATTCGAACCTTCGTGATGATGATCCAGCCAATGTTTGAAGTTTTCTAAGCCCTCTTCATCTGAGACATTAATGGAATATGCGCCCCGAATTCGATTGGTCATGGCGTGTAAATATTTGTCGTAGCCTGACATAAATCGTGTTCCATCACCGCCATTTACATTTTCTTCATAAACATCCAGATTGGGCGTGCCAACCATTCTTAGAATGTCCATGCTGTGGTAATAACTGACTCCGTACCAGCCATTTCCTCCGTTTTCCCAATTCCAGACAAAATACGAGGGGTAAGTCGTGCTAAGTTGATCGGAAGCAAGATTACGTAAACGGTTGATTTCATAAGTAAAACCAATGGCAACAGCAGCTGCTTGTCCACAGTCCAGTCCGGATTGATTGAAAATATCTCGCATGTATGGCTGTGTTGAGTTGTCCACAGCGTAGGGGAGACTCATGTTTTTGTATTGCGTGGGAAGTTTTAGCTCCGGCAACATGCGCAATTTTTGCTGCTCCTTATTGGTCAGTGGTTTTAAGCTGTCTGTTGAATATTTTCCTTCCGGATATTTATTTTGTGCTTGAGTTAAACTGACCGTTAGAAGGACGCTTATTAAAATAAAGTAATATTTTTTCATATCAATTTTAGATAATAATTAAAGGGAATTTTTTGAGTTCTCCCGTAGATGATTTTATCCACACAATATACTGAGAATTTCTTAAACTTTTGACATAAACATACTGATTGTCTTGAATTGTCGCTTGATGTACTAATTTTCCCTGTAAATCAAAGATTCGGAGTTCATAGTTTTGATCATCATTACTGATAAAACGAAATCTGTTGCTGCAGGGATTCGGGTAAATACCAGTCTCAATGGCATCAAAATCAATTCCTGAGCTGTCTTTTTGTAGCAGATCACAAATTAGGATTTGACCTTTGGCATCCTCAATGCATAGTTTTAGATACATTGTTTCAGGAGATGCGATTTGTCCTTGCAGAAAACCAGATTCGCTCAATGAAATTTCCGGGTTTAATTGTGGAGTAAATCGCAGTAGTGAATGTTCTGCCGGATAGCGGTTTATGTTAATAAGCCGAAGAGAAATGCCATCTCCTAATGAAACACCGTAAATTTTTTCTGCAGTTCCGCTCAGAGAAATGTTTCCATAGTGAAATTCAATTGTTCCATCCGGATATAAACTCACTGCATATTCTGCAGCATAATTATCCGGTTGATTGTTTTCGCTTAGTTTCCAGTAAATATGTACAACTTCTGTTGAGCTATCCATCCAAATTCCATCATCTTTTTCCGGATTTACATACGTGTAATCTCTGGGTAACACAGCAATCACAGGGTTATTAATAAGCATAGGTCGCAAATAATCGCGAAAATAACTACCCATTTCTATTTCTGCCGAGGGCATGATGTATCCCCTTGCTGAGACTTGAATTTGGTTTGTTGTGGAGTTTCCAAACGGAAAATCAAATGGCAATTGTACGGGAATTTCACCACTGAATGATTCGTCAGGAGAAATTTTTTCTGCTGACGAATTTAGGTTGAATGCTACTTCTTCCAATACAAGATTCCAATCATAAATAAGTGACCAGGTATATGGTTCTGTGCCACCACTGCACTCAAGTTGCTGCTGAAAGAATTCGCCAGGGCTGCCGTAATTTAATGAGTCGGTAATGAGTTCCATTTTATCAAAATCCAAACTTAAATCGATGGACATTGGCTGTTCCGGATAATTTGTAATCGAAACCTCAGATGTGTTTTGAAAATAGATATCTTCATTTCCGGTGCAATCTACAATGCTAAAGGATTGTATGTTTCCGTTGCCGGGATTTGCTATGTCGGCAGTGTTAACGAGCAAGTGCAAGCGGAAAGTTTCTCCCGGATTCACATAAGATAAAACTTCTGTCAAATCAAGTGCATATTCAAAATGCTCTGCCCCTTGAATATCAAAACCTTGCATAGGACGCGGTCCTCCTTGATAATTTACAATCGGAAAATAAAACTGTTTCTCAATTTCATTTAAATTTTCTCCGCTTGAAAGTCCGATACCGATTTGTAATTGATTTCGTTGATCGTGGTTAAGCTGGATTTCCGCTCTGAGTTGTGGCTCGGAATCAATACGTGGAATCATGAGGTATGCAGATTTATTAAGCACGCCTTCGTTTGCCGGGATTTCCGCAAAAGTACGGTACATTGCCCAGTAATATCCGTTATTTCCGGTTTCTGTTCCGTAAGATTCTGCATATTTGAATGCCCCGAATTCAGAGTCTCTGATATCGATAATTCCATCATTGTTGAGATCAATATCGTTTGTAAATTCTCCGTCGCCGTTTGCATCAAAACGGATGGAATCATTGTACCCGACAATTACTCTTGCATGTGTGGCAACATTACCCCATCCGTGGAGAATTTTTTCGCCTGCGTATGGCGACGCTTCCGGTAAGGTTCCTAAAAAATTAAATCCGCCCATAATAAGCGCCACGCCACCATTTGATTCGTCGTTAAGATGATCGTATAACCATGCTTTAAGTTTTGTAATGCCGGTTTCAGAAGATAAATCAATGGCATAATAGGTTTTTGCACGATTTGCAAATGCTGATTTATGTTTTTCAATTCCGCTCATCCATGTTATGCTGTCCATATGAGCAGTGTCTCCAAATACAGCACGGGAAGGTATGCCTTGACGCTTTGCCAAATCAAATGTTTGCAAAAAATTTGATCCATACCATCCGTATCCGCCATTATTGAAATTGTAAGGAAAATAAACTGACATTTGATTCTCGGGCAGGCTGCCATCACGCCCGAGTTTGCAATTTATTTCATAAGACATTAAATAATAGGAAACAGAAACCTGATTACAAACATTGTGCTGCTGATTGTAAATCGGAGGGAAAAATGAAAGTATAGAATTGTCAACTTCTACCGGTAAATTCTGCCGTATAGATTTTTGAACATTCGAGCTTTCCGGATATTCAGAAATGTTGAAAAGGGTAGTTTGTGCGTATCCAAACGACACAAAAAAACAAAAACACACCCAAAATAAGCCAATCTGTTTCATAACGGGACAAGGTACAAAAAAATGTGATTAGAATAAAAACAGGAAAATATATAAACAGCTTTTTAGAACGAACTCCCACCTAAAAACAATTTTCCTTTTCGTGAAATTACATATTGCTGGTTGGGGTCATTTGCTTTTTGTAAAGTATATTCAATGAGTTTATTATCTTTCAACGGTTTAATGTAATCATCCCTAAAACGATCTTTGCTGCGATAACCCAGTTTTACTGCCAGATCATCAAGGGATATTGGAGTGAGCGTCAGCATAAGTGTACTTAATAAAACCCTTGCACGTTTTTTTAATAGCTTCCCACTTTTTTCTGTCCAGCTCCCCACTTTTTTTAGTTTTCCTAAACTTAACTCCTTGTTTATCAAGAATCTGAAATTTGGCAAGTCCCCACTTTTTTCTGACCAAGTACTTACCAATTTCAAAGCAAGTTCATCAAAATCAACTGTGTCTTTGAAAGTAAGATCCAGTGTAAGTTGCTTAAGTGCTTTGGTATTATCTGCTCCCAATTGCTCAGAAGTTATTTGGGCCAAATGGAGATACAATTCTGATTTATCTTTAAGTTTGTAAACCAGCATGGGAATGGTACTCTTAAAAATCATATCTTCAATAAAAACAGGCCGTGCACCATCTGTATATGTTGCAACAAATTTATTCATATTGCGCACGCCCGACCCAATTTCATCTGCCCAAGTAAGGATGTTAAAAAATGCTCTAATGTTTGGATTTTTAGGTTCTGCTTCAAATGTTTCCAAATCAAGAGACCCAGTAAACCGGCTGCGATTTGGATTGGTTGCTACAACTCTGTCGTTGTAAACAATAACTTCTGTGCTAACAGCACTATTATATTCACGATGAATAATTATATTCGCAACCAATTCTCGGAAAATAAGCTCTCTCAAATCTTTGCGATTACCATCTGTGTCTTGCCAGAGACAAAGCAATTTCCACAGGTAAAGGACGACACTGTAATACTACGGAACATAATTAATCCTGAAACAGCGGGTTCACGCTTTTTCCTGTTTACTTTGTTGGATTCATTTATAAGTTTGATTGATAGTATGATGTGATGAAATGTACGTACAAATATAACGGATTCGTGATCGTTAAAATTAGGTTTTTCACGAATAAAAAGAGCCTGCCAAATAGCAGACTCTTCATTATATTGCATTTATCTCTTAGTGTTTGATTAGCTTCCTAGTGATGATTTCTTTACTTGTTTGAATTTTTAAGAAGTAAACACCAGTTTCCAGCCCTTTAATATCAATTTCATCAAAATCAGCCTCAAGTTTAGCCACCTGTCGGCCTTCAATATCTGTAATAATCACAGATACAATATCCATCGAACTGGAAATATGCACAAAACCTGTCGAAGGATTGGGATAAAGCTGTATCTGATTGGATATTTCTGTGATTTCCTCTTTACCAAGAGGATACACTTGGTTTCCATCGACGACAAAATTAATTACATAAGATTCTCCGCTATTGGTATTCAAGACAGCTGGTATCCATTCAGGAAAAATAGGATTGGATACAAAAAACTCAAGGTTGGCATAGTTAGGCACATCCACAAATTCAAATTCTCCATTCTGATTCGTCACTTGGACTTCAAGTACGTCTCCGGTTTGCCCGTCAGTCATCGCTACAAGCATATCTTCAAGCATGTTTAGGGTATTTCGTCCTTGTTCTCCAACTGTGCCAGATACATTGTTAGAACCAATAGTTCCTGCTAACTGAATATGGTGCAGGTCAAGTAGGCGCATTTCTCCTTCAGCAATCTCAATAGCTGTGGCATCATCAAAAATCAGAGCATCTTCAAAATAGACGTATTCAGAACAATTATAATCATCCGAGGTTACAAGATTTGAAGCCAAGAAGTAAGTTCCGGCTTCGATATCTGTAAAACTAGCCATACAATTCTCAGCAGTAAGTGTAGCGCTTTGCAGTTCAACTGAACCGGCATTGTCTCGGTATAGAAAAACTTCTGCAGTTCCTTCAGGAAAACTTATCGGAGGATCATTGTATGTTACCCTTGCTACAATACTTGTCAGGCCATTGTTTTCCACAAAGCTAAACGATCCCAGGAAGCTTTCACAACCTGTAATCATCTTTTTAGCGTACACTTCATATGTTCCTGTTGTATAATTTGTTCCTAATCCAAGGCTATCGGCAATACCAACTACCGGAGAAAAAACGGTATCGGTACCATTTTGCACCCAGTACTCAGTATCGGGTTCTGAATCTAAAATCCACAGGCTGCCTAAATCTCCGGATTGTAACACTCCGTCTTCAGGGCTTGTCATAAGTGGAAAAATTATTGGATTTTCATTGATTTGCACATCAATAGTATCTGTTACCTGTGAACCATAAGCTGTTTCAGCGACAACAACATATTGTCCTGATTCTGTGACCATATGTGTCTGTTCACCTTCATTTCCATTCCACCAATAAGTTTGGAAGCCACTCCCTGCATCCAGCATAATACTGTCCTGACAGGTGGAGATGTCATCACCCAATTCAATCTCAGGAATATCAATTTCTGACAATTTCAACCGTATTGCCAGAGCTTCGTTTACAGATGTAACGTTGTACCAATTCCCTTCCGATGTAAAATAAAAATAATTTCCCCATATACTGTTCTTAACCGTTGGGTCAGTACCAATTCTTATCTCATCACCTTCGTAGAAGAACTCAATCGCTGCATTGTAAGTAATTGAACCGTCTTCAAGTGAAACATCAACACTTACCGGATCTACGAGCGCTAAATCCACCCAAGTACCAAGGTCATCTTCTGTTATGACATGTAAAGAAGATGACGAAACATCAGTCCAACTTGAAATCGTCTGAGAAAAATCCATTAAATGGCCAACGATACCAGTTCCCACAGTTGTTTCCTCATCAATAAAAACAGATATAGCAAAAACCGTTTCATTGGCAAGAAACAAATAGGAAGTACCAAGCATATCCCCGTCATTTCCTCCTTCCAGATAGTCCCCCATTGAGATAGAGCTGCTTATATTGCCTAAGTCTCTTGCATAAGTATCCTCAGTTACGAAAAACTTGGTGCTGTCAACATTGTTTTCAAGATTTAAATCCTCTGATGAATTTATGCTGTAATCGACAGAATACTCACCGAGCACAGGATTGTCAAGTACAAACATGGGACTAATAAGATCTATTGTGTCTCTGTTGCCGGATTCAAGCAATGGACCTGTAACCACATTATTATACAACTCAGTTCCCTCGGGGTTGCTGACCCGTACCTGAAAATCAGGATTCATTGCTTGTACACCGTTATTCTCTACGATTGCATTCCAAACCATCTCACTCATACTTGAACCAAACTGGCTTTGAGGGATCATACCATAATGTGATGAGATGTGAAAATACTCAGAATTAACAGGATCTGTATAATCAATATATTCGAAAAAATTCATCCGGGCATCAGCGAGATTGAGATCATATACCGGTATTTGTTCGATTCTCAAATCATCTATTTCCCAGCCATATCCGCCATAAGACATACTTCCCCCAGGTGCATTCCATCTCATTCTGACTGAAACATTAGATTGATTTGCAAGAGAGATTGGTAAATCCACACTTAATACATCCTCTCCATACTGATTGGCTGCTGCTTCTCCATTCACAATCAGAGTTTCACTCCACACAGTACCACCATCAACACTCAGATCAATAAAACATGTATCAAAATTATAGGCTTTGTAATTCTGAGTCAGAATAAGCCGAGGATTTGATAGGGTGGAAAGGTCAATAGAATTAAATTGTATCCAAGCATGTATATCCACATAATTTTCCTCCATGAGGAAGGAAATTCCATCGATAGAGGCAAAGTTACCTCCTGACAGGGAGTACTCCCCGACATCACGGTATCCCATATACAACCACAGGGCAGTTACCATAGTTCCCGGGGGCAAATTATCATCAGTAAAATCAACTCCATTTTCAAAAGTTACCGTATTAGGGGTAGTATCACTTACCTCCCAGTCTGCATCACCGAGCAGGTGACCAGTGGTATAAAGGGGAGTGGTTTCATCAAAAGTGCACTCCCATACAGGATTTGACTTTTCAGACTTGATTTTAACATTTGTAGATTTAACTACCGGATTACAATTAAAATTCTGCTGTTGCGTAACAACCTGCGCTGATAAAACTGATAACAATGCCAGTTGTATCAACAAAAATAAATAAAGCTTTTTCATTATAATTGATTTTGGTTGCATCAAATATACACAATTATCGAACAAATTCAACAACTTTTCACGAGATTACTCATAAAATCGGATAATAAAACGATAGCTGCCCTCAAAATTATTAAAAAAAATAGGATGAAAATCGCTGTTTACAAGTAAATCGACAAAATTTAAATGCAGACAATCTGAATTCGGCACAATTCATAAGAAATAAACTATTTTGACAAGCTCACCCCGACAGTATGAAGTGATTAAATGGCTCTTCGGAAGCTTGGCAAACGTCAAGAAAAAAGACCTAAAAGACTGGGGAAATAAGCGCATCTGGCTTTTCCATCGGAAAAACATAATTTTTTGACGACAAGTTGTTTTTATGAGGGAACAAGGGACAAAAGATTGTGATTAGAAAAAAAAGAAACTAAAAACAATCATTCTCAAATTCCATCCTGAAAAATTGACCATTGCACCTTGTATGGCTTAACAGCCAAGGTTTCCGAAAGTTGATAAATTTTTAAAATGCAGTTTTGTGTGTTTAATGCTCCTCTGCTGGTTTGTAGGGAAGTTTTATTTGTTTCCTTGTGTTCTCACTTTTGCTCAGGAAATTCATTCGATAAAGTTGATACGATAAGTTGAGGGGGTATCAATATTGCTCGCCGGTATCTCCACCGTCATTAAATATCCAACCAAATTCATCAATAATATATTGTCGCTGATCTGCTGGCAAACCTAAATCATACATACTATTTCCGCCATCAAAAGTTACTCCTGGCTGAAGATTCAATTCTGACCATTGAATTAATAAATTATTGTAATGCTCAGTTGATAATGCAGAGTTTTTGAGGAAATTCGTAAAATTAATTACACTGGAAACATCCCAAGTACTGATATCTTGATCGAATGCTGAATTTTGAAACATGCCATTGGTATTATAAGGCATATATCCCATGTTGGTGACATTACTTACATCCCAATTGCTAATATCTTGGTTAAAAACCGAATAACTAAACATGCAAGCCATGTTAGTCACATTGCTGACATCCCAGTTCTCAATTGGTTGATTAAACTCTGAGTAGCTGAACATATCACTCATATCAGTAGCTCCACTCACATTCCAGTTACTAAGGTCTTGATTATAAGCGCTGCCTGAAAACATTATGGCAAATGACTCAACATTGTGGACATGCCAGTCATTTAATGGCTGATTGAAATCGGAACCTGCAAACATGCCACTTAAGTTTGTTGCTGAGCTCATACTCCAATTGCTTATGTCTTGATTGTATGCTGATCCATTAAACATATGTGACATATCTGAAATGCCTTGAGAGGCTTGATCAAACCAATTTTCACAGGAGAATGAGGATACCGTAATCCCCCTAAACATATTGGCTGACAACATTATGCCTGTAACAGCAGGTTCTACAGGTGTTAGTATATCTCTAAACATTTCTGGATTTTCGTTAAACAATATATAATCAGCTTCTCCTCTGACTTTTATGCGCCACATGCCTGCTTCTCCAAAATTGTGGGATATCTCTCCGCTGCTGTTGTAAACTACTGACTGTCCCGGTTCCCATATTACCTCAAATTCGTCAGGTCCACCTACTGTAAAACTGTAACTTGTTTGCACATCAGTGGTTTCAATCACAAAATCAAAAGTAGGTTGAATACTGATAAGAAACGTACTGTCTTGTTCCGGTGCATCCGTGATATACGCTGAGGCTCCGTTTATATATCCTGTAAATTTCAGGGTATCCCCGGAGTTGTATATGAAATATGAACCATCAACATCTGTTTGTTTTTGATGAAGGTTATTTGTATTACCATCTGTGGAATTGCCTTGATATATGATAGAGGCGTCATTACCAGAGTGCTTACCTGTGTTAATTATTTTCACCTGTTCTGTCATATTCCCAGCGCTAACAATTAAGATAAAAACACCCACTTTTTCAAGACAAATTGTAAAATTATGGTAACCCCGTTCTAAGTCTGTATTATAATTTGCAAGCTTCTGAGAATTCAAATCATATAACTCTAAGTTCACTTGAACTGATGTGGGTAAAAAAAGTGTTGTTTCAGTGCTGCCGTTAAATGGATTTGGAAAATTCGGCGATAAAAATAACTGGTTTGGGCTTGCAGTAATATTCGGAATACTACTGAGGTCAAGATTTAATACCGTGTCAGGCCAAAAAAGGGTAGTATCTCTATTTTGGCTGATGTTTTTTACCAACACACTGTCCAGTGCTGCATATTCACTATGATAATGTGCAGTGAATGTAAAAGCAATTTCCTGAGCAAAAGTTAGAACACAAATAAAAGCGAAAACAGTTAGTAAGAAAAGGCGTTTCATAAAGCGTTAGTTTTATATTTTATGTAAAAATACACAAATTTTCTTTCAATTAAAACCATTTATTGCTTGTTTTGCCACTATTTGTTGTAGATTTGATGCAACAAAACCTTGTACTATGAAAAAACTATTGTCTTTTTGCCTGTTTGCTATCTTTTCTTTTTCAGCATTTGCTGTTCAGGACACCCTATTCCTTGACAGAAGTTATAACGAAGTTGAGCCTGCCTCTGCAACAATTATACATGTTGTTGATAAATCGATTGATAGTACATATTATTCTTATGAGGATTATAATGAATATTTTGTTTTGTTAGCAAATGGTTATGTTTCTGCAGAAAACCTGTTGTCAAGAGAAGGAATTGTTGCAAATTTTCATAAAAATGGAGTGAAATCTTCAGAAGAAATTTTTGTTAATGGGGAATTTGATGATATTTTGAAACAATGGGATATCATGGGGAATCAAAAGTCTATCGTTTATAACTTTGCTCAAGTCGAAAAGAAACCCGAATATCCCGGTGGAGATAGAGGCTTGTTAAGCTTTATCGCCAATCACACTAATTATCCAGAACTTGCAAAAGAAAAGGAATATGAAGGGAAAGTATTTTTGCAATTTGTTATTGATGAAATGGGGAAAGTTACACAAGTTGAAATTGCTCGTGGAATACACGAAGTGTTGGATAATGAAGCCGTGCGGGTAGTGAGTAAATTAGAACAATGGACTCCCGGAGAACACAAAGGTGAAAAAGTCGCAGTATCATATGTTGTACCTATAAATTTCAAATTGTATTAATTGTGTGCTTTAGGTTCAGATGGATTTTTGGTTTTTGAACAGGGTTTCTGCTACTTTTATATCACCTGTTTTCGGAATATTTAAATAGATTGATATTTGATGTTTTGGTGGGTGTTGTGGAGTTTGTATTTACATTTTAGTCTTAAAAAAAAACAAATGAAACAGAGAGTTATTTTTTACTTTATTTTCTTTGCAATATTGTCCGTAAAGGGACATGGGCAAACGGATTACTTTTATAAAGACTCTAGCAGAACGAAGTTTGCTATTGGTTCACATTTTGGTGTTGATTTTATCTTAGGAGCTGATCTCGTTGATGTTGTAGATTGGGGAATTGACTTTAAATATATCCCAAATAAATTTGGAGTACAAATCAGTGCGGTTGCATTACCATGGGAAAGTAAATTGTTTGCTCAGGGTGGATTAAGCTTGATTTATGAGTTTATAAGCCTTGAAAAAACAACATTTTATCTGTATCAAGTAAATCGTATTTTATACAAGGATTATCTCAAAGATAGGCCTGAGCCTAGCGAAATCCTATATAATATTGGAGGTGGCTTAGGGATTGAATTGGTATATGGAAAACATTTCGGGCTGAATCTTAAGTTTGGTTACACTTGGTTTCCGGAATATCATGGAATTAACCGTAAGGGAGAGCTTGGATTGTATTATAAATTTTAAACGAAATGAATAATGAAAAATAAAAACAAGTCCATATTGTCCCACGTGATTCTGTCTTTTTTTCTATTGGTTTCCGTATCCAGTTATGCTCAGTTTAAAATGCAACGTTCCTATGAGGTGAGTTTAACCAACCTACCATGGCAAGACCTTACTTTCATTTACACTCAGCGTTTAGATTCGCTTCGTTTTCTCGAAGTTACAAACAGTTTTGTTTTGAAAAAACAGACTGAATACGATGTCAATACTTTTTTGTTTCGAAATATTGATCCATTTGCAATGTACAACCTATATCGTTTGAGAATTGGCGTTAGGAAATTTCGAAAACCAAACAAGTATTTTACTCCACTTTTGGCATTAAGCTATGGAGGTTATAATAATGGGACATTGGAGAATTTTATTGATCAAAGTGGGGATGCATACGATCAGGATTGGGTGCTTGACCGCAGACGAATTGAGGTGGGAATAATTGCCAAATTTGGATCGATTAAAACCTACGAAGACCGCTACATCAGAGATATTTATTGGGGCGTCGGCTTAAAGCTTAAAATAATACGTGATATGGTATTGGAGAAAACTGAATGGGGCTACATAATACCAGATGATTACCCGATTGAAACCATTTATCCGAAAATTATGCCTACTATACACTTTGGTGTTTTGGTGGGAAGAGTAGAGTAATGTGTGCGAGGGGATACAGATGATATTTAATATTTGTAAATTTCAAAACATTGAATAACTTTGAAGTTCGAATAAGGCACTTAAATTTTATATCAATTTAATAATGAAGACAGATCTTAGTCAATTGAATGACAAACAAAAAGAGGCGGTTTTATGTGAAAATAAGCGACTACTTGTCTTGGCGGGAGCAGGTTCAGGTAAGACTAAGACATTACTTCAGAAAATATTGTTTTTAATAGAAGAGAAAGCAGTTAACCCAGGAAATATACTTGCCATAACGTTCACAAAAAATGCTGCGAATGAAATGCTTGATCGTTTGATTATTTCTGCAGACAAAACGAATGAATACTCAAGATTTATTAATGACAAAAAGAATAACCAGAGTGAAATTGAACGAAAACGCATACAATACAAACAGAAATACAAATGGATTAACAATCTCACCATTAAAACGTTTCACAGCTTATGTTATCGTATTCTAAGAAATTATGGAGTTAATGAGTTTGATAATCAATTTAAAATTGTCACTGATAAAGTAAATCCAAATACTGAATTTACGAAGTATTCAGCAACTGAAACATCTTTTGATATTTTGAACAAGTTGCTAATCAAAAAGTGTGAATCGAAAATTTATTTGTTAAGTGTAAAACGTTATTTAATAGACTACATGGTTGACAAAATACATGAAGGCTCAAATAACCTACATCAAAAATATCCGAATGGAAAATTTTATACTAGTTTGAATGGCTGTATAGTCCGTTCTAAATCAGAGCAATATATTGCAGACTGGCTGTATCGACATAACATCAAGTTTGAATACGAACCTAGTGTGAATTTTAGCGATTTTAGTTTTCATCCAGATTTTTACATTCCCGAAGCCAATGTTTATCTTGAACATGTAAGTGATAAAAGCTATCCGACAAAAGCGAAAGAAGAGCAATTCAGAAAAGCCAATAAGTTGCTTGTTAAAACATTTGAAAGTCAGACAAAAAACACTGCCTTATTTAATTTGGCTTTGGAGAGAATTGTTAAAAACAGATTGCCTGCCGATTACCATTATAATTCTGCATTATCCTTCGAAGAAGAATTTCGGACGCATCATGATGACATAAAGCGCTTTTTACGTGCAGTAATGCAAATTATTGACATGATAAAGGTTGAAAATATTCCTCTTGACAAGGTTTTTGAGGATTCGCAAAATGACCAGCATGAGCGAGTTAGAAATTTTTATCGTTTGGCAATACCACTTGTGAGAGCATATAAGGATTACTGCACAAACAAATCTTATTTGGATTTTAATGATATGATCAATAAAACCATTGATTTGTTTAAGCACAGAACAGAAATTGTAGAAAAATTTCAGAAACAATATGAATACATACTGGTTGATGAATTTCAGGATGTCAATAATTTGCAAGTAGAATTGCTTAAACATTTGCTGACCAAAAAGAATAATTTGTTTTGTGTTGGGGATGATTGGCAAAGCATATACGGGTTTAGAGGCTCAAATGTGGATTATATAATAAATTTCGTCAATCATTTTAACGGTTCGAAAATCATAAAACTTGATCAAAACTATCGAAGCACTCAGCACATCGTTAGCGCAAGTAACGAAGTTATTAAACACAATAAGCATAAACTTGACAAAGAATTACATGCCAATAAAAACTCAAATCAAAAAATTGAAGTTTATGCTGGTGTTTGCAAAGATGATCAGGTTGATTATGCGATAAAACAAGTTCGCAAACTTAACGCAGATGGTTATTCAAAAGAAGACATCTTATTTCTGTACAGAAGAAACAGAATGTTCACCCCATTTTTCGAACAGCTGAGAGAAGAGAAATTGCAATTTACGGGAAAAACAATACATGCATCAAAAGGATTAGAAGCAAAAGCAGTTTTCATTATTGGTTTAACCGAAGGTGGTGGTGGATTTCCTGACATTTGGATGGAAGACCGTATTTATCAGGTAATTAAAGAATCAAATCACGAGTTGTTGCTTGAAGAAGAACGTCGTTTGTTTTATGTTGCCATAACCAGAGCGAGAGAACAGCTTTTTTTATTGACCGAAGTGGGTAATGAATCCAGTTTTTTAAAAGAAATACCAGAAAACTATTTGCTTAAAAGTGCAGATAGTTTCATGCCAATATCTGATGATGTATTGCTATGTAAACATTGTCAAAAACCTATTGAAAAAGGCTTTGCTTTTTGTCCGCATTGCGGTGGAAAGTTAGGGTAAATTTAAAATGCATAGTAGTTAGTGTGTCAACCCAAAAATACTTCATCTAAATGGTATTCTAAAAATTGCTTGTTTGGTTTAAAGCGTTGTGGTAATTTTATTTTTTGTCCTGCAAGAAAACCAAAGTGCAACTTGAAATATTCAGTATTTGTTTTTTCTTTAATTTTTCTTGAAAAAATAAATTCATAATTGGGCTTAATGCCAATTAAGCCTCTGTCAAAAGCAGCATCATAGAGTTTTGAAAGACAAATGCCATTTGTAGGATTCAATCTTTCTTTTTCGTTTTTTGACCAAGGAATAATATGACTAGCATTCAATAATTCTGGCAAATCAATGCCGGTAATAGCACATTGATTACTGTAATTAGCTAATACAACTTCTCGGAAATAATGTTGATTAACTCTTGTTTTCACTAAGCGTTCTTTTTCAGCACCTTTTATGTCTTTGAATTCAGATAATACTCTTTCGTATTTTTCCTCTAAGCTATGATTCTCAAATTTGGCAAGTATTTGCTCACTTTCAAACAATAGTTCTTCTCTGTTATTATTGAATTCATCCCAAATAGGTTTCACCTGATTAAATCCTCCTTTTAAGCCAGAAATTCCACGTGCCTGATGATATGGGTCAACACTTGCAAAATTCACTAATCTCATTGAAACAGAACTAGATGTCCTATCAATAAGCTTTGACAAATAAATAATATCCTGATTCCCTTTATGCATCTTGCCAAAAGGAAGCCTTAAATACAAATTAAAAGCAAGTATTAGCTCTTCTCTTGTCCATGCACGTCTTTTCATGTTGCAAAAATTTCTATGATAAAGTTAGTAATTCTTATGAGAATATTAAAAATTTGGAAAACTGTTTTCTATCTTTGTTTCCATGTCCAACCTCAACTCCAACATCCTTTCCCTCAAGCGTGGTACAACAAAGTACGGTCCTGCGCCGCATAAGCCGGTTTTGTTGCTTGCTGTTCTAGAGAGTTTTGAACAGGGTGAAATTAACACTCCGGCAGTTGAAATTACGGATGAATTGTTTGTGCGTTTTCACGATATTTGGGCTGCTTATGTGCATACTGGTCATGTCGCGAATTTTTCGTTGCCGTTTTTTCATTTGAAAAATGAAAAGGGGCGATTTTGGCGGTTAATTACTTATCCCGGAAGGGAAATTCCGACAACAAAAAGTAAATCCATAAAGAGTTTTAAAGCATTGACGGAAACTGTTTTCTGCGCTCGACTATCTGATGAACTTTATGCAATTTTAATGGATTCAACAAAACGTGAAGCATTAAAACAAGCCATGTTAAAAGTGTATTTCGGGAAAGAAGCTCAATTCAAGGAGAACCACTCATATTCAACAGAAGTTAAATCGGAAATCCTTTATGAACCAGAACAAAACTATGTGCGAAAAGTAAAACGACATATAGAAGCAAAACATACAGAGGAAAGAGAAGAATATGTGATTATACGAAGCTCTATATTTCGAAAAGCAATTACTGAAATTTACGAAGGGCGTTGTGCGATTTGTGGTTTGCAGGTAAAAGATCAGAAAAACAGGCCTTTAGTTGATGCTTGTCACATCATTCCTTTTGCAGAGAGTTATAATGATTCTGTGCGCAATGGGATTGCATTATCACCAACTTTCCATCGTGCCTTTGATAAAGGCTTACTTTCTCTAACGAATGATTATCGTGTCATTTTACATCCTCAATTAAAAGATGAAAGTGCTGATTTTTCCTTTAATCAGTATCGTGGTAAATTCATCCACCTCCCCACCAACCCACATTTTCACCCATCCCCCAAAAGTTTAGCCTATCATCGGCAATGGGCGGGAATGGAGTAGCGGCTTTGTGAATGGTTGCAATCTTAATACGGTGGGCGAATTGGGTTTTCTTTTATTTGAGTTTTTTCAGTTTTTCATTTGCAATTAAAACAGTCATTTGTGAGATTGCCATTTTGTTTAATCGCATTAATCGTTCTTGTGCTTCCAAACCTGATTTTATCAATTCAGAATTCATACTTTCTAAGTTTGATAAGACAACCAATTGTTCCAAGCTGGCATAATCACGTATATTGCCTTTTTTGTCAGGGTTTTCAGCTCGCCATTGAGCTGCAGTTGTGTTAAACCAATTGTTTCCAAATGATTGACAAACAAATTTTGAAACTATCAATCGCTGTTCCAAATTATTTCGGAAGGTTAATGCCGATGTAGAATCAAAGCTGATACAAGAAATGAAATGAATTGTACCGGCAATTTTGATTCACAATCGGTGTTATACAAAGCCATGTTTAAAATATCAGCCTCAGTTGCATAAACAAAAGCTTGCTCTTTTTTGCTCAATTCTTCCGGAATTAAATTTTCTTTGATTGCATTGGTGTGGATGTGGTAATTCACTTTTGATAGTGTACGTGAAAGATTCCATTCCAATTGCAACTTATTATTTTCAGCTTCTTTAAGTCGTTGAAATTCGTTCACAAGGTAAATCTGAAATTCAGGACTTAACCACATAGCAAAATTGAACGCAATATCTTTATGGGCATAGGTTCCACCATATCTACCAGCTTTCACCATCAAACCACTTGCATTTGTACGTTCAAACCATTGTCCCACAGACATTATAAAACGATTTGTGCCAGCTTCATTTTCAATTACCCCGAATTCGGGGTAATTAAAATCAGGCTTGCTTAATTGTTCCCAAATAACCAAAAATTCAATTGTAGAACGCGTACGCATCCAATTCTTCACAACAACTTTTGGTTCTTTAGGTTTTTTGGTTTTTGAACAGGGTTTCTGCTACTTTTTAGTGACCCGAATTGAGGGGTCTGTTTCCAACGGGCCTATAGAAAAGTCGTTTCAAGCGGCGAGCTCATACTAAAAATCAAAGATTACACCTATCGTTGGCAGGATGGTTCCGCTGCCATTGCTGCGAATTTTTCTTAGTAAATAACGGTTTGGATTTTCCGGGTTAATGAGCGGTTCTCCATTGCTATCCAGGTTTGTGTAGACATCGCGAGCATCAGCTTTGAAATTATATACATTCTGAATGTCAAGATAAAGTTTTAGATTTGATTTTTTAAGGTCAAAGCTTTTGTCAAGCCGAATATCGAGCCTGTGAAAGGGGTTAAATCGTTTGTTAGACAACCGATCATAATTCAGGTATGGCTGATTCTGTAAATCCCATGCTGCCTGAAAACTACTAGTGTAAAGGTCGTAATCTGTATAGGGCAACCCTCCGGCAAAGCGCCATTTTAGTCCAAAATACCAATTGTTTTCAAATTGTTTTGTTGCAGTAACAACGAAAATATGCCTGTTTTCCCAGGCGGTGGAAGTATAATTCCCGTTTTTATCTTTAAATTCGCTGATTGCAAAAGTATAAGATAAAGCAAAGTTGATGTTCCCCCGAAACCGATTCTGACTAAGTAGCTCCAGCCCGTAAGAGCGTCCTTTTGCCGTACTTACAATTTCTTCAGCTCCTATCGGACCGAAATCAATTGCCCTGTGCGATAGTGCGATGCTGTCTTTTAATGAAAAAGGATAATTATTATACCCTTTGTAGAAGCCTTCAAGGCTGAGGATGCTTGATTTTGTCGGTCGGTATTCCCAGCCGACTACGTAATGGTCAGCAGATATGTATTTTATATCATTTTTGCGATTTATTTGTATGCCATTTCTGTTTCTATAACCAAGTGCTGTGTATGGGGGTAGTTGATAGTACCTGCCGATATGCGCATTTATCGATGTTTTTTCATTTAATAAATATGATACTGAAACTTGTGGGGAACTTTGTTTTAGTGGATTTTGCATAATTGAAGAATACGAATTGCCAGAAATCCTGTATGCTAGATTTAGGGTAAGGCGGTTATTGAATGTTTTCTTTGTTGCTTGAAAAAAGCCTGCATATTTTAAAAAATTCAGTTCACTTTCGTAATCAATTTCAGTGATTGCATTTGTAATATATACCTTTTGATATGTGTTGTTGAAATACTTGACGTAACCGGTACTTATTCCGTATTTTATCTCAGTGTCAATGTTCGTTTGGATGAAATTTTCCCACCTAAATTTGTTTTCTGACTCTGTCGATCTGTAATCTTGAATCAGATTGCCATTTATTTCATTATTATTTTTGTACTTATAAGCCCTATTTGAAAGCATGTTTCTGCTAAGTACCATGGTTTGCCAGCCATTATCCCTGAAGTGTTTCCATACCCCGCCAATAGCATAGTTCCATTGATTTTGTTGAGGTAAATTTGCCAGTAGGTAGCGCTGATAATCATTTGGATTTTTAATATTCGCATCCAGTCGGTTATGGTCCAAAGCCCCAATGCCAATGATGGTGATCTGATTTTTTTCATTAATGTGAGATTTTACTTTCAGTTGACAATCGCTAAATGAAGGCAGAAATGGTAGGCGTAAGCTTTTAAACAGTAGTTGAAGGTAGGAATATCGCATGCTGGCAATGAAGCTGGTTTTATTACCGACCGGTCCATCAGCGGTAAAGGCAAACTCACTGGCACCCAAGCTTCCTCGGTATTTTAATTTTTCTTTGTTTCCATCTTTTAATCGAAAATCAAAAACGGCACTTAGGGCATTGGCTTTTGATGACGGAAACCCACTGGAATAATAGTTTACTTCACGTAAAAAATCTGCATTGATAATCCCGTTTGTTCCACCTGACGCTCCTTGTGTGGCAAAGTGGTTGATGTTTGGAATCTCAATACCGTCGAGATAGAAGCTTGCTTCATTACTCGCGCCGCCTCGAATAATTAAATCATTGCGATTTGCAGATGGAATGGCTGCAACGCCGGGTAGGTTCTGGATAACTTTTGCAATGTCACGATTGGCTCCAGGACTGTTTTCAATTTCAGAAACACCTATACGCCTTAAACTTACAGGGGCTTCTTCTTTTTTTTGGAATACTGAGGCTCTGACTTCCACTTCATCAAGTTTCATGGATTTTTCATGCATCCCAATATCAACATAGGTGGTTTTTTGGGTTATTACATGAAATTCTGTGGAGATTTCAGATTCAAAACCCAGTGACGAAATATTTAATCGGTAAAACCCGGTCTTGACATCTGATATGCAAAACTTTCCTTCTGCATTACTAATGGTGCTTATTTCTGTTCCTTGGATATAAATATTTGCAAACGGCAAGCTTTCATTATTTGTCTCGTTAAATATGCGCCCCTTAATTGTCCCCGTTTGTGCTAATGCTGCCATTGTATATAAACACAGTCCACATATAATTCCCAAATACTTCATTTTAATTCTTCCTCTTCAATTTTCAACACCGACAAGCTGTAATACCTGCTCAGCTATTTAAATCTAAAACTGCACAGGTGGAAAGCTGTCTAAAATTACCTCTGTATATTTTACGCTATTTAATAATTAAACGCATCTTTTTTTCATAGTTTTTTCCGGTCAAGCTTAAAATATATAACCCGGGTTTTATTTTAGCATTTAGTTGTATTTTGAAAACAGATTTTCCTGCATTAAGCTCGCCTGATTGACAACATTGTGCGATACAATTTGTGATTTCGTATTTATAAGTATTTTCCGTCGGCAGATCAAATTCAATGTTTAATATGTCTGCTGCCGGATTTGGATAGCATTTTGCGATATTATTCCTGTCGGAATCACATTCTACATAAATCACACCTGAATAAGAAAACCCTCCATCAAAATCTGTTTGTTTCAAGCGATAATAATAATGATCTTGTTTTATGTCTATGTCTATATATTCATATTGAATTGTGTAGTTGCAGTTAACAGCACCTTCCTGATTATTTACAGGTTGAAAGTCCATTCCATTTTCACTACGTTCAAGAGTGAAAAATGCATTGTTCTTTTCAGATAAGGTTTTCCACTGTATTGTTACTTCGTGATTTTCAAAATTCGCTTGGAAGTAAGATAGTTCAACCGGAAGAACAACTCCCGATAGGCCGTTGATTTGAAATGCACAACCCGCATCGCTGAATTGATCGAGCATAAGATAATAGAAATTGCCTACTACAAGATTATCTACTTTAAAGACACCCGGTGCACTGTTATAAAAGGGATCGTAACAGGCCTTTTGAGTAAAAGTAGTGCAATCTGCTGTTTCAAGAATCGCAGCCTCCAGTCCGGAATTGTTACAATTATAAACAATGGCAAGTTCAACAGATGTCTGACTGGCTTGAAACTTTAACCATGAATTGTTATCAATAAAATTCACTCCGCTGCAAAACTCAGACTGTAGATTGGTTCCTGACAAATCGGTTGCGTTATAACTGCCTGTTGTTCCGCAGATCCCATCCATACTGTATAGCAAGGGAGCATTAGCGCATAAATCGCTTGCATTCGGATTGGCACCACACGAGCCAGAATCAAAACATTCAAATTCAGCATACCATCCGGGCTGTTCTGTAATATCATCGGAAGTAAATTCGAATGTCAGGCAAGAGCCACTAGATATAATAATATCAGGAACTACAGTACTATAAGTCCCGATAATCAGACAGGTGTCATTTGCACCATCCCTTATTCTAAGTTGATCCCAAGTATTCTGCACGTCAAATGAGGTAAACTTAAAGCGCAGGTTTGTACCATCATTAGAACAAATGGTCTTTACGTAACTTTCATTGCTGCTATAATCAGAAGATTCGCCCCCAGAGTCGGTAAATGCACCATAGCAAGTGTTTAAATTTGTATTGTTCATTTGATATACGGTAGGCACAGGGATGATCTCCGTTGAGCCGAAAGGGTCTGATATCGTTGGTGTTTGACTAGTGGTGGGACCACTGAAATTTATTTGAGTACATTCTGCATCAACAATATTTTCAGTTGTAGCACCTGCTGCAATGTTATATACAATCCAAAAATAATTTATGCCGCTGCCTAAGGTTTGATTTCCACTAATGTTAATATTTCCCGTCGATGGTGCGACTGAGCCATACAGATTACCTGTGCTGAAGACAGAAGCGTTAGATGTGTAATAAATCGCCACATTGTCAACATCGTTTAATGGATCATCGGAGCCATTCATGTTTAGATCAAAACTGTCAATCTGAAGTGGGGATGATGAACCGGTTGTTTCCACTTCAATTCCTATAATTTCCACATCAGCGGTGCCCGGGTAAACTCCTTCTGTATTGTTTTGCGTACAAGTAGCGCTTAGATAGCTCATTGGTGTTGACCCAATCATCTCCATTCGAATGTTTGGGCGAAATGACTGTACAGAACCGAGGGGAGGTGAGGCCGGATCGATCTCCGGACTGTCTTGAGTTTTATATATACATTTATCGTTGGAACATGCTGTAGCGTAATAGTCGTCAGATGATGAGTGAAAACCACTTTGTTTTTCACAAACCGCCACAAGTAAGTTGTCTGTGTTGTTGTATGTGAAATCGGTGATGTCAATTTCAATCCATCCTGCTGTTGAGGTAGTTGTCACGGGACCTGAGTATACAAGAGTTAGGCTGGCTATATCTATCCAGTCGCTGCCACCGCTGAATATGTTTTTTGATGTATGCCCCAGAAATATTTCTACGGGATTGTCGGTGAAACTGCTATTGCCGTTAAAGTAAAAGCTAATTTTATCAATATCCGCAATCACATTAATCTCACTTTGATCATAAATGCTCTGGCTGTATGAATATCCGTAATAAGGATTTATAGGCACAGAGTTTTCATTAGTCCCTGTTCCAATGGTGATAGTCTGAGCATTAACTCCAGTCGTTATGATCAGAAAACACGCAATAAGCAATGTCGATATAATACTAGGTTTCATGTGCATTTCCTTTCTCATTGGTTTTTGATATGTCTGTTAGTTTTCGACACGAAAGATATGCTATGTTAGGTAGTAAAGTCAACTTTTCAACCTAACATCACTTATACAAGTAAGCCAATTTGTTAAAAATCAGTTATACAAAACAGAGATAGAATGTCTTTAATGTTAAGGGGCTGGATCTTTTTTTGACTATACAATTGAAATGTTTAGTGTTATTTGTCCAAATTTGATCAAAATCAGTTTAGTTTTCGAAAAAAATCTGCAAAATCGGATTTATGTGACATCCCGATTTTTTTTCTCAGACGGTACCTTGCCATGGTGACTGCACCAACAGATATTTCATTTATTGCGGCAATTTCTTTAGACGATAGATTAAGTTTTAATAATGCGCATAAACGTTTCTCGTTTTCGGTTAAATCCGGATAGTTTTTACTGAGAACCGAAAAGAATTTTTCGTTAACTTCGTCAATCCGATTTTTAAACACTTCGAGTTCTTTATTTATTTTTAAAGATTGACTAATTTTTAGGGATAATAATTTTATGCGTTCGGCATTTTGTTCACTTGCATTTTTTTTGAGTTTTTTCAGCTCTGCTTTAATATCATTAAGAAACTCATTTTTCTGAACAATATGTAAAGCAAAGTTTTCCAACTCTTTGTCCCTGAAAAATAGTTCGTCTTTTAGTTTCTCTTGTTTAATTTGTGATGTTGATAAGTGACTTTCTATGAGTTGTTTCTGATGTTTTTTTCGATTAAATAAAATAAGGAAAATTAAAAAAAGAATAAGAAAGATGCCGGTGATGGTAATCCATTGGAATAATACCAGACGATTTTTGTTTCGAATTTGTTCAATATGTAACTTGTTTTCAGCCTTGATTTGACCAATGCGAATCTTGACTTCCATTTGATTGATTTTGTTAATGATTTCTACTTGTGAAATCTTATTTTTAACTTCCATCAGTTCATTTGCAAAGTATAATGCACGTTTGTATTTGTTGTTTTCTTCATAGTAAACCTGCAGTGCTGATAAACTTTTGCCTAGGTAATTCAAATCATTAATCTTGCGAAAGTGGTTCGCAACAAATACTAGGCTATCTGCAAACATCTCGCTTTTTTCAAACTGCAATTGAGTTTTAAATATTTCAAACTTGCTGTGCCAAACTCCCTTTTTATTGTTTGTTTCCTCAAAAATTTTTAAGGCTGCAGAATAATAACTTAATGCAATTTCATTGTTTCCTTGAGTATAATACAGTTCTCCAATGTTTAGTAATGGAGCCCCAAGTTGGTGATTGTCTTTGTTTAACTTGCCATATTCAACTGCTTTATTATAATAATACATGGCAGAATCAGTGTCCCCTAAACTTTTATAAGCGACACCAATATTCGTACTGGCTGCAATAATAAAATCAAGCTTATCTGTTTCATTATTTTCGAAATATGTATATGCTTTTTTGAGTAATTTTATTCCTTTATCATACATTCCAGCTTCAACATAGGTTGTTCCTAAGTTTAGATTAATACTTTCTAAACGTTGATGACTGCCTGATTTTTCTGCAAGTGCTCTGGCTTCAGTCAAATGCCACAATGAATTTTCAAAATCACTGAAATCTGCATAAAAAACACCAAGATTCTCATGAGTCTTTATGATTTCATCAAGATTATTTTGAACTTTGAAATAATCTAAAGCGATTAATGAATACGATATTGCACTGTCATAGACTTGGTTTTGGTAAAATTGCATGCTTTCACGAAGCAATTTCTTTGCTTCATCTTGATCTGAAGACTTACTAGCATTTGCATCCAAACCAATTAGAAATAAAAAAAATGGAATAAGAAACAGAAACAATTTTTTCATTTTTTCCGTGTTTTTTTTGAAGTATAGCAAATCTAAGCTTATATTTCTAAATCACAAAAATTGAATAACAACAAAACTAATTTGTGAAACTGTAATGTTTCTTCAGCGCTGTGTTTTTATTCGTAATCCATTTACCAATCAAACCACTTCCCTCTTTGAATCCTATAGTCATATCAGTAAGATAATACAAGTAGGAGGTAAGTGAAAAATTTCACAAATTGTCTATTTACTAGCGTAGTGAGTTGCTGAATTTAACCTTTACAAGGCCGCTAAAATATTTCCGCAAAGACAGGTTGTCTGGAATTGTATTTTGCTATGTATCAATAAATTTCATATCTTAGCTGATAGATGAAACCAAAAAACCATTTTAAAATGAAAAATTTACTTTTATTGTTTGCCGCAGTATTTTTAAGTTGCTCGCTTTTAGCGCAAGATTACAAAGTTACTTTCAGTGCGTATAGTGTTGACACACCTACCGATCAGGTTGACAGTGTGCAGGTTGAAAATATTACTCAGCAAAAATCCATTACCGTAAATGGCGATGACACCCTGCATCTCGTTGATGTTGTTAATACCATTGACTTGCATACAACTGAAAACAACTTTTCTGTTTATCCCAATCCGGCATATAGTGAGATCATGGTGGAATTCTGGTCTGAGCTTGCCGGAGATGCCCAACTGTCTGTTTACGATTTGGCAGGAAGAAAAATTATTTCTAAGAGCGTATCTGCTTTTGCAGGTCTAAATGCATACAGTTTATCCGGCCTTAACCGAGGAACTTTTGTGCTGTCTGTGAAAACTAATAATCATACCTATGCTGAAACTTTGAATTTCACAGGCAATAACGCTTCGGAGATACAAATAGCGCAAGTACAAAATAGAGAATCTAAAATTGCTTCACATCAAAAAAGCATAAAATCTGCTGCGCTTGTTGACTGGCAGTATGATGAAAATGATGTGCTAATTTTTACCGCATGGGGTGAAGGCTACTCCAGGATTTATGTATATAAAATTACTGATGATTATCAATTGACAGTATTTTTTGAAGATTGCATGGATACAGATGGTAATAAATACACAGTGGTGGAAATTGCTGGAACGATGTGGATGGCTGAAAACCTGAAAACTTCTAAATATAATAACAATGTACCCATTCCTAATATACCGGATCAGGCGACATGGATTGATCTTACAACAGGGGGGCGTTGTTATTGTGATTATGATAGTGTTACTTACGCTTCAATTTATGGTGCACTTTATAACTTTGAAGCTGTTAATGCCGGGAACCTTTGTCCCACTGGCTGGCATGTCCCCTCAAATACAGAGTTTGAAGACATGATCATTGCCCTCCAAAATAATGGATATAATTATGATGGTAGTGTGGATGGTGATAATGATTATACAACCAATAATAAAACAGCCAAAGCGCTTTGTAGTACCTCATCATGGAAATCAACAACTACGGAGGGGGCCCCCGGCAATGAAGATTATCCCTCATACAGAAACCGTAGTGGATTCAGTGTGTTAGCGGCAGGAGAAAATGCCGCATTTGAAGAAGAAGATGCAAAATTTTGGTCTTCAACAGAACTTGGCCCAGACAATGTCGCAAGCCTTGACCTTTGTTACTTTGTTGAGGACGCACAACTTGGTTCAAGCGTTAAAATCAGCGGGCTGTCAGTACGTTGTGTGAAGGACTAATTTTTTGTTTAATATAGGACGTTATTTTTTATGAATTTAACAGCTTGCTATTTTGTACTAGCGAGAAAACCAATCAGTTTTTGAAAGATCATGGCTTTTTGATGAACGATTCCGGTGGCGAAATTAAGGGAACGCCTGCTGAGCTGTTGGAGCAATCCAGTATAAAAGCCAATATGAAACGCATGCAGTTTCAGGAAGGCGAATTTTCTCGTTGAGGAGTAATTTTTCCTGAACGATTATTACAACTTCTCCAAAGTTTAGAACTTTGGAGAAGTTGTAATAAATATAAATAAATTTAAAAAGTTATTTCTGTTCACCCCAGCTATCGTAATGTACAAGGGTCTCATCGTAACGATATTCCGGTTTTAAATCTTCTGCAGGTACTCCAATCGGGAAAATTGCAAAAGGTTCTACAGAATCAGGGGTGTTTAATACTTCTTTAATGCCTTGAATTCTTGGCGGGACACTCCAAATGGCAATCCAAACTGAGCCCAGTCCTAAATCATGAGCTGCCAGATAAATGTTTTGGGCTGCACAAGAGCAGTCTTGCGGATAAAATCCTGGGAATCCCTCTTTTTTAGGGTCACCACAGATTAAAATTGCCGCTTTTGCTTGTTTGAACATGGTGTTTCCTTCATCGATTTTGTCCGCCAGCATATTTAGTTTTTGTCTGTCTTTCACAACAACAAAATGCCATGGACGACCGTCGCCGGCACTGGGAGCGTTCATTGCCGCTTCAAGAATTGTTTTTATCTGTTCATCGCTTACCGGCTCATCTTTAAATTGATGATATGAGCGGCGTGTCATGATTGCTTTTATTGTTTCCATAGTCATTCTTTTTTTCAAGTACGAAGATGAACAATTTCCATTAATCCGCCAAAATGCTTGGCAGTTTTTCATTCGAAAATAAAGTGAAATCTGTATAAATTTATCGGCATAAACTTCCGAAATAAATTCGGTTTTTAACAGAGTTCATTTTGAAACACAATCGGTATTATTTGTTTCCCGAAAATAACATTAGCCTAAAATCTCTGTTTTCGCAAACGCTTGCTTAGTCCAAAAAAATTAAAACTGCGCATAAAAAAAAGCCACCCGAAGGTGGCTTTCAATATATTTTACAAATACGAACTAGCGTATAACATTAAGTTTCTGAGTTGATACTTCGTTTCCGTTTTCAATACGGATTACGTAAGTACCATTAGAAAGATCAGAAATATTGATGCTTTCACGGTTGCTGTTAGCAACTTGTGAAGCAACAACTTGACCTACCATGTTAACAATAGTAATCTGAGCATTTTCAGCATTTTCAACAGTTACTACGTTGTTTGCAGGGTTAGGATAAACTGAAACCCCAGCATCAGCATTCTCTGCAATATCAACAGTATTATCAAGATTTGCTCTCAAAACATAAGTGTGGTAAAAGCCAAAGTCAGTCGCAGGTTGCCATGCACTATTATAATACACCCAAGCTTCAGCATTTGCAGCAGGCATTGGTGAAGTTGCAAGAGTAATATTTCCAGCATTAGGTTCTTCAAGTCCTATGAAATAAGTACCCGCTGCTAAAGTTGCATTAATTGGAACTGTATAAATAGAATACATTGCAGCTGTAGTTGTATCAACACTAATAGTTTCTGAAGTAGCTAATTCAGTACCAGAAACGGAATCAACATACGCATACAATTTTACAGTAGTTGATTCTGAAGTAGGATGATTTAACATGAAAGTTACTGAAGTAAGCGTTACTTCGCTTTCAATTTCATAAAGCTGACCAAGGATACCATCAGCAGCATCACCAATACCCATTGAACCTCCATCTGGCCCCAAATCTCTAGCATAAATTGAATCACTAACAGAAACGGACACAGTATCATAATTATTAGTCATATCAGTATCCTCTGAAAGCAATGTTTCAAAAGCAATAGTATAATCACCAACTGCAGCAGGGCTAAAAATAGGAGTTACAGAAACAACCTCTGATGAAGCATCAGGAATCGCCGCTGTAGTAGTAGCAGTACCTGTATATGTACCACCCTCTTCGCTAACATTTACCACTTGACCTGCAGGAAGTTCTGCTCCTGTGTTAGAAACTTCAGCTGAAAGATCAAATTCAGTTGTGAAAAATTCAGGAATAATTGTGTATTTTCCTGCGAGTTGTCCTTCAACAGCGATATCTGATGTAATAGCAGGTTGTGCCACATCAAAATTATCAAGTGTCATAACATTCGCATCAACTGAAACAACTTGAACTGCAACATAAATTACATCACCATCAGAAATCCCAGCGTCATCAGTTGGAACATATGTATATTTAGTCCAATCAGCAGAAATATCTGCTTCTGTACCAAGATCAATAGTAAAACTAGCCATATCCGTGTCAGTAGTTGAAACTTTTACATTGAAAGTTTCTAACCATGTTCCAACTGAAGCAGCATAAAAGCTCACTTGATCACCATCTGTAATTGTAATAGCCGGAGTAATCAACCAATCATCAGCACCAGTTGCATTGTAAAGAACAGTTGCACAAGAATCGCCTTCATAAGCAGCAATCGGATTTGAATAACCTGAATTCGAGTGCCAAATGTTTCCATCGCCATCATTATCAATAACTGTCCATGTTCCTGGAAGTCCTAATTCGAAATCTTCAAAAAAATCAACTTTACTCTGTTGATTAATTTCTTTCTTTGCATTTGGAGCAGTGTAAGTTAAACCTGTACTCTTTTGAGCAAATGTTGCTACTGTAAATATTACAAGTAGACTTAATAAAGTAATTTTTTTCATAATAAATAAATTTTAGTTATTAGTTTGTCAAAGATACAAAAAAAATTAGAAACTATCATATTTTATTTGATTATTTCTTTTGTCACACTCATATATATAATACAGAAAGGGAGAGCTAAGCCCTCCCTTTCAATGCATATAATAATTTAACTACCAAATAACTATCTTACGATGTTAAACTTTTGAGTTTTAATTTCAGCACCGTTTGCAATACGAACAATGTAAGAACCTTCAGGTAGTTCTGACACATTAATTGCATGCATGTTATTATTAACATTGGCACTTAACAATTCTTGTCCAATCATATTGTAAACTGAAACCTTAGCTCCTTGTGCATTTTCAATGTTCAATACATTGTTAGCTGGGTTTGGATAAATTACCATGGTTTCAGAAATATTACTATTAATGCTAACAGGCTCTCTTGTAATGGTTATACAACTTTCGTTATTAGTCGCCACGTTATCTATTCCATCATAAGTTACTGTCATACAAACATCAAAAGTTCCACTTAGTCCCATTGTATTCATATCATCTGCAGAAATTGGATATCCGCTTCCTGTAAGTGGAGAGAAAGAGCCACTTGGTAAACCAGTCATATCAATTGATTGACTAAGTAATTCATTTCCATCAACTGTAAAAACAACTGATGCGGTTGTGTTTGCTTCATCTGGACCAAGGTTATTAACACCAGGAAACAATGTAATGTCTTCTGTAGGTGTAATTGACATAGTAGGTGCAATCGGGGTAGGATCAGTATTGCTTGTCATGAAAACAGCTTCTAAATCGCAAGTAGTTTCAGCAATTTCACCGCGAGTAACAGTAATACAAGCAGTATTGTTACCTTCAGCAGGGTCTGTTCCAGCATAAGTACTTGTGAAACATACATCAAATGTAGCAGGTAAAGTTAATGCATCTAATTCAGCCGCAGTAATAGTATAAGCACCATCAGGTAAAATTATTGGAGTATAATACCCATTTTCAAGTGGATTTGTTGTTAAATCAAATTCTGTAGCAGCGATTAATTCATTACCATTAATTGTGGCTGAATATGTCATGTTTTCAGAAGTTGCATCTGGGCCATTGTTAGTGATTATAGGATACAAAACTAAGTCTTCTGTTTCTGATATTGTTAGCTCTGAGATATTTGATGTAGGGTCTGGATAAACATCTAAAAAACTTGGCTCTATATCTGAAGTTTCTTCATAAACGCCTCCGTCATCGTAATAAAATGATAAAGTTGCAGGATGAATACCATCCATTAAAGCTATGTTTAACCAATAATCAGTTCCTGAATAATTATAAAGCATAACATACTGTCCATTAGTAGTAGCATCAAGACCACCCATAAACATTGCAGCAGTATCTGTTGCGTGGGCGTTTTCAATAGCAACCCAATATTCTCCAGAGCTTACAGTGTAAGGTGTGGTTAACTCTACTTCTTGCATTCCAGTTGCAATTGCAGTATAGCTTTGAGTATAAACCGCTGTGCCAGAAGCAGAAGGGTCACTCATTCCAGTTTCACTGTCAAAAGAGGCATCTTCGTATATTTTAATATTGTAATCCACACTTGGATAACCATAGTTTTCATGATCATTATAAAACTTAACCGTAGTAATATCAGAACCGACTGGTGCAACATTTGCAGTATCTCTAATCGCATACTCATAACCTGGTGCTAATGGCATTAAAGAAGCAATACCTGAATGACCATACCATTCACTCTTTTGCTCATTTGCGCTTTGCATATCAGCAGGCAACTTAATAGCTTGACGCTCCTGTCCAAATACTGTAATACTTGCCAGTAAAAAACTGAGCATTAAAAATGTAAATCTTTTCATAATAAATAAATTTTAGTTTAAATGTGACTTAATAATTTATGTGTCAAATGTAATATGTTTTCTTTTAATAATCAAAATCAAGTCAAAAACTTACGCTTTGAAAATACCGATTTTAGCTTCATTTTTAACACGCCAAACACTGCCTCTGAAAATATTCCCCCTGACATTTTTGATGTCCCGTGTCGCCGATCTGTAAAAATAATTGGCACCTCCACAATCTTAAAACCATGTAATACCGCCTTAAACTTCATCTCTATCTGAAATGCATAACCAATCATTTTTATATTTTTCAGGTTAATTTTTTCAAGTACATTCCTACGATAACATACAAAGCCGGCCGTGGTATCTTTTATTTTCATTCCTGTAACAATTCGTACATATTTCGATGCGTAATATGACAAAAGCACACGACCCATGGGCCAATTTACAACATTCACTCCGGTAATATAACGTGACCCGACAACAACATCTGCACCCGCCAAACATGCATCATGCAATCTCACCAAATCTTCCGGATTATGCGAGAAATCAGCATCCATCTCAAAAATATAATCGTACCCATGGCTTAATGCAAAATCAAATCCACGCAAATAAGCAGTCCCAAGCCCCTGCTTTCCCTGTCTCTCGACTATATGCAGGCGCCGTGAAAATTCCTCTTGAAGCGACTTCACAATCTCAGCGGTTCCATCAGGCGACCCATCATCAATAATCAAAACATGAAACTCACGCGATAAGGAAAATACCTTTCGAATAATTGCTTCAACATTTTCCTTCTCATTATATGTCGGTATGACAACTAAATTTTCACTCACCTTTCAATCTGTTTAAATAAGAGTGTAAATATAATAACAAAATACAACTTACTAAAAAACCAAGCAATAAAATATGTTTCCTAATAATATGAACTTATAATTTCTCCTCATATACATATGGGCGCCTTAACTGCCTACGGCTTTTACACACTGGGCTGCATAATAAATTTCGCACATTGCAGTCATGAGCCTTCTCCGGCGGCTATGCTGCAACGGCTCAAAAATATTATGCAGCCCAGCGGGGTAACCGCCTCCGTCAGGGCGCAAAAAAAAAGAATATTTTTTTCTGTTCTATCTCCTTGATTATCTGATAGTTTTAAAAAACATTAAAATTTATTGTATTTTTTTCACAAAAACATTTGGTGGTTAAAAATAAAGCACGTTTCTTTGCACTCCCAATCACAAAATAATGTTCTTTAAAAACGCCGAGAGAGAGATTAAAAAAGGAAGAAAGAAGCG
>JAQIBY010000167.1 GCA_027858835.1 Bacteroidales bacterium | reverse complement strand
AAATCCATCAATATTTGGCATAATAATATCCATTAAGATTAAATCAATATCCATGGTTTTTGTAATATTAATTGCTTCGGCTCCGTCATTTGCCCGAATTATTTTCACACCTGTGCTTTTTAATGCAGCACGGAATAAGAAGAAATTTTCATCATTATCTTCTGCAATTAAAATACTGTATTCATCCCAATTTCGGGATGGTTTAGGATTTATTTCGGAATTCGCTTTTTCTGTAATTTTGACTGGGATTTCAATGGTGAATATAGCTCCTTTCCTAACTTTTGGATCTAAGGTAATACTTGCAGAAATAACATTGCACAAGCCTTTGCAAATTGCAAGTCCTAATCCTAAACCCTCCTGAACATGACTTAAGCTGTGATTGGGTTGATAAAAACGAGTAAATATTTTCTCCTGTTGTGCCTTAGGAACCCCGGCCCCATTGTCTTTTATTGCTACGATAAATTTATCGTTCCGAATTTCGGCATCAACATAAATATTGCCATCTTTTGTGTATTTCACAGCATTGCTAAGTAAATGGGAGATAATTTGCCGTATGATGATATCATCTGCAATTAGCCTTTCTTCCTGACTGATGTTTGGGGCCTTAATTATTATATCAATTTGTTTTTTGTCAAGTATCTCATTGAATTCTGATTTGGCTTCTTGCAGAAGTTCCATGGGATTAAATTTTCTTGGCTGATTTGTGATTTCTCCTGCATCAATTTTTGAAATGCTAATGATGTTACTGATGATTTTTAGCAGTTGTATCCCACTTTGTTTAATAATTTCAAGATAGGATTTCTCTTCGGCTTTACTATCACATTCTTCATTGAGAATTAATTCGGTAAAACCCAGTATGCCATTCATTGGAGTCCTGATTTCATGGCTCATGTTCTCTAAAAAAGCAGTTTTCAATCGATCGCTTTCTTCGGCTTTTTCTTTTGCAATACGGAGATTTTCTTCAATTACGACTCGTGTTTTCAGTTCGTCTTTAAGGCTCTGGGTTTTCTTTTTAACAGTACGTCTTAATGTGAAAATAACCGCATAGGCAGAGAGCAAAAACAGCCCAAGCAGGAAAAATGTGAGTTTCCCATATCTATGCATGAACCGAACATAGTCAGAACCTTCAAAATCACCATACCATTCATCATGCAGTTTTTCAAGTTCTCCGGTTTCTTTTAAAAGCAACAGAGTCTCATTAATATCTGTTAAAAGATGTTCATTTGATTGATTGGTACTGTAACAATAATCAAAAGGAGCAAAGGGATTATCTGAAGATATGATGTTTTTAAGTTTGCCGGATTCAATGTAGTAATTACCCTGAATCATCGGGCATAAAACAACATCTCCGGTTCCTTTATTTAACTCATATAGTGCATCTTTAAAACTGTCAAACGTGATGATTTTGTTGTTGTTGCCAATTTTCAAAACAAATTCATGCATGATGTCTTTTTCCTGAACCAGAATTGTCTTATCATGAAGTTGCGAAAAATTGAACAAACGCGACTGTTTATGCACAAACATTGAATAATTTACTTTGCTGTGCGGCAGACTGAAATGGTAAATCTCATTTCTTTCCTGGGAATATAGCATGGATGCAACATAAATGTTAGTTGATGTTGTCATGCTGTCCAAAATCTGTGGCCAGGGATGCATTTTAATGGTAAGATCCCAATTATTCATTTCTGCAATTCGCTTTATCAAAACAATATTATATCCGGAAGGATTTCCGTTTTCATCAAGATATTCGTATGGAGAATAGGTTTGGTCGCCCAAATAAGTAACTTGGAGCTTGTTGGTCATTTCATGAATGCCCGGTTCAGACATTACTCTGAAAAATGACAAAAAAATGAGCGCACAGAGGAATATTGTTTTTTTCATCATAACTTAGCGTTAAGCAAATCTAATAAAAAAACTTTAATTTTGTCGTAAGAAGCTATTTTTTTCTGGGTTTTTTTTATTTGTTCAGTTTTCTAATACCTCTGTTTTTATTTTTAATTTTCCTTGATCTCGATTTACTTTCAGAATAAGTGTTTGCAAGCCATGAGTCTTTTCTGTGGTTTTTGCTTTGATAAGTAGAGCAGCAGCGCCTTTGAATTGCCCAGACGGGGCACTTAGGCTAAGTTCGAAATTTTGATGTTCTGCTGCCATTGCACCGGAGAGCATCAGTAAAAATTCATCACTGCGTAATATGCTTTTTTGGACTATGAGTTCATTTTCTTTTGACTGAAATGGGATTTCAAAAGCATGTAATATCGCAGTATCTTTGGTAAAATCAATGCTTGAAGATATTAAAGGCAATGAGCTTGTGTTGTTAACTTGTAATCCGTCTGACAATAATTTTCCGTTTAATTTTCCGTCGGAAAATTCCATATTAGTTTTTAAACTTCCGACATATTGATTAGTAAGGTCGATGCTGCCGGTTAATTGGAAAATTTCATTTTGATATTGTCCTGTGAAGTCATTTTTTAGCGATATAATGTTTTTATCCTGAATCAATGTATCAATTTTTAGTATAAGTCTAATATTTGCTTCTTTCAGAAATGTTGGTATGCTGAATTCTTGATTTTCAGGTTTTAAAATGCGATTTGTTTTTGGTTTTTGTTTGCCTTCAGGCAATTCAATGCTCGTTAAATGAATATCACCATCCATGTTTAATCCGCTGTTGAATCGTAAGCTTTTTTGAATGTCCAAAAGCCTGATTTCAGTATCGAGATTTAAGGCGCTTGAGCGGAAACTCAAAATCGTCTGATTTCCTGTCCCGTTAATGCCTAGTAGGCAATCAACATCATCGTAAACAGTATAGAAATTATTGTTAAAGCCTCCACGGCTTTGCATTTGTCCATGCTCAATTGATTTGCTTTGAAAATCGCCTTTTGATTTTAGGCTTAGGAGATTTTTGGCAACTTGAATTTCCGTTTGAAGATCGCTGAAAAATTGTTGTGAAAAATTGAAGTCGTCTTCATTCTGATGCAGGGAATAATCCCAATTTATCGATCCATCAGAACTAATAAAATCTAAATTAGCTTGACTTTGTTTTGAGATTTGATTTTGCTGAGTCGTATGTGAGAAATTCATTTGCACACTGTCCGGGATATTGACATGTGCATTGCAGTATCCTGTGATTTCTTTCACGCCATTTTGTGAAGAAATGAAGTAATCGTAATCGATATATGAGCTATCTGTCATCTGCTTGAATTGATCGTTTTCAATAGCATTTAATCGATTGAATATGTGTAGTTTATAATTGTCCTCCGCACGTTTGAAATGTGTATGCTCGTATTCAAAATTGCAAATCTTAATGTTTTGAATGGAAATAAATGCACTGTCAATTTTGAAATTGGACGTATTCCCCCGAAGCTGTGCTGAACATAGAAAATCTTGATTATTGGCTTTGTATCGCACATCAATCTGCCATGCTTTATTCTGTTGAACTCCTTGCATATGGATTCCCTGAATTCGTTGCGGGATTGTATCAGTATTATGATTAACAATGCTCAGGTTACGAATATACAATGAGGGCATGTCATGAAATGAGAGGTTTCCCGTTCCTTCCGGCAAGTCTGCATTGTTTTGACTTGACTCAGTTTCGTACAAATGAATTGTCGGGGAGTCAATAAAAATGGAAATTTGTGCAGGATTTTTTAGTCCTGAAATTTTATCTTTTGTAAAAACGATAATTTCCTGAGCATAAAAAACACTGTCTCCGGATTGTGTATTGGTAGCACTAATCTCAGAAATGCGTATTCCACGTTTTCCGTTTTCTTTAAAACTGCGAATTCTTTTCCAGCTTAAATCATGATCTGATTCTTGAATGTCTAAAACCGTTGTAAGCTTTGCTTCCAGCTTATTTTTCACGTAAATTACTGTGAAAACACTCCCAAAAATGAGAAGCAATAATACGCTCCCGAAAATAATCCGTCCTTTCTTCATTCGATACTTGTGCAGTGCTTAAAACTCCGGCTTGAAAATCAATGCATAGCATTGGATTTTTATTATGCACCTGTCTTAAAAGACTGAATTTTAGGTGCTTAGTACATTAGGTGTTTTTTGTTTGCACTGCGCCATTCTGCATCATATTTTGAATCAGCAAAATAGATAGTTATATCTGCATCGTATTTGCTGTCAACGAAATAAATCACTTTATCCGCATCGTATTTTGAATCCGTAAAGTACCACAAACCTTTGTTGTCATCTGCATCATATTTTGAAGACACCTTATACACGACAAGATCTGCATCATACTTACTGTCTGCTACATACACTTTGATATCCGCATCATATTTCGAATCAGCAGCATACACTGATTGGGCAAAACTGTTCGCACTTATCATTAATAAAAACACTGCGGCGATAATTGTAAGTAATTGTTTCATAGTAAATTATTAGTTTTAGGTTAATACATTAAATGTTGTTTGCTTTTATTTTTCCATTCTGCATCGCTACGATAATCTGAAAAATAAATAATCAAATCTGCATCGCTACGATACGAAGTTATATAAATTTTTTTATCTGCTTCACTTTTATAATTCACAAAATACCATTCTCCTTCGTTTCCCGATGCATCGCTTTTATAATCACATTTATAAACAACCAAATCTGCATCGCTGCGATAATCAGAAACATATACATTTATATCTGCATCGCTTTTATATTGGCAGTTATAAACCTTCTGTGCATTTCCTATACTGTTCGTTGTTAATAGAACAAACAAGATTAATCCCAAAATGCTTCCTGTTTTTTTCATTTGCTTACTCATACGCAATAAACTTTATAAAGTTTAAAATAAAGTTAAATTTACTTCAAAAAGCAGTCCAAAAAAAATAAGCGACTGAATAGTAATTAACAATTGCAACCTGGAACACCTTGTGGTTGTGCATCAAAACTATCAGAATATCAGTTAATTACTTGTTGATTCTATTGTTGATAAGTCGTCTTGATTAGTGAAATACAGGCGTTCAGGAAAATATCCGTGATTTTTCATGATTTCCTTGAGTTTTTCAATTAAATCAGGAGCTAATTTTGGCTCACGGGCGAGTATCCAGAAATATCGTTTTGACGGAGAGCCGACTAATGCCCACATGTAGTCATCATCTTTGGCTATAATCCAATATCCGGCACGGAAAGGCCAAAAGAATTGAACTTTCAGTTTTGTGTTATTGCTTCCTTTCACAGGGAAGGCTTTTCCTTTAATTCCGGATTCAGCGCCATCCGCTTTGCGACATTGGTTAAAAACCTGAATGTAATTTTTTTTCAAACTATAAGTTGCAGTTGTATAATCGCAATTTTTTTCAAATGAATTTGGATAACGCGCAATTTCATACCATTTTCCGGCATATTTTTCGATATCAACCTGTTTTGCATTGGTGGGCTTTGATTTTAATAAGCACATAGGTGATAATATTAGTACAATCTAAAAACAAAGGCGATGCCCATATTGTTTAAAACTTTGAAATGGTAAAGTTTTTACGTATTTTTGTAATCCTTTTCCGGGGCTGAAATGGTATTGACAGCAAGGATAATGGATTTGTAAGCATGCCGGGCCATGTGAGTATGCTCGTTACCAACTGTTCACAGACTTTTTAAATGGCGCAGACAATTATGCTCTTGCTGCTTAATCGAAGTTTAGTAGATTAGGCTTAATCCTTTCGCTAGGCGTTAGGACGAGACACTTCTGGAGAGGATCTTCCTGATTCCAAACCTTTTAGAAGTGGCGATAATTTTGGGATGCGTGCTCTGATTCCTTTAAAGAGTACTAAGGCTAAAAGGATACGGATAAACTTAGGAGGCTTTCAACCTTATTTATCCCGACAATTAACAGAAAGCTAAGCATGTAGAAACCATGTCTGTTACTTGTTTGGACCCGGGTTCGACTCCCGGCAGCTCCACAAAAATTTGTAAGCAATTGAATTTCAAATGTTTATGAGCTTTAAAAATTAAAATGAGACATAAAATGTGTCTCAACGTTCTTTTTAGCTTGATTTGAGTTTGGGGAAACAAAAATCAAGGCTATGAAAAAGAAGAATTATCGCGAACCTTATCTTCATGATTGCAATGGAGATATTTCTAAAAGATGGTGTATCCGGTTTTCGGTTCAGGATCCGGATACACTTAAAATGATTCAGCTGAAGAAGTATAAAGGCCTGAATCAGAAAACTGCTGATGAACGGTATAAATCGGCTGAATTACTAATTGAGGAATGGAAACATTTACTTGAGTCTGGATGGATGCCAGGGGGAAATTCGGTTAAGTATAAGTACAGCTTAGGCTATCGGCAAGAAGCATCTAAAATTCGTATTGACAGCCTTAAAACATTCGCTTATTTTGCATCAAAATATGTCAATACACTGACAACGCCAAAATACCGCCGAAAAACCATGCTCGGATATAAAAGCAAATGCCGACAATTCAACTATTGGTTAGAGTCGAATCAGCTTGACAAAAGATTTATTGGAGAAATATCCAATAAGCATATATCCGATTTCTTCTATTTTTTACGGAATGATCAGAATCGGGAAGACATCACAATTAGCAAATACATGCAAGTATTAAATGAAGTGTTTAAGTTTGCCGGAATTCAAAGTCCGGTTCACTCATTACCAAAGCTTAAAAAATCAAATCAAAAATATGCAGCAAAACCAATTCCTGAAGTACTATTAAAGGAGTTCGCCAAGGAGATTAAAAGGGATCATCAGCTATATATGGCAGTGTCGATGATGTATTATGCTTTCATCAGACCGGAAGAGCTCAGAGGCTTAAAAATTCGAGATGTTGATTTTCGCAGGTGGACAATTACAATCCCTGCAGAGATTGCCAAAAATGGCAAAAGTCAAACTATTGGAATTCCAGACCCTTTGACAGAAATAATTAAAATTAACATGTTACATATGTATGAAGGTGATTGCTTTGTTTTCAGCCAAGGCAATAAACCCGGATACACCCAATTGGGACATAATAATCTGGCAAATAGATTTCGGAAAACACGTGATAAACTCGGAGTGTCGAAAGTGTATAAATTTTACAGCTATAAACACACTGGCGCAATAATGCTAAGTGAATTAGGAATTCCTGTTAAGGATATACAGCAGCATTTGCGACATTCAAGCCTTGAGACAACAGACAAATATTTGGTTAGTTTGAACGGAAAGATCAGTAATGATATACTGCATAATTTTCCAGAATTGTAACTATGTTGTCATTTTTATACATATATATGTATAAAAATGACAACATAAAAAAACGCCTGCTACGGGATCTCGTAATAGGCGTTTTTATTTTGATAGTCTTATTAATTCTTTCCTTAATCGGAGTGCTTTAGTGCTACTGTGCGTTATTCAGTGAGCTCGTAATAATTTCCTTCGTCATCTTCAAACACATTAATTTTCGCAAAGGAGAAACCATCTCGTTTGTGTAAGGCAATACTTTCTCCATTCACAAGAATTTCGATAGTTACATCACAAGTATCACAATCAGACCTTGCCATTAATGTCAGATAATCATATCCAGCATTTGTTTTCTTTTCCCGTTCCAATTCCCACTCACCGTCACTTACAAAGCTTACAGAACCATCATCAGGATTTGTATAGGTTATATAAAACTCATCACTATTTCCTGTTACTCGGTAGGTATATTCATTTGTTTTAAATGACATGCGCTCACAAGCGGTTGAAAATGCAATAATTACAATTAAGAATAAAAATATCTTTTTCATAGCAGTTGTTTGTTTGTTTGTGTAAAGATACAGTTTTTTACAAACGTTCCAAATTCATTTTTACAAATTTTATTTCATCATCAATATCTACTTCAAAATCCATTGAATTAATAAGATAGTTTTCTGTGTCAATCCGTACCGGTAGAGAAAAATCGAGTTCCATTATTTCTGGAAATGCCATTGTTGAAATTGCTTTAACCGGTAAGCGAGTAGTTAACGACCAATTTATCCAATTTTTCCAAAAATTTTCTACGAGACCATATTGTCCGTCATTGCGAAGTGCGAGATTTGCCCCAGGAACCTTTACATCTAAATAACTCCAAACATCCATTGATGCAAGCGGGATGTCAATTCCGTCGGGATAATGTGGATCAATTGGGGTCATTCCTCCTGGTTGCATTCCCCGGTAAAATAAAAGTCTTAAAGTTTGATCCTTGCGTTTTTCTTGTGGAACGACAAATAATGGAGAAATGAAATAGCGGTGATAATTGTAATCAAAGTCCCAAGGGAGTGTAAGCGGACCAGTAATTTGTTTTTCAAATTTCTCAAGGTTTCCATTTATATCTCCATTTAAGTAACTCTGAAACTTATAAGAAAACAATTCATAATTTCCGGATGAGTTAAATCGGTAATAAGCCGAACGTGGATGACCGACAAATGGTTCAACAAGAAAGAATTCCCCGGAAACATGGGCGTCATCATTAACGTTTGATAAAGATGTATAAGTGGCTGTTACAACTTCATCACGCATGTCGTGTACCTTTTCTTTCCAAATATCGTCAGTTTCTGAAAATTCGTGTGACAAGACAAATCCGTCCAGCATTTTATCAGACATTATGTCCGTAATTTTAGCCCGCTTTGTCAAATCGACTTGAGGGCTTGCGGTTAAAATGTTTTTCAGAAGCTTTAATTTTACCTCTTTTGTAAAATGATTTTTAAAAAATGTTGCTGAAAACGTGTGTTTAAGCCTCTCAACCAATTCGAGGAAACTCACGTAAGGCAAATGATCTTTAATAATTATTTTCCTATAATTAGGATCTGCAGAGTATCGCACTCCACCAACTCCAAGTACCAGCAACTTATTAATTTCTGTGATTTGAAAGAAATCATCTGCCGTAAGTTTGTAATCAAAATCTGCAAGAAACTGATCAATCACATATTTTAAATATATCTGTGGCATCAAGGAGCTTTCAGGATATTTAATACCGGGAACTGCATCAACACCTTGTGCATTATTATCAAAAAATACATACTGATTTGCAGCTCCGAATCCGTTTTCAGTACTTACAAATTCAGGTAATACAAACTTATAATCCGGATAACCGGATGTTAGGCTGTCATTTAAATATGTCTCAGCATCTACATCATTTAAAGACAATGGTATTTCATCATAATTCAAATCTGTAATGAGTGTTTTCCCATCACGATTATATAAGATGTCATTTAACAGAACGGACACTCTTATTTCATCATCATTGGCATCAATGACAAACAAAGATGCTTCAAAGGTGCGAGACGAAATTTGCAGGATGCAATCAAATGACTTGCTTTTTTGTTTTAAACTGAGCCTGGCTGGAAAACCTAAAGCCTTTCTATTTTCATAGGTAGCGGGTAAATTAAAGGGAAAGGAATACGAGCCATCACTGCTGAAAATCGCACTTTTCAAGCTAAACCGAATTTTTGTTTTCGGTGATAAATGTAAATTGATATTGTTGACGGTTATTTTCATGAGTTAATTGTGAATTGTTAATTGTGAATTGTTGATTGCTGATTGTTGATTGCTGATTGTTAATTGTTTGGTATTTCGGGATATGGGAGTGATTGCAAGATCTCATCACTTAGCCGGGCGATTTCTGAAACGATAGTTTGCTCTTTTTCGACGGTGATGGTCTTTATTTCTCGCCTTCGTGCGAGTTCGGCAGTGAGGTCATCAACTTCGTTGTGGAATCGATCGCGGCGTTGCTGTTTGACCTCAATCATACGCTGATCGTAATATTGTTGTGTGATGTCTTCAGTTGTAATGCTCTCGGGAGAGTGCTCAAGACAATACTGGTAATCATTGTCGTCAGCCGTGACAGTGGTGTCAGTCGTGCGAGTAATGCCATCACGGGACCGGTAACGTTGAATTGTTGAAGTGCCGGTGATGGCGTTTGTTTTTGTTATGTAGGTGTAGCGTCTCATAAGTTAAGGGATTTGAGATGTCATGAAGTTCATCACGTTTATTATTTGGGAATTATCAAGTGAATTGTCAAAGATCATAATTTCACGTGTATGACCACGACCCATGAGTGTGTCTGTAAAAGCTATATTATTAGAATTAAGATTAACATCTATTTCTTTTATTGTTGGATATCGCTGTATCAATTTTGAAGCGGTAACTTCAAGAGCATAAATAAGCCCCCAATAGGTGTTATTAGACACAAGCGGTATAAATCCGGTACCTATTATTGTATTTGATAAGTCATATAGATAGTGATAAGTCCAAGTTGAATACCGGAGATGCCTAATATAATGGTTATCAAAACGAATGGGGTTCATATAGTTACTATACTGCCTAGTTAAAGCTATAACAGTATAGTTTGATTTCCCAGATATATCAACATTGATGCCACCAGTTGAATGGTAAATTGATTGACCAAAATATTCATCATCGGGCACAAAAATAGGTCTATTAATATAAGGAGTAGCGTTGACCTGATCATAACCCCTATCAATCATCTCAAGCACTTCGTTTGAACTGTTTAAAACAAGATAGCGAGGGTCTGCGGTGTACCAACGTGCAGGTTGTGGAAAGCCACGGTTGTTGCCGAATGGTTTGTCCGGGAAGCCTCTAAATTGTTTTTTTGCAAATCCTTTGAATTGTGACATATTGATTGTTAATTGTTAATTGCTGATTGTTAATTGCTGATTGTTAATAGCTGATTGTTAATTGTTAATTGTTAATTGTTAATTGTTAATTGTTAATTGCTGATTGTTAATTGCTGATTGTTAATTGCTGATTGTTGATTGTTGCCCTTCGAGTAACCTCAGGGTAAAATTGTTATTCTGGTTTTAAATAATCGGCGATGTGTGCTATTATGTTTGTGGCACTGCCAACTGAGAGCATGCCGGCATAAAGTGTTTGCCCGGGTTCGAGTTGGAAGTCTTCAAAAACTTCGGTTGTTTCAAAGCCGGCAACTGTATCTGAAGGCGTGTAGGTTTCAACGGCTATTTCTTTCACTAGGCACAGGTTGTCGGTGTCATCAGTGATGAATAACAGCACTAAACCTGTTGATGAACCGGCAAGGCATTTTATGTCTATGCTTGTTATTTTGCAGCCGGCTGTGTCAGCGGTGTAGAGTGCTTTAATTCCTGCATTTGGCAAAGTAGGCTCGCGCGCCGGGTCAATAGTTGTAACAATAGCGCCTGTTATTTTAGCGATTTTTGTGAACGGAGTATAACCGAATATGGGGTCGATGTTTTTCATATTATTGATTGTTAATTGTTAATTGTTGATTGCTGATTGTTAATTGTTGATTGCTAATTGTTGATTGCTAATTGTTGATTGTTGCCCTTCGAGTAACCTCAGGGTGAAATTAATATTTGTTAAACATGTATAAACGGTCGGAGGCGGTTTTTCCACCTTCGATTTCGACAATTGTTTGATTGTTGCCTTCATCGTCGGTAACGGTAACTCCAGCGCCAATGAATTTCAAATAAGCACGTTGTTGCATTTCGGTACCGTCTGGTGCGATGATTACATGACCACCACCTGCGCCACCAATTTGCGGGATGAAATTAGAGCCGCCAGATACCGGATTTGATTGTTCCTGAATGCCATCAACGCTTGAGAAATATTCTTCATTAAATGAATATTGAAACTCTATCTCAAGACTGTATATGTATTCGCCATCAGCGCGCTTAGTTATTTTGCTCGATGTAATGTAAACCGGGTAAAGTTTGCCATTTCTTATTTCGTAGCGATCCTCAGACAAAAGAAATTCCTGCATATATTCCAGAACTTCCCGCGATATCCACCCAGTGTTTGTTTTTTGAGGGTTTGAAAGCTTTGATCGTGACTGGTTTATTTTCTTCAATTCTTCATCATACACTTTATGTTCATAGGTATATGATTCAGTTTCCCAACTTTCAGAACCTTTGCCAGTAAACCTGAGTGTGTCATATGCGCCACGGTATGAGTTTGAAAATAAAAACTCCCTGCGAAATTCACAATATTGCCAATCGATGTAATATCTGCGAGTTTCTGAAAGTACCGTGCCATCTGATTGCTTTTCAAGCCATAAGTCGAAATATTCAAGATCCGTAATATAGCTACCCATAAATGAAAATAAAAGCCCGGGAGATGCAATGATCTCGTAAACGGTATTGGCTAACAAATCATCAAGCGCAATGAAATTGACATTTTGTGGGTCACCATTTATTTTCCAATACAATCGAACATTTCCGGTATAGGTCGAAAGGTGATACAATTTCAATGTGCTGTTTAAATCAATTACATGTCCGTTTGGTTGCCAGGTTAAAAACCATTGGTTTTCCTGCCACATTTCGTACCAAGTACTTTCAGCATCAATTAAGCTTTTATAATCTTTTTTTGAAACACCGCCTTGTAATACTTTTAATATAGATGTTTTGAAAATTGCAGATCTCACACTATTGTCATTTTCCCAAACCTGAAAGCGATATTCTGCAATCATATCAGGACGTTCAATTGTTCCTAAAGTTTCAGGCCAAGCAAAGCCGCCTTGCAATTCAGGCATTTTTTTATAATTAAATGCTGCTTCCTGTGTGTCATGTGTTGGGATAATAGAGTCTTCAAAATCTAAAATACTTAATTTACCTTCAAGCCGGTAATTATTTCTATAGGTTTTATTTGCCCCGTCATTGTCGTAATAGGGAGGACCTAGCATGGCTGGACAATCTGTACTATCATCAGGTTGAGCTAAATTAAAATCGCCAACCTCTTTCGCTTCGATTTTCACATAATCAATATCTGTATCAATACCGTGTGTGACATTAAAATATTTGTTTATGTAGTAATTCTTTTGCAAGTCAAGAAGCATGAAGGTTCTGAATTCAAAAAGCTCGTTCCAATTGCGATTAATTTGCAAGCCTGAATTATCAGCAGTACCGTCAACAAATGTGAATGTCAAATCAAAATAATCACTGACAATCCTGAAATAATCCCCAACAGCAGGAATGCTGTTAAAGTAAAATGCAATATGAGCCTTGGTGCCGGCAGATTGCAAATAGTTATCGGTAACGACTTTGAATAACAAGTCATTGTCAGATAAAGCAATTGCTGCGGGTGTATGTGTTATCGTGAGATTAGTCATGGGAATTTTTTGATAATTACATAAACAAGTGATAATATGATAACTGCTAAAATTAGCACAACAATAATTCGCCAAAACACACTTATAGTTTTTTTATTTTTCTCAGTTTTAACCTGAATAAACTTAGTGTTTTCTGATCTCAATTCCTTTCGTATGTTTGATTTGAGTACTGTGATTAAGCTGTCACGGTTTAGGGATTCAGCATAAACCGTGTCGTGAACGATGCGGACGGAAATGGAGTTGCCGTAATGATCAGTAACTGTTGTTTCAGGCATTTGGATGTAACCCATTTCGTCAATCATCGCTAGGGCTTTTAATCTGATTATACGATCAGGCAGTGGCTGGATGATTGTGTCGAAGAATGTTGTGTCGTGTATCTCAGTCACGATAAGTGTGTCTGTCTCGCGGATTATTTCAGCGGGGCAGTTTCGGGAAGCCCAGCGGCAGCCGCAGGATGTGAGGAGAATGAGGGATAATATTATAAGTATGTTTTTCATATTGCTGATTGTTAATTGTTAATTGTTGATTGTTGATTGCTGATTGCTGATTGCTGATTGTTAATTGCTGACCCTTCGAGTAACCTCAGGGTGAATTGTTGATTGCTGATTGTTCGACGTTGCTCAGGGTGAAATTGATGAAAAGAATCTTTTGATTTTAGAAAATAGATTTTGTCGCATTGCACGAGGCATATATATATAGCCGATTGTGAAAGCGATGATTAAAATAATAATCAGGGTTATAAGTTTTTTGCGAATGCTAGGCTTTTGTATAACGGTTTTTTGTTCAGAATTTGAGATGTGTTCTTTTCTGAACTCTTTACGGATGTTGGATTTTAGCACTGTGATTAAGCTGTCACGGTTTAGGGATTCAGCATAAACCGTGTCGTGAACGATGCGGACGGAAATGGAGTTGCCGTAATGTTCAGTAACTGTTGTTTCCGGTAGTTGTACATAACCAAGGCTGTCAATTAATGCCAGGGCTTTCAGTTTTAATATACGATTAGGAATCGGTTGAATGATTGTATCAAAAAAGGTAGTATCATAAATTTCAACCCGAAAAATTGTATCGGTAATTGTTTCACCCGGGCAGTTTCGGGAAGCCCAGCGGCAGCCGCAGCTAGATAAGGTTAAAACTATAATAATGAATAACATCAGTTTTTTCATAACTCATCATATTTAATGATTGCCCGAACAATTGCATCGAGGTATTTTTCACGCGCGACAGGATCTGCTATTGTTTTACAATCTGGGTAAGTTGTCATGAACAGAAATTCAATTAATACAGCCGGACCCGATGTGTATTTCAGCACATAAAAGCCGGCTTCCTTATCAGGATCTCCATCGCTCATATCTTTACGCATTGTGATATCAGGAAATGTGTTTTCAAGCTCATTTATAATGAATGTTGCCAAATCATCTGATTTCGATTGTCCGAAATAGGTAAACACTTCAATACCGGTAGCTCCTCCGGAGAAAATACTCAACCAACCTGCATTTCCTTCTTCATCGACAAAGTCGGGAGGAAACCTTGTGTATTTCGGATTTGATGACTGGGCGTTGTGATGCAAGAAAACGCAAACGGTTCGCCGGTCGAACATATGTAGCATATTGCAGCGATAAACCCTTTCCTTTAAGGATATATCACTTAACTCAGGATTCACAAGCTCAGCATCAATTTCAGCATTTCGGAGTTTAAGAACCAAGCGAAGCGCAAGGTCATGTGTGGATCTGCCTTCATAAACTTTAAGTCCGTCCGTCCATTCTGGGCTTTGTTTGCCGTAAGTCTGATATTCCCGATTAATGACATCGCCATGTCCAGCGATAACAGCAACACGAACCTTGTATTCTTTCATGTCATTAACATGTACAAGGCTTGCTTCTTGACTTCCGAGGCCTGCTATTAGCGTTAAGCCAACAAGCAATAATACTCCGGCAATAAATTGCATGATGCCTTTATTTTTCATTGCGACGGTTTTTAGCTGATTGAATAACTGATTTTACAATGTGTTTCGTAAGTAAAGCCCCCAGAGCCCCAAAAATTCCGGCAACCAACCAAGTAACACATGAAATTGCGAGGTTTGTAAAAAATGTATTACTAACAAGTACACTCCCTGATATACCACCAAATAGACTTATTACCGTATCTCCGTGGTCAGTGTAAAAAAGTTGGTCGAATAAATTTCGGACAAATGCTTTGATCATATCGGTATGTTTTTGTCCAACAAATATGGGTGTGTAAGTAGGAAAATGAAAGGACAGAAAAATCCGTATTAAATAATTATAAGTAATCTTAATACTGTAAACACTTTACTTTTTTTCAAAAAATGATTATATTATTTAGAGACTTTAAAACGATGTTGATAAAATATGCTGAACAACATAATAATTGTGTTTAAATTTGACGTGACGTGAATTAAGGTGACAAGATTGTTTTAGATTCGTTAAAATATGATTAAATAATTTAACGAAATTGTATAATATTTAAAAAGGAGATGAAAATTATAAATAAGTTATATTTGTATTACTGGTTGAATGCTGCGCCAGAAAAAATAAGGGATCTCGGCTATAACACTAAATAATGGAGGAAAATATATGAAAAAGAAAAAAGCCCCCTGGGAGGCTATTAAAAAATTCTTAGAAGTTTTATACTACATTTTAATTATCATCACAATATTCATTTAATGTAGTAATAGGGTCGGTTGCATCCGACCCTTTTCTTTTGTCAAATATACGGTATCAATCCGGATAAACCAATGTTTTTTTTGATATTATACTTTATAACAATAAGCAGGTACAAATGTTACCCAATACTCATTGATTTGATTGTTTCTAACTCACTTTCTGATTGTTGCAATAAATCGTAATTAATTCCGAGTCCTTTATCGAGATGCTCATTGATTCGTTTTAGGGTACTGGAGGTTTCTTCATACATGGCAATTAGCACTCCAAAATCCTGTCCGGAGTTGACAGCCGTGGCTTTACTATTTGAGCTTCCGGCAGTATCAACCGCATCGTATTTTCCGGTAGCATGTTGGGAAACGTAGCGGATAGTTTGAATTACATCAGGATATTCAGCCTTGAGACGGGCTGTTGTATCTCCATCAACAACGAGTTCTGGACGTTGTGGGTTTTCGTTGAATAAGGCATAACCAGGGCGGCGATAAGTACCAGTACGAATATCATCAATTACATCTGCATTGTATCGATTGCCATCATCTTTGCCTATTACATCAATGACATTTCCCTTTTTGAGCTGCATAGTTTTATTTCGCTCTTGTTTTGCAATTGCAATTTGAGGAATAGTGGCAGCCAATAATCCGGCAGTTAATAATCCGGCAACGGGGGGCAAATTGCCAAACTGTGCCCAAATTGAAACGATACCGGCAGCCTGATCGGCAACCATTGATGCAATTGTGGCCATGAATTGCGCATTTGCATATTTTTTACGAATAGCGTTTTGCTCTTTTTGGATTTTCTCCTCAATTTCGGACTTCTTGTCAGCATTATTTCCGGCTGCTTTTAATTCACCGGCATATTTATTCTCAACTTTCATGAGCTCGGCATCTTGCATGCCTTGAATCATTGACGATAAATTGTTTGTTAAGGAACCTGCAGCCGCAATGTATTCACGAACGGATTCCATTTTTCCCTCTTGCAGTTCCTTATCCAGCTGTTCAACAAGCTTTGTATATTCTTCCTCAGATATATACTTCAGATTTAAGTACTCCTGATATTGTTGTAATTGCAGATCATAAACTTCTTGATCTGACATCAGGTCTAATTTCTGACGTGCAGCTTTCCGTTCGCTTTTAAAATTATCAGATTTTTCTAGTAATTCATTGACTTCAGCATTTTGCTGTTCAATAATTTGCTTTTCAGCATCTTTATACTGTTGAAGCGTTTCAGCGGCTTCTTTATTTCCTTGAGCAGCTTGTTTTTCGTAGTACTCAATATATTTTGCATTTTCCTCAAGAAGCTTGTCATATTTCTGCATTGCCTGAATAACAGCACGGTCATCATCAGACAATTGCATTTCATACATTTTGGCAAGAAACTCCATGGCTTCTCGCTCCATTTCCTCTTGAGCTTTTACTTCTTTTTCAAACCAGCCTGTGTCGTAGTTAGTGTCGGTTTCTTCATCTTCAGGTTCTGGCTTAATAGTTCCAAGCTCATTTAATCGTTTTATTTCGTTTTCAAGGGCTTCAACTTCCTTATTGTAGTTTATTAAATCAGATTCAGAAGTTGCAGCATCTCGGAGTTCTTTTATTTTTTTCAACTCTTTTTGCTTTTGCTGGAGCAAGCCAATAACTTTGGTATCATTTTCTTCCTCTTCATTTTTACCATCAAAAAGTGATTTGTACTTATTCATATAAGTATCTTGTTTTATATTAATATCATTTTGAATTTCATCACGTTTTTCAATTTTTTCCAAATAAGAGTTCCATGCGGATTCGTCATATCCGACAATTTCAGATTGAGTTAATCCCCATCTGATGTTCTCATTTGCCTCTTTTGTTTTGCTCAAATATTCAGTGTATTTGTCATTAAGTTTCATGCTGCCATCTTCAACAATCACATTCACTTCATCATAATAATCCTGCAACATTCGTATGTGATCTTCTGTTAATTCCTGACCTGAAGCAGTAGTCCCCGTTTCAATCCTTCGTTTGATTGTTTCAAGTTTGCGGTCCATTATGCTAATCATTCCCATCTCACTCTCAAATACTTTTTCTTGAATGTCGAGTAGTTTTTCCTGTTCCTCATTAATTTCAGCCTGAACCCTAGCCTGTACCATTTTTTGTAGCACAAGCTTATTATACTCACGCATATTTTCATTTAGTTTCCCAATATTAATGTTCTCCTTGTCCAGGCCTTCAACAATTTCAGGAGCAAGTCGGGAAAGTTCATCATAGATTTCATTTCTACGCTCTGCAGGTAGATTTGTGTTTTTCAATGCATTCGCTTGACGGATAATCGAACGACGTTCCATGTCGATTTTTTCCCATGGTTTTTCCTGAAAAGCTTCTACCATTTGTTCCTTTTTCCTTCTCCACCATGCAGCAATTTGCTTTTCCATTCTCAGCGTTTTATTCCCTTCGGAATTATATGATCGCTGTGCATCGAGTGATTTCGCTTGTATTAATTGAAGCACAGTCATTGCAGATGCTTGTGCCTTGGTAACACCTTCCATTTCCATTTTCTGTTTTACCAGATTTTTATATTCTTCGGAATCCTGACGAATAACAATACCAAATTTCTTCATCCCTTCCATTTCTCCGGTTAGGGCTGCATTTACTGAACGCTGTACTTCTTCAAGTCCAAAAGCTCCACGTGTCCACTCATCCAATGCACCGGCAACTCCTAAAGCTCCTGAAGCCATCTCCGCAGATTTTTTCCGAGCCAAACCCAAGGGGACAAGCAAGTCGGCAGTTACAGCTGTGGCGGCAACATACTCGCGATTAGTAAGCCCTAGTTGCTTTGCATTCTTTTTTGCCTGTTCTTCCACATAACCAATGCTGTCACCGAGTACATTTGTAGATCTGATTGTGTCTCCTTCAATTTCTTTTTTGAGTTCATAAAGGGATTTGAACATTTTTCCTATGCCGGCAAGAATTGCAGCGAAACCAAATGCCGGTAAGATGCCTTTAAGTGATTGTTTAAAATCCCCAAAAATCCGATTTGCTTTAGACCCATTTCCTCGTAATTCAGACATTCTTGCCTTTGTCGCTGTCAATTCATTATTCAAACGCTTCCATTCTTTCGTCCCGGGAGTTGCATTGTTAAGTTGGTTCTGTAGTCGTTTCGATTCTGAGCGCAGTTGTTTCATGGTAAGCCCGGTAATTCCAATTTCTTTACGGAGTTTTCCCATCTCAGTCTTATTGATCTTGATGGTTTTATTATTTGCCGTTACTTGCTTTTGCATAGCACGGTACTCCTTTGTGTTTTTGTTTTCCTGGGCATCGAGCTTCGCCATTTCGGTTTTCAAACGTTTATTTGTTTCCGAAAGGCTTCGAGTTGATTGTTCGAGTTTATTTAGATCTTTTCGTGCAGGATCACCATTAATATCCAGTGTCCATTTTAGTACGTCATCGGTAAGTTTTCCCATAGTATCAATAATTAATATCCAACCCGGTATGATTTCGCCATAATTGATCCAACCTGTGGATTATAGTTTGAAACTTCTTTTATTTGCATGTCAATTTTCCGGTAAAATGGCATTTTGCTTGCCGCAATAGCATATAATCTTTGACTTAGTTCCTCTCTAACTTCCTGAGTAAAACCATATCGTAAATGTGGCAGTAATTGTCCGTAAAGATGCCCAAATACAATGCGATTGTAAAGGTGATATCCTTCACGTTTTTTACTTCTCCTGGAATCTTTCATGTCAAGAAACCGAGCATATGCCAAATATCTCATTGAGAGTTTTGCACCACCGCCTTGCGCATCTACTGAAAAGCGACCTTTCAGTGATTTTTCTAAATTTCCTGTATCAAACAATCCCCATTCAGAAGCTGTCTGTGATTGCTCATCACGGATTGCCTGTGCAGTTTCTCGCAAAGCTACAGAGGTAAACTCTGTTTTAATGCGCATGCGGTTTTGGGGATATTTGGCAGTGTATTGCATTAGAATGAAAGATTTGTAGCGGTTTTCTTAAATGTCAGTACCCACCCGTATGAGTTGTACAGCAAATAGGGCTCAACCGGGGAAATGCTAATCGGTTTGTCTAGCAACCTACCGGAAGCGCATGTGTTGGAATCATCAGCATCAATGCGCTGAATAAGATCACGGACAATATTTAATGCTTGATTGCTCAGTAAGGCTTCTTCAAAACCGTCATGATTTCGACCGTTGGCTTGATGGGCAATGGTTAAAGAAACAAGCCATTCCGTTTCACGTACTTTCATTTTATTCTGTCCGGACTGCACAATTTGTCCGTATTCCAAAAGCATGAAATAATCGGAAGCTGTGCGCACACGATCTTTAAGCACATCGCTGTCTGAAGTAAAAATAAAATCCTTAATCTCAGGCATAATTGCAGCCGGCAGTTCCTGGATGTAAGTTTTTAAGTCGTTATATCCATTGACTTTTTCGCTGGATCTGGCGAAGTTCTTTAGTACTCCATCTCGATTTGGAAATTTGCAAAAGTATTTCAACAGTTCAACGACTGGATCTGTTACTATCATATTACAAAAGCTTTAAAGTGTTGATTGGAATGTGATATTTTGAAGCAATTTCTGTATCCTTCATTTTGTATGCACGGCACTCGGAAACGAATGATTTCAACTTGTCAACTTGCATATTGAGATATACCACTAAATTTTTCTTTCGGATTTCTTCATCGCTTCCGTATCCTGCTTTCACCAAATCAAATATTGTGGACTCTGCACCAAGACTGATTTTTTCACTACCGTCATTATTCTTTGTCCGGGAAAATAAAAAGGTGTAACCTGATCTGTTTGTGAGAAAATCTGTGAGATTTTGAATTAAGTAAAAAGCGAGTTTCTTGTATTTTATTGGCACGTCAGAAAGATGCCTTTTGTTGTAAGTGAAAAACTTTTCGCCATATTCGGCACCTTCTATACGGTATAAAACCGCTAACATGTCAATTAGAAACTTATCGTTTTTTGTGTCCAAGAAGGCATTGAAATACCCAAGTGCATCCACATATTCACCGGCAGTTATGCTTGTATTTATCAGTCCGTAATTATCAATATCAATTACAGGACCCAAAAGTTTAACTCCGAGCCATTCAAATTCCGGGACAAGATTCCGATGCCAGGATAAATCGATTCTTAAAGAAGGGATGAGATCCAGACAAGTTTGAGCTTCAGCGTAATTTTCTGAATCAAATATCTCAAATGGCAAATACTTGCGAAGCTTCACACGTAATTCAGGAGTTAACTGTGATAATCGTTCTTTTTCAGTGTAATCGTAACGAGTTGGGAAACGAAACTGATCAGCCAGTATTGCAAGGTTTTGGTTTATCATTTCTATTTCCGCAGGTTTGCGCTTTTTCTTGCTTCGCTTGTATCCGGAAAGTATCGACAATAGTCGAAGTCTGAATTCCACGACATCAACTTCTTTGTAAAGCAATTCAAGCAATTCAATTACTTGTAACGCTTCATCGGGAGTAAGTTCATCCCATTCGGTATGGATTTGGACATTTTGAATTTCTAACATGGCTACATCATTGAGGCGTGAGACTTGTCTTCATTAAGTGTGGTTGTATAAGGTTGTGTAACTTTTTCTGAAATTGATTCTGATTCACGATCAATTTGTACAGCCCGTTCAAATTCCTCGAAATACTGATCTGCTATTTGATTATAGCGTTCTGAAATTACTTGTTTCATGTGTGACACATCCCGGAATCTTGCATTTTTCTGCATCTCATTTCCGATTGAAACCCGTAATGGTTTGGGAAGCATGAAGTAGTCAAACTCCATAGTCGCAATAGACATAGTTTTGTAAGCGACAGCACGTTTTAGTGTTCTTATTACTGTGCTATCACTTGTTTTTTGAAATAATCGTGAATTCACATAATCATCTTTTACACGATTTATAATATGTCGCAGTTTGGCATAAAAATAAGCAGACCTGGAGATGTCAAAATACTTTTGAAAGTCTTTATAACTCTCAAATATTTCATTTTGAAGCTCAGTATATTGGTCAGAAAGTGTCCATTTATGGAAAATTACTTCAGAATCCGGTTTAACTGTCCAATTAGCTACAGCAAAACTTTCCCCGGATGTGAATTGAGCGTTTGCCTTATAAAAAGTGTCATTGTAACGTACAATCTGATCAGCTTGGTAGGATGTGGTTTTCTCCCATGCTGTCCAAACCGTTGCATTTGCATTCAAATACTCAATCAGTTTAGTCATGAATACCCAAGCAGTATCAATTAAGCTTTGTTTTGCTTCATCAGTCAGATACTTATAAGCGGTTGTTTCATCTTCGCTTTTCTTTACCGTAACAGATGAGTTAGATATGCTAATTGTCAGCCAAATAAAGTGATGAAACATGCCAAAATTTGCCAAGGCATATTGTGCAAGCTTCACCAGATCATCAAGCTTTTGATATTCTCCACCATCTCCAAAATGTTCGGAGTTATAATGATCAATAATCAGCTTCCAGACGTCATCAGAAACAACATCAGAAACATCTTCAATAGCTTTTACAAAGCTTGATTGGATGTTTCCGATGTCCAAAGTAATATTGATTCCTGATAGGAAGGTTTTTAATTCTGCACCGGTTTTGAATGGGATAATGTTTGCCATAATTATTGATGATTTTCTGATGGACGTTCGGTTGGATTTGTTTCTTCGAGCCTCTGTGGAACATTCCGGTATAAACCAAGACGGAAACCTTCATTATAGATTCTCGGGAAGTTAATTTTTAAGGCAGAATTTAGGTCCGCTAAAATAAACTCTTCAGCGTACTGTAGTGAGTTCAGATAAACTAAGTAATTATAATAGACTTGTGAGCCGGAATTGCTAAAAATACCCTCGCTGCCAATGTTTGAAAGTGCCGGATCTAATCCCATGCCTTCAGTAACTACACGCACTGACCGCTTGTCGTAATCGTTAATTGAAGTCATGAATTCTTTATAATTGGTTGGAATTTCTTTAAACTCCCAGCTTTCAATTCCGTTTTCTGTACGGAAACTACGTGAATAGAAAATCTTTCCCTGATTCTTGCCTTCGCCACTCATTACGGTTGTCAATTGCTCTATCTTGAGATCAACACACTTCTGAACCATGGATGTGTCAAATTCAAATGGAGCGCCGGTATCAGATACAAGTTTAACGCCTTCATACTCCTTAATAAGTTCAAGTCCGCGCTGTTCACGCTCCCTGTTTTCTTCACAGTACTCCCTGAACTTCTTTTCTTTTGTTGCAAACCAAGCGGATGGTATAACACAGTGAATTCTGGCATTAAAAGAATGCTTCAAAAAGCTGTTGACATATTTTGGATTAAGGTTTGATCCTATGATCCAATCACGTAAACCAAAGAAATAGGTGGGAGTGGAATAAATCTCATCACCGAAAGTAATATCTTTGATGTAATTGATTGAAACATTTTCTTTCAAAGGATCTGCTTCATTGAAACGGGAAAATAGTTCAATGTTTTTATTCCACGGTGAGTCCCAGGGACCAATTCCAACCCACGTTAAATCTTCATCTCTTAACTCCTCTGATCCGGGAATGATTTTTTCTGTCATCAGGCGAGCCCTGTGTGTGCTGACATGTTCCAAACCACGAATGTGGAAGCCATTACCACCAACCCGTCTAGATTTGTTATGTAATCTTTTTGAAAAGAAATCCTCTGTATAATAATAGTTAGTTGCAACCTTTTTAATGTAAGTTTGAACGTCATCAGCCATGCCATTTGCTTTCCATGAGCTGAGCCATTTCCAAAAGGTTGGATGTTTTGCACGCTCAGCCCAAATGCGTTTCATATGGTTGTCTTCCATTTTTTCTTGATAGAGAAACGGCCCGGCACCATACATAAATCGCACTTGCTTTTTCATTAATCCGGGAATCAAATGATTAGAGCTTAACAGTGTTTTCATTTCGTTTGGAAGATTGTTTCTTACACCATTTGTGGCAACGGTATAATCTTGCATTCGCATGCGGTCGCCATAAACAGTTGATTTTTCAAAAGTTTGAATTTCTTCTTCAATCGATAAAGCTTCAAACCGGTTGAGTATTTCAAAACTGATCATTTTTTCAGTGCCTGCCTGACTGATTCCGTGATTATTTCCGTATCGTGTAATCATTTACGTTTGATTTTCAAGAGTTCATATTCGGGAGGGAAAGCAACAAAGCGGATTAATCGCTTGTAACAATGTTTGTTTTCATCATTATCCACATCTTTGAATGGAAGCAAAGTATCCGATAGTATTATTTCAGAAAATTCCTTTGGCAGTGCCGGACGCAATCTGCATTTAAAGTACTTTTTTAAACCGCCTGATTCTCCCCGGGTTCTATTCAAACCAAAGAAATGCATTTCAAAAGTTTCATCACCATGTTGGAGCTCTTTCATTTTTGCAAAGGCTTCATCAAATAGTATTTCGTTCATATCGCTAATATCATTCGTTAATTGTCATTTTAAAAGGACATTACAATCCGCTATAATCTTCATAATCAATTGCATTTGCCGGCAAGTGTTTTTCATACAATCCATATAGCAGGTACATAAATGCCGTTGCAATTTGGGTACTCCAAAACGCTTGATCTTCAAGATCAAGTTCGTCCTCAGATTTTTTGTCAAGTTGTATTCGTCCATCTTTGCGCTTAAGTGGGGAATGGCGGATTGAGCTAATTAACTCTTCACATTCATTTTGACAGATTGCCATTTTTGGAGTGCGTTGGTCATGCTCACCAAATAGAATATTCAGAATCGTATAGTGAAGGTAATGGAAAATTGTTTCACGACCGAGATCCATAAGTTCAACACGCCATCCGTGTGCTTCTAGTTCTCGTTTTAATATCCTGGCATCAGTCCGTCCGGATTGGTTATTTCTGTAAATTCTTTTACACTGATTCGCTGCACGGTCATAATACAAGTATATTTTCTTCCGGGAATGATATTGAAAGTAATCATTGATTTTTGCAGCAAGTTCAAAGTGTTGCTGTGGGTGAGTAACGTACATGTTTTTCAATACACGCAACGTTTCCTTGGAGCCTTGAGTCTTTTCTTGAGCAAATACAATTGACATAAAGTGTCCAGGATCAAAGCCTGCTAAAATAGGTTTTTCAGCATTGCCGTATTTTAAATCTCTGGATGATTTAACAAACTCCATTTCTTGATTGACAACATCAATATGGTTGTATTTGTAACTGTCAGTGTAAATGTGCGAGTTGTTGAATTTTCCAAAGAACATTTCCTTAACAGCATTCGGGCGTATTCCAAAAATTGACAGGAGTACTTTTTCTAAATTCGATTTTGATCCTGCAATTTGTTGACGGATGTAATCTGTGCCTAAAATTAGAATATTAGAGAAGCTGGAGCCCTTCAAATAAGTTGTAGCTCCTTTGCGTTTTTCTCGCAATATTTTAGACCATTTCTTTGCAAAGCGTTGATGTTTTTTGCGTTCTTTTTCTGACTCTGATTCTGATGAATAATATTTAGCATGATCCACACGAAGTGCAACATCCATTATTTTATCAATCAACTCTTTGTCCATGTTTTCTTCCTGAGCTAACCACCAGTCATGGTCATTTTCAAGATTTGGAGTACTGGAAAATCCTGTGATTCCACCAAAGTATGGTGAGTGTCCAAACAGTGATCGATCGGCACGCAGAGTAGGAATAACACGTTCAATGAATTCGCTTTCTTTGATTCGAAGCAATTCATCGGTAATTACATGAACGAAATCAGAGCCCAGTACTGATTCCGGCCTGTCCATTGATCCAAAGCGAACATACGCACCATTTGGAAAAGAAATGGTTCGCCTCCAGTCGCTAACATCTCTATAAGGTTGCTTGAAAAACTTTGGAGGCTTTTTTTGATATTCAAAGTGATATCCGCGCACATAATGCTTATTCATATATGATAAGATTGCCGGTAAAATATTGTCAAGTAACGAAACATAGGTTGAACACATTAGTAATATCGGAGCTCTTGGGAGATCATTAACAATTCGCACTAATCGAGGAGCAATGATGTGTGTTGATTTACCGGCAGCACGTCCGATGTCACCCCATAAATTTTGCGTGTCTGAAAGATAAGCATGATGCTGCAATACAGACATATAGTCAGTGCGAAACTTTTCTTTGTCAATCTGTAACGTCTTCATACTCTGTATCTATTGTTTGTCCAGTGGCTAATGCTACTTCATTTATGAGGCTATCTTTCTTTGGGCGTTCAATGTCTCGTGATTCAATCATTTCGACACTTTCTTTAAAAATTATTTTCAAATCGTGTTTTCCGATTCCAAGGCGGGTATGATCGATGTTTGGAGAAACAATTGTTTGTTTCATTTTAAAATCATCAGGATTCAACATCTGATCATCTTCTTTTGTGCGGAACATGTGAGCTTTTTCCATGCATCTACGAGCCTCTGTAATGTTATCAGCAGCAATGGAAAGTTTGGCAAGATCCTCCATTTTGTCAGCATAGTAATTGTCCCATGCCGAGTTCCTTACAGATGAATTAACATGGAAAATATTAAGCGCATCGTATATGCGCGACCTTGCCGTATTGAATGAAAGTTCCGGGAATTCTTTTTCGAGTGTTCTGGCCGCTCTGGAGATATTACCGTCAAAGCGATAAATTTCCACAGCACGATCGATGTGGATTATATAAGATTTCAACTTTTCCTGAATGGCAGAGCTTTTCCCGTCTTTACGGAAATCCTTTAAAATGTCGGGGTGTAATTTTCTAAACTGTTCAATCATCACCGGTGTTTTCCGGCAATGTATTTCAGTTTAGTCATGTGTGAAAGGACAGCTTAAGCGACATCATCGCCATACAGCTTGCGCTTTAATTTTGTGTATTTGTCTTCGTTTTGCTCACTCAAATACTCATGATAAGCATTTACCACAGCTGTAAACAAATGAATGTACTGATGTTTTTCTTTATCCCAGTTGTAAAGCTCACCAAGCGCAATATGTGCCGGAATATAGCTTTCATCATCAATTTGTTTTATTTGATGAATTGGTGCCGGAAAATTCACAGCTTTTAAAAGTTCCTGATTGTTTAAGTACATCGTTGATTTTTCAATGATGTAAGTTACCTCCTGGTTGAATAGATTAAATGCATTATCCTTACCTGTTTTAAGAATTGTTATTATCATTGCTTTTTTTTCAAAGATATTTTATGGCTTTAAAATAAGAAAGGACAATGCAATGCATCGCCCTTTATTATTAAAAACAAGTAATATTGATTAAGAAAAATCCATTTTCAATTGAGCATTTGATATTCGCAATGCGCTTTTCTGCTGTTTTGAAGCTTCGTTTACTTTTTGCTCCAATTCAATGAACTCTTGAAATTCAGGATTTTTTTCAAGCAACATGTTTTTTTATCCTCTAAAGCTTTTTGTGCTTTGATTTTTGCAATGCTGGCTACCTTATGTTGCCGATATGCACCAAGTATTATTTCATCAATGGTTGAAAATATCCAAACTTCAAATTTAGGATCAAGCCATGCAGCAAATTTTAATGCTAAAATACGGTGCATCCATGTACTTACTCCATTGACAGTTTTAATAATTTCATCGCGCTTTAATGGCTCCGAGCTATCTCCAAATGGAGTAAGCTCAAGAGCATTTATAAACACTTTTGTATGGTCAGCTTTTAGAAAAAATGGAATCCTTTTTCCAAATACTTTTGTCATTTCGGTAGCATTTACCATTACATTTTCTTCAGAACCATAAGTAAAACTTATTTCTGATTCGTGATAACTAAATTTAAGTGTTTGCATAATATTGATTTTAAATATTTATTTGATTAAAATCTTCTACCCTGGCAAGTATGGCATCATCAAGATTTTGAATGCTTTCATCAAGATCATCCATTAACTGGATGGATTTGTCTCGCTTATTAATTAAGTTTTGCACATCGTTAACCACTGCCATTAACAGGTTATTTTGATTGTTTTCTGCAAAATACTGCATGCTTTTAGCTGGTAGCTTTTCAACAAATGCAGTTACTTTTGTACTACCATACTTTGACTCTTGTTTTAATACACTGAAAGCGAATTCATTGATAAACCATTCATCATTCACTTTTAGTTTATCAATTGCTTCAATTTTCTCAAGCGCATCTTCTTTTAATGAAAGAATTGCAATTATGTTTTTTGCATTCAAAAACAAATCATCATTTTCAATAAAATAGCGCAACTGTTTACCGAGAAATTTCCCGGTATTAATTTTTACATTTTCCATAGAAATAAAATTTTAAGGGTTAATAATCGTAAATAGCATCAACTAATCCGTTGATCATTTTTACAGAGAGTGAAATGTCTTCTTTTTCCGTTGTGGAAATTAGATTGATTTCGTCAGAATTAATGAAATTAGCGAGCAAATTAAGCAGCACGCCTTTTACCATGTTGTTTTCATTAAAATCTTTGAAGTTTGAAACTGCCTCCATTAATACGGCAGCGCGGACAGTTGGGTCCTTGGTTTTGACTTTCGGATCTTGCATAATTAAAAGTGTTAAATGAGAAAATAAGGGTGGTCACCGCAAGATCCGTCAAAGCGATGCTTTGAAAAGTCTCCCGGACTTTCACCGGTTTGCCACCCAATGTTTTTTTGAAGCTGTTTTGCATCATTATTAAATATTAACGTATCTTGCATTGCAAACATACGGTGTTTTTTTTAACTGACAAATTTTTTTGTATAAATTTTGTATATTTGGGCAAATCAAAATAAATTCAATTATGAAAAAGTTAACATTATTACTGACAGCCACTCTTTGTATTTTTCTTTTTTCAAGTTGCGAAAAAGAAGGTCGCAAAATCACAATAGAATACAAAGCATATTGTAATGAATATCCAATGTACATAACAGTACAGGATGAAACAGGATATTTACGAACTGAAGAAGTGTATGATGAAGAATGGGCACATGAGTTCACAGGCCGCACAGGTGAGCAGTTATATCTTGTAGTTCAAGGTCCTGAAAAAAAATCAGAAATTACAGCTGAAGTTTATATTGATGGCATACTTGACATGGAAGAAAGCATGGTATCTCCAAATGCAATCGTAATTTTAAGAGGCACTGCACATATAATACTTGCGTCAAACTAATTAATTTGTAAAAGCGACTACTCAGTCGCTTTTTTTTGTGTTACACAAAACCAATCAATCATTTTAGTAATAACTCCATGTTTTATATCTCCGACAATAGGTACATCTTTTTCTGTTGGCATTTCCCAAAATTTGCGGATAACTAAGACAACATATTTCCCATTTACCGGATATTTAGAGCGTTCGGCAAATACATATTTATGATTTTGAAACTTAATAAACCAATCTTTTGGTGGTTGCAACTGCAATACTTCAACTTCTTTGTGTGTGTCGAAATAAAGCACTTCAGCAATACAAGCAGGTGTGTTTGTTGATATTACAAATTCATGGTCACCATTCACTGTGTGTATAAATTTAGGTATATCATTCATGCTATTATTTTATTTGGTTACTTTTCAAATATAGTCACTTAATTTTAATTATTAATCCCTTTTCCAATTTCATTAGTCATCAAATAGAAACATGTTGCCAATGATTTTTATATTAAGTTTTTGATTTATTGCATTTTGGCAATTTCCACACTTTTTATTTTAAATGTGTGTGACAGTTCTCACCATTACGCTGAGTTCTCGATTTGTAAAACAATGAATAGCAAAATCAACAGAAATATGAGGGCGTTGTGCGCCAGTGCTTTAGTGGTTTTAAGCAAAAAAATAGCCATGCATGGCTTGCACGGCTATTAGTCATCAACATAGAGTGATTAGTCGTTATGCTTGTGCGACCAGCTCCTTAATGATAGCAATCTTATGTGTGTAGTATCGTATGTGCTGTTCTTTCTGCATGCGCTCTTCTTTTGTACTATATCGCTTGTTATTTAGCTGCGATCTGTAGCGATCGATGCTCTTCTTTGCATTCGTGAGCATCTGCATGAATGCTTCTGGATCCGTGCGCCTTAATGTATTCAGCTCATTGCGTAGCTTGTCATCTTGGAGTAGTGGATGCTTATAAAGAAACTCGCTGTGCTGTTCGTAGTGCTGCAGCTCTAAATGAGAAAGCCGGTTACGCTCATCGAGTGTAACCAGCTTGTTAAGGTTCTCAAATGTGGGATCACTATCGATTATGGCATCGAGTTCCTTGGCGGAGTAGTAACTGTTTACTCTATCGTTATAGAGTACCATGCACATCTGCACGCCTTTGTTTGCAGTTTCATCCCACGGAATGGAAGGATATTCTACTCTTGGTCCCCGTTTTTTTTTGAATCAGAGCTACCAGCCTTAGCACCAGCCTCTGCACCTTCAGTAGTGGTTTCTTCTGTGTTCTCAGCAGCTTTTGCAGACTCAGATTCGAGAATCTTTTTATAATCAGCCAATGCCGGGATAATGGTTTTTCCCTTCATATCCGGAGTGTCAATAGACAAACGATGAATCAATGATTTTGCATCTTTGTATTTGATCTCATCCAGATCAGCAGATTTCAACTCTTCCATGGCCTCTGCCTTCTTAAGTGCTTCTTCTTCTGCTTGCTTACGTGCTTCTTCTTCGGATTTACGTTTGGTTTTCTCACGTTTAGCAACATCTGACATGATGCCACGGTTTTCGAGAATTGTCTCAAAGCATACTGATTTGAGTAGTTCCATCAACATGCGGCCATCAAGGCGTTGGCGGTTAAACTCATTCGCTTTGTGCAATTCAGCAACAAGCGGACTGGTTGGGAAGACTTTAAGGAACAGCTCACGATCCTTATTAAAGTGCTTTTCGTTCTCGGTTTCATACCGGGTGACAAAGTCGTTTTTTTGAGCAAATGAAATTTCTTTTGGCATAACGTTATGTTTTTAAATTTGCAATTTCCTGCAATCTAAATGACTGCCTGATATTGACAAAGGACAAAAAAAAGGGAGCTGCTAAGCTCCCTTAAAATCAAGTGAAAAAAAGATTATATGCGTGACATTTCAATAAAGACATAAGTATCAACTCCTGTCTTATACACTTTGAAATCAATTTGACGACCACCGGCTTCATTATTGGCAACCCATGTTTCACCAGAGGAAAGTAGGAAATTACCTGTAATACCATCAATTTCAGAAGGAAATTCACCGCCAGATCCTTTTAAGGTAATGACTTTCCCTATGTCAGCATCAGTAATTCCGGTAATATCTGTAATTGTAACTCCAGCAATTGTTCCGTCTTGAACTTGATATACATTTACACCTGTACTGTATGCAAAGTCGGTTGCATCAGCAGCCACAAGTGCTGGTTGTACTGTAGGAGTATTTCCAATGTATTCGCACCATAGCTCACCACATTGGTTTTCGAAGGTTAATGTCCAACCGGTGCCGTCTTTTTTCGCGCCACCTTCAAAGCTAATTAGCTTCATTGGTTTACATCCGTTACCTCCAATGTATCGTTTTCCGGTTGAGCATATTTCCCAGACTATATAGAAGCCTTTCCCGGTTCCCTGTTCAAGCAAGTTCATAATTTGATTACCGAGTCCACCAACTATAAATGTCAAGCTGTTTTTCAGTGTAGGACCCATGTCACCGGATTCTCCTGATGAGCCCGGTTCGGGACTATCTTCCACAGATGCTATATAATGCCATGTTTCACCCGACAATAGTGGTATTGTTCCTCGCTGCCTATCAACTTTAGGCGGGAATGTCTGCGAATCATCATACTGATCGGAAGATACCAACCACAACTTTGCCTTTACTTGCGTTCCTGCCTTATCAACGGCATCTGGATCATCAATACTGCCAATTGTGCCCATAAGCCCAACCGACATTGCAACGACAGTTCTACCAGTGCCAAATTCAAAAGCGAAATCATCGCCGGTTGCAGCATATGAAAATGCCGGAATTGCCAAAAGAAGCGCAAGAATAATGAAAAAGGTTTTTTGCTTTTTCGCGATATAGCTCTGCACCCTGCCTTGGGATGCTCGAAGCTGTTTTGAATTTATTTTTTTCATAATAAAAATGATTTTTAAATGAAAAGGAGCTCCACCATTGAGATGGAGTCCTTTATCATATTTTATTCAACATATGCCGGAGCTTTAGCAGCTGCATTGACAGCAACAACACCATTTACTTTACGTTCAATCTCAATGAACTGGGACGTAGTTGGGTTGTAAATTACCTTGAGGTAATCACCAAGTGCATCAGGATTAAACGCAGCAGTAATTTCAGAGAATTTACCTGCCTTAGCGACAGTTGTAGCGTTGGTCATGTGACCAATCAGAAGTTTGTAAACAACACCTTCAACGGCATTTTCAAAGTCAGTGAAAGCAGTAGCAGCTGCATTTTCAACAGCTTCAAACCAGTCGTTTAATTCTGCATCGGCTGTGGTGTCACCATCAGCGAGGAGTGTAACCGGATTGTTACGGAAAATATTTGTGTGGCGACCTTTGGCAGCCAACAAAGCAGCACGTGTTTCGTATTTGCGACCTGCAAATGCGTAAGTACCTTCTTTGCCGTATGAAGTGACAAACAATTCTTCCAAATCACGTTGGAAATAGTAGGAGTAGAATTCTCCTGGTTTGTTTTCGTGGAGTTCGAGAGCTCCCTCCGGCATGATCCACATGTCGTAACGGTTGTATCCCATATTTGGAACACGTACAATTTTTGGCAATGGGAAATCTTTGACTTCCATTTTTTCGCCATTATAATTGCTGTCTTTACCATATTTTTCACGATATGCTTCGAGAAAATCTGGAATATGGATATCATTCATGCAAAGCACAACGTCATCAATGCGACCACGCATGTGGTGAACGCTACGTACAAATGAACGAACATATTCGAGAATGGTAGAAGAGGAGTAGGTACGTTTGTCACCAAAGACATACATACGGTTTTGTTTTTCCCAGGCGTCATCCATGGTATTCAGAATACCAGTTGATCCGTACATGAAATACGCAGGCTCATTCGTTGTGGAAGGAAGAGCAATGCCTTTGACATAGCGTAATTCCTGTTCATTGTGTTGGATAACGGCACATTGTACCAAAATCCACTCAATGAATGTCCATTTAATTGGATCAGAACCTTCACGGTTAAGATAGCCAATGAACTGACGTTCGAGATCTTTCAAATCAGAGAATTTGAATTTGAACATCACATCAGAAACCTTCGCTTTTTCCGGCTGGAATTTGAATGTACCTGAGAACACACGACCGGACTGATAGGCCTGCGTGAATGAACGACCTTCAAACTGGTTGGTCATTACCTGTTCATCCTGAATGTTTGAAACAAGCGGGAAAATTCCTTTTACGGAAGTTAAACGTTTCAGATGCGTAATGATTGCATCCATACGACGAACACGATAATATGCACCAAGATCTGAAGCTAAGTCATCATAATCCATATTGCCAGCAACAATTGTTGCCAATTGTCCTGAAGCTTTTGCTTCAGCATAATGCGATGCAAAATCCATTGAATACTGATCAAACTCAGCTTTCAAATTTGCAATTTCTTCATCACGATACCGACCTTCAGCAACAACTCCACGTGCAGCACGTGCATTCCATGTTTTGTCCAATGAAAACATGTCGTGAGGAATTCCATAAAGATGGGTTTTGTTAGTACCAGGACCACAAAGCAAAATTTTCTTACCTTGATTACCTGCACCAATTACTTTAGGAGCTTTTGGGCTTTCACTTTCACCTCGCAAGCGTTTGTTTTCAGCTTGCAATTTTTTCAAACGCTGAGATGCGGTTTTCATGATTTTGGCAGTTTTGCCAGTGCCAGGATCATCACCTTCCGGGTCATCACCCTCTGGATCATCACCTTCCGGGTCATCACCTTCCGGGTCATTACCTTCCGGGTCATTACCTTCAGGATCATTACCTTCAGCGTCGAGACCGAGAATAGTTGCCATTTCAGCAACAACCTGATCTTCTTCGGTTTCATTTTCGGCAGCAATACTTTGCAGTACTGAATTAAGAGATTTGCCGTCAAACTCTTTTTTGCACTCTGCATTGAGAGTGCGCCGCTCTTTTGCAGTGAGCGAGTTGGATTTTACCTTAGCAGTAAAGCCCAGGCGTTCCAACATTGCATTAAATTTTTGTTTCATATTTCTAATTGTTAAGGATTTGTGACATGTTGTAAGTGTCATCACTGAGCATTTCAGTAATGAGATTTTCACGGGATTTGATACCGGTAATTAATCCGTATTTTACGGCATCGGTAGCAAAGAAATCTTTCCCCTCAAGAATGCCTTCAACGGATTCATCAAGATTTGGACAAGCTTCCCGGACAAGTTTTTGGAAGTCTTCAGCCAGAGGTTCGAGATACTCTTTAATGAGCGCATCAGAGTTTCCGTCTTTTGCGTCATCAAAGGCTTTTCCTTTGAATTTTGACTGTGGTGGAATGACATCAATTATTTTCAATCCCCATTTTTTGAGCAATTCGGAATCATCCTGAATGGTTGCACGAATTCCGATATTTCCGACACTGGCGTTTCGATGGGTTGCATAAGCGTTATCGCAAAGGCAACGAACATAAAAACCGGCTGAAAATGCTGAAAGATTGACAAGCATATCAACTCGTTTGTTTCTTACTTCCAATGCATTTTCAAGAATTTGCATTGAATTCACCGTCCCACCAGGAGTGTCTGTGTCGAGAATGATTCCCTTAATGTCAGGATCAGCATATAATTGGAGAAGCATTTCTGCAACTTCTTCCATGCCATAACGAAACCAGGACCCATAACGGGTCATTGTTCCGCGAATTGGAACAATTGCAATAATGCCATCATTTTCCGGTTCTGGCTTGAAGTCATCGTAAGGTTGGACGCCATTTGGCGTGACTGCTAATATTTTTAATTCCTCACGCTCTATTCCCTGAATGCTTGCAGGATTTTCGATGTAATTAAGTATCGACTGGTAATGCGAAAGGAAAGAAATACTACGTCCGTGTTTTCCGGATGTCAGTATTTCATTGATGTAAGGTGTATAATCCATATCTGTTTTTGACAAACATAGAAAGGTGACGCCCCGCATGAAAGGACGTCACCTAACTCAAACCAAATCAAATAATTATGTATTATATTGGATGTTCTTGCAGAATGGAAATGTCTGCAAAATCGTTTTTCTCATTGAATGTTTCCATTTTTGCCGGAAATTGCAATGATCCGAGTAACTCAGTGCTTTCATCTTCAATGGTTACAAGAAAAATAAGCGGTAAATCGGCTAAATCATTTACATTAATATCAGCAGCAAAGGCTTTCAATGTAAGTGATTGACTGATATAAGTGCCTGCATTTACATTTTTTGATGCGTTTTGCAATTCAGCATCGGTTGTCGGTATTTTAATCCAATCAAAGCCGGCTTTAAATGAATAATTATTCCCGGATATGCTTTGAAAATTATAAGCATATTGGAATTTGATGTTTGTGCATATTGTTTTTGACATAATCTTAGTAGTTCTTAGTATATCTTAGGAATTTACATTTAATGGACAATTCAAGCGCTTAAGTTGGTGGATTTTTTACTGAATTTTCTTTGATAAATTCTATTCCGATATCGTTGCCAATCCTTCAGTACTCGATCATAATTCTCAAACCAGAGATTGTATTTGTCAATAAACAAATCAATACATTCGGTATGTTGGAATCCCTGGTTGCGAAATCGGATTAATTCTTCATGTGCAACTAGCATATAGAATTCATGAATTTTCTTAGCCAGAGATATGTTAGCACGTGCAGATATGTAATGATTGTACATCACGTTTTTATGCTGCATAAACGGAATGTCAATTTTAAATTCCCATTCCTTTTTTACATCACGTGGCTCCGGGTCTAATGGAGGCCTTGTGAGTAACAGGCAAAATACCTTACTGAGTTCGTGGTTTTTCGGGAATTCAAACACAATTCCGGTGTGTTCAAAATAATTGCGCAGAAAACGCTGGTAAAAGGGATCGAGTTGAATGCTTGTTATAATTCCAGATGCCATAAATTATTTGTTTATACTAAGATAGATGTATTCGGCAAATGGAAACGATTAATACTGGTACAATACTTACTGGAAATGTGGAAATAAAACAGTACGGCAGTGCAAAAGTACAAGAAAAACGCTAAATAAATGACTGTCAATACATTGCAGGATTATAAAAGTATTTTAGTGCGTACAGTGCAATGCGGTGCGCTTTTAGTGCGCTTTAACTTGCAGATTTTCAGCAAATAAAAACAGTACGCACCAAAGCACGATTTTTATATACTTTTATTACTAACTATTTACTATAAGAAAAAATATAAAAAAAGAGTATATATATAGCAGACTGTCAGTTTTTTACGTGTGATTTTCGCACTTAAGTACTGTCCAATATTTCATTAAATAAATGGGGGAGTGGGGGAAACGGTGCGCTAAAAAGAAAGCTTTAAAGGAGTTCGTGCTGTCGCACTCACAAAATAAAAACGCCCGGCAAAAGCCGAGCGTAATGTTAAACACCAGTTAGGAGTCGAACCCGGAGACCTATCTTTTTAAGAATCTGTACTGAAATCTTTCAGAATAAAGTGTCTCAGATGATCAGTTTCGCTAGTTCTTATACGATTAGGTGAGCGTTGAAGCTCTTTAAAGCCTAATGCTTTTATTTCCGCAACCGGTGTGCGAAAATATGGGATAAACCGTAATTCAATTGTTTCTTTTGCCATGATTATTTGATTTTGGTTGATTTTTTAGTCATAAAATTTGAACCCTATACGTCTCTTTTTTTCTTCTATCTCCTTTAGCTTTTTGGAGTAGTATTTCGCTTTCTTTTTATGATGCTTGACTTTCTTCTCAAGCTCTTCTTTGGTAAGTTTTTCACTCATAATAATTGATGGTTAATTACTATCCCAAAACCTCAATAAACTTTCGGTTTCGGATTATTTTCTCTTTATTCTCCAGGATAAATTTCAGATTTTGAAATTCTTGTGATCCTGGCTTAATTGCCTGTATATCCTGTGCTGTTTTGTTCAGGAAAATAAGTCGTTTCTCCTCTAGTTTCAGCTCAGAACGGATTTGTTCATCTTCCCACATACGGCGTGATCCACTACTCATAGCTTATTAATTTATTAATGTGTGTAAAATTCTGCGTAAAATTGACACCACCGATTTCGTCGTGGAATAGCTTTGAAATTTCAATGAATAAATTGAGTGTCCGTTTATTGGCCACATCTTCAATTTTCTGTTGTCGGCCTTCCGGTAATTCATTAATGAATTTGCAAACCTTGTCAGTGTATTCGTCAAGGGTTTCGCCGCTCATGTTTACCATGGCGGCTTCTTTTGTAATCGTTTCGGGATAAAAATACTGTACTTTTTTCATGCTTTTGAGTTTTTAAAATGGTTTGTTTAATTCTAAATGAGCATCAGAAATTTCCCAATACTCGACACTTCCGGATTTATTCGGGAGTCCGATAAATGCACCTTCATGATCTGAAGCTAGCCAGTCTGAAATATTGATTTCTTCATCATTGGGCTGCGTTGGATTAAATGCGAAGCCTTTATAATGGCAAAATGCTGTCATTGATTTACGGAACCGGTTCGGTGTATAGTACCGTTGCACATTTCCTGCACGGTTACTATCAAGGAAGGTGAGGTAAAGCTCCTTGCGAGGGATTTCCTGATTCAGATTTTCAGCAATATGTGAATCGTTGTAGCCGAAATACATATCAGACCATTGCAGGAAGTCTTCGCCCATTTGTTGACGTAAACGACGTTTTTCAATAATGTCAACCGGAGCTTCAACCAAACCATATTTGAAATATAGGTGTAATGATGTGGCGACCAGGTTAAAGAAATAGTTATACTGATCCTCACCCCATTCATCAAAAAACAGGAGACGGAAATCATCAGTGGGCTTGTGATTATCGTTGTAATAGTCGCTAAAGACAACCACATGCTGTCTGTCTTTAAATGATGAGCCTTCTCCGTTGATGGCATGATTTGTAGAGAATGCAATTTTAGGAGATTTGTCTGTGGGGAGCGTGTTTCTGCCAACTCCTTTTTTGTTAATTGTCCACCGACCAGTAATATTCGGGAAAAAGTGTTCAAAGTCAATGTTTGCCCGGACATCATCAAAGAATACATTTTCAGTTTCCTCGGTTACTTCTTCAAATAGAAAGTTGTCATCCGTGATTTTCTTTGATTTTCCACCGACATACACTTGGGGAACAATTTTCCCAATTGCAAGTCCGAGAATTGACTTTCCGGAGCGTCCGTTGGATGCGCCAACTTCACTATTTTTAGCATCCATGTAAATGATAGATTTTGCGACTGAAGCATTAAAATAACGGTGACATTGATAGCCGAGTGCGGTGAGTTTTGAAAGCAAATGAGTTGCAACTTCTATTTGTTCACCAGGGAGAAGATTTTCTACATGTCGTGAGGATCTCCAGTATAAATTTGATGTGTTAATTAGAAACTGCAGGAAGTGTGCTTTTTTGCCTGTTTCTGAAACGTGGAAATTATACTTTCCATTTTCTTGAGTGAATGTAAGCAAATGATCTTTCAGCAACTTTACGTTTTTCTTGTGTATTTTATTTGCATAAACTGCCTTTGTACGACTCGATGGGTTCATTTCTTTGACACCATCGATGCTGATATTCCAAAATTTGTCATGAAAATGAAGATTTTGGGATGTCCTTTCTGCCATTTCAAAATCTAAATTCAGCGTATTGAGATTTTCGAGGCTATGAGGACCCAAGTAAAAATGACCGCCGGAATACATCATGTTTTGCACATCCTCTGTGGCTTCATTTTTAATGAATTCCATCACATACTCCTTAATGTCGATACGATCAACAAACTCTACAATGTTTTTTTGCGTTCGAACAAAGTGTCGTTCCCCGAGCATAACGATTCGGCCATAACCCCGATTTGCTAAAAACGTGTATAGGCGCGGATAAACAAATATATATCCTGAGCCTTTTTCTTTAGGTTGCCAGAATTTTTCTTCCGGGAGCATTGGTTCAGCGAGTTCAAGCTCGTTGTTTTCATTGATGCGGAATTTTGTCCGCTTAATCATGAATTCCGGGATGTTCTTTAAAATACCGAGGTGTTTTTGAGCAAACTCTCGGTTGTCGTTTAAATTCCAGAAATTCATTAACTGGAAATCTGTCAGGCTTGTGACTTTATGTACTTCAACGTGCGCTGCTTTCCCATCTTTTGAGTTGAAAGCTGCTTCAAGATCATCTTTAAACGAGTCCGGATTGACTTTAAGTCCATTTGCAAGCAAATCATCTAATCCTTTATCACCGGTTTCATTTATCCGAATTGCAGCAAAATAGACTTCAAGGAAAATGTCCATGTTACGAAAACTGATCATGTACTCCTTGAATGATTTTAAAGCTCTGAAAAAGCTATATGGACGAAGCTGAACATTATCGCCAACTCGAACATTACGCGACAAATCCTGCCAGTCGCTATCAAACATAATGCAAACTTCATCTACTTCACATTCAATAATTAGTGTTTGGAGGTCCCGGGGCATTTGTCCTTTTGATCCAACGTTGTGAATTCCCATAAGCCCGACTGACATCACGCCGTGTTTACATGCCTTTTCAGCCTTTTTTTCTCCCTCTTGAAGGAACAGTCGCTTTATCTTGCGTTTTGATTTGTAGAGTTTCCTGACAGCTTCAGGGATATATAACTGCGTGCCTGAACCGGAAGGGGAGTAGTATTTCATCCCTTTTCCGGATTTGTCTTTGTGGGCGTCCGGATTTTGGAACCTGATTCGGTAAAATTGCTCCGGGTTTTTGTTGCCTTTTCTGGTATATTCAACCGGACGACCTTCGAGATCATAATAATAAATTACCATGTCATCGCCTTCGCCTGGGAGTAATCGCCAGTAATCGTCTAAACAACCGGTTTGATACGGTGGAATTTCCTTTGTTTTACTTCCATCGATGACAGTAGTACGCACATCATCGAATGTTAAGCCAGAGCTTTTCAATTGCTTGTCAATAAACGCCTTTTTTGAGCGTTTGCGCATTTTCTTTGCTTCGTAATTCAAGCGTGAATTGGTTGAAGCCTCTTCGGAAATGTTGTATTTCTGCGCAAGCTCATTTTTTGCTTCAACAAAGGTTTTATTCTGTGTTTTTTGCAAAAAAGCCAAAGCTCCGGCACCACCTTCACCACATGAAAAGCATTTGAATATTTGCTTTGCCGGTGAAATAATCATTCCTTTTCCTTTGCCTGATTTTCCACAAAGCGGACAAGTGCCGTGTAAATCTTTCCCTGCGTTGCTTAGTTGCATGTAATCGCCTGCAATGTCTTCCAATTTAGCAACATCCTTAATTTTCTCCAGTACAATGTCTTGTTTCATTGTGTTTAATGTTTATTGTTTTGCTTCTTCCAAATTATCCTTGGCTTCAGAAATACTGTCAATAGCACACTCTAAAAGGTCACTGATTTCCATAAAACGCTCTCCTTTTTCAGAGTCCTGGATACCTTCTGGAAGGTTATCATGTTTTTCATCTTCGGCTTCTTTTATATCCTCTATTTGACTATTTAAGGAGTCTAATGTGTCTATGACTTTTGCAATGTCTTTTCTAATTATTTTATTTATGATTTCACCTCACTTTCCTTTGGGGCTTCTTCGATGATGCAAAGTGAATTCAGAGAAATTGAAGCATTTACTACAGCTCCCAAGAAAATATTACGACATTCAATAAAATCATCAGAGACTTCTGAAATAAGCATATATTCCCCTGTTGTGCAGTCATCTATGCTCGATGTCCGTTTTAAAGTGTATCTACCACAGATTTGATTTTTTGTAAATAGCCATTTGCCAAAGATTACTCCTGTCTTGAGTTTCTCTTTTGTTAAAGGGTTGGGGTTTTTATATGTATTCATTTTTGCTTTTTTAATACGATGAAACAAAGTGTTTTTTTACTCAAATCAACATTCCGATTTTTGTACATAGTCCGGATAATGTTCTGACATTCCAATTTAGAGTAGCCAGAGACTGATCAGCCTCCGGCATACAACATTAAACAGCTTCATTGTGAAGTTCTTTTAGGCTTATTGCCTGCAATTCCATACCCTTTTGCAAACCTTGCAAGGTTGCTGCAAATTGCAATTCGTGCCAGTTAGGAAGGAAGCACACAGCCTGTACAAGTGCAAATTGTGTGATATAATTCCGAAGCTGGTACGAAGCACGTAAACCCGGCGTTTGAAATTTCAAAGGATTAATGACTTCATAGCCAAATTCCCTGAGTTTAGTTTCAGCGACAAGAAATATGTCGCGGTTCTCAATCGGATTTGATCCAACGATAAGAACTGATTTTCCATTTTTTGTTTTTTTACACATAATATATTTGATTTAAGTTTGGGGCTAATAGATTTTGCGTTTGTGGGCCCATAGGGCTATCTCCACGCGATTATTTACACCGAGCTTTGTTCGGATGTTGCTTAAATGTTTTTTGACGGTATCAACAGTATTTTCAAGCTCGTTACTGATTTCTTTATCCAACTTACCTTGAGCTACAAGTCTAATGATGATATATTCTGTTTTAGTTAAATTGCCAAAACGACCTGCAGGGATTCTACATAAGATCCCAAAACCAGCACAGTTTAATTCATTTCCACAGTTGGGAGAGTCTGGTGATGTTTTTCCATCAACCATGTCTGGCGTGTCATCAAAATTGCCATAACGACATGAGACAAAAGCTTCTTCAATTTCATTTCCATCTGCAAGGTTTTCATCTTGCAAATACGCTAATGCATGCTTGTCTTGGATTAATTCTGATTGAAATAGTTGACGGATTTCTGTTGGAAGATCCAGATACTCCAATTTGCGACCATTATAGGTGCAATTCGCTTTGTACTTTTCGGTTCGAAAAATTTCTATACCGCTGTTTTGTGCGATTCCGGCTGGAAGTTTAGGATTATTCATTATAAAAGTGTATTTATAAATGTTTCATACTCTTCAATTAGCTTTTTGCCTTCTATAATAATGTTGCTATTTTTCTCACTTAAACGCCTTTCTCCACTAAGCACTTTATAGATGTACGCTGGCGAAAAACCAGTGCGTTTTTCAAGCTTTTTCCTATATTCAGGAACTTTTTTCAACTCATTTCGGAAGCTTTCCAAATTAAGAGTACTGCTTTTTGAGTATTGACTAATCATAACCATTGTTGTAAATTCGACTAAACAAAGTAAACAAAAAATAATCACATGATTATAATTTATATCCATAAATTATACAAATTGTATCCAAATCGAATACAAACTAATTACATTGATGCTTAAATTTGAATTATGATACAAATTGGAGAAATATTACATTCTGATTATCAAAGGTCTGGAATGCAGGCTCAAGTTTATGCCGACAAACTTGGCATTACACGGGCTAATCTGTATAGTATTTTCCGAAGAAATTCGATTGACACTCACCAATTGTTGCAATTTTCTTTACGCACAGGGACTAATTTTTTTAAAGTTTTTAATGAATTTCTAAGGAATGAGAATCCAGCTTTATTTGTTGAAGAAGACTCGGTTGAGTCTAAAAGAGCACCGAAACGCAGTGTAATGATTGAAGTTGAAGTTTCAGAGGCAGAATATCAAAAATTGAGAAACAAGCAATAATGGATTTACAAAGAGCTAAAAAAGAAATGGATGAAGCTTTTGGTGAAGGCTATGGAGAAGCGCACCCAAAAGAAACCATTATGTATATGCAGGCATATGGATTAAATACTATTAGAGAGCAAACTGCAGAGTTTTCAAGCGATATTCTGAAAGGTTTAAACAAGCTTTCAGAAGCTATTGAAAGCACTTCATTTAGAATTCCAGAATGAGACAAATATGAGACAAAATGTCTCAAAGAGACAAAATGAGACAAATATAACAAACTAATAATCAGGCATATAAAATGAACGTTGAGACTCCCGGCAGCTCCACAAAGACTAAAAAAAAGATGATATTAAATGGCTTATTATGAAAGTAGTAAGCCATTTTTTATTTTATTTGATTTCAATTAAATTCATGTTTTTTCAGGTAGTTAGGTGTGTTATTCGGTTACCAAAACAATTGATTGAAATGGGAACTTGATTAGGTGTAACAATTTGAAACAAAGTTAAATAAAAAATTGAAAGGTGAAAATATTGTGAAAGGAAATGATGGCGAGTTATGGGTGAAGACTTATAGACAAAAAACCCATACTCGTTCGATGGTGCCACTACTACCAGTAAGTCTTGAAATATTGGGAAAATACAATTACTCAGAGAAAGGTTATGAAGAAACGCTGCTTCCAGTACCATCAAACCAAAAAATGAATGTTTACCTGAAAGAAATTGCTGATGTTTGCGGCATACAAAAGACACTGACCACCCACTTAGGCAGGCATACATTTGCAACCACCGTAACTCTTTCTAACAATGTGCCAATTGAAACTGTAAGTGCTATGCTTGGACACAAAAGTCTTCGCACTACTCAAATCTATGCAAAAGTGGTTGAAGAAAAAGTCAGTCGGGATATGGCGAGGCTGAAGGATGTTATGAAATAAAAAACCAAACAATCTCCAAACAGCAGTCCAATTCCGCTGACCTTGGGGATTATTTGGTTGGGAATAAGGTGTGTTACTAACTTGTGTGACAAGCTCTACAACAGTAGAAACATCCATTTGATTGCGTATACGTTTTCTTTGCTTCACGAGCAGCATCTGCACAGTTTGAATATTCTCCTAAGTACTTACGATTCTCTTCTTTTGGAAGATCATCATAATTCTGTGTATGCTCTACATGGTCACCATTGTTCTGTGCGTTTTTGTTTACTTAGTATTTCATAGTTGTATGGTTTTGGTTAAAGTCATTCCATTAATTTAGTTTACTTTACTTCACCGCACCACCGTAAAACTTTTGCTGATGCCGTTGATTTTGAGAGTATAATTCCCCGGAGTTAGATTGCTGATGTCGAGTGTGGTGGCTTGGGTGTTGATTGACTGAGAAAAAACAAGTTTGCCTTGTGCATCGTAAATTGTGGCTTCCTGCGCTTGTGTTAAGTTGGGGATTTCTAATTGGAGTTTGTCACTTGCAGGGTTGGGAAACAAGCGGCAGTATGCCTCGCTGTTTTCCTCGGCAATGGCATTTCCGCAGCTTTTGGTGATGATGTGTTTGGTGATGCTGGTGGACTCACCATAGGCATCCGTGAGGGTAATGGAAATGTCATAAGCTCCAATGCCAGCGGGCGTATAAAAATCCACATCCCGGACAATGCAATGGCCCCAGGTGTGATTGGTGATGGTGGCTTCGGTAATGGTATCATTATGGTAATTATAATCAGGAACTGCTCCTGTCCAAAGACTTACTATACCCAAGCCGATTTCCTGTGGCACAAAAGTGGGGGGGTAATAAATGCTGTCAATCACCTGGCCAGTGCTGAAGCTTAGAGTGTATGGAGCTGATTTTCCGGCAATTTGAATTTGTACCGGGATGGTGTCCTCATAACAAACGGTATCAGGTATGTCTATTGCCACTTGAAGGGCATCCGGTTCTGTGTTGCTAAGCCCATCCATGCCCAGGCTGTCGGTTTTTACCAACCAGGCTTGCTGAGGCGGGTCGTAGCCAAGATTGCTATAATCATTGCCATAGCCAGCAAGTATATAACCACCTTCATTTGTGGGTTTAAAATCAACAAAATATTGCCACCTTGAACTCTCTGATACAGCGTAATAATACTGGTGCCATTTAATTTGGCCTTTGGAATTTGTTTTCATTAAGAATCCGCGATGTATTGGATAATAACCAAACGCTGACCCTAATATTAGCAAATCACCATTACTTTCTTGAAATATTGAACTTATGGACGACTTTATATCAATATCATCGGGATCATCAGAGTGACATGAGTAATTTCTGTAATGCTTTTCCCACAACAGCTCCCCGGCGGTATCAATTTTACGCAGGCAGCCATCGTAGAGGGTTTCGCTGCCGTAATTGGCAACAGGGTACACACCACAGGCGAGGTAATTGGAATCCTGCGTTTCTATCAGGCCACTGACTTTGCCGTTGTTGTAGTTGTTACGCCCATACGCCTTCTCCCAAATTACATTGCCTGCCGTATCGGTTTTGAGAAAGTACCAGCGGGTGTTTTCTATGTCGGTGACCCAGGTGGAACCACCAGTTAATATTTCACCATTGGAGGTTTCAATAAGGTAACTCCCGTATTCATACACATTGGGACCATAGGATTTGTGCCATAAGTAATTTCCATTACTATCAACTTTTAATAAAATTAACTTATATGTTTCGTTAGCATAATCATAAATTTGACCTGTTATAAAATAAAAATTATTAGTTATTTTTAATGAATAAAAAGCTCTTTTGTCAATTGTATCATAAAAAACAATATTTTGAGACCCAATGTTAAATATACTATCAAATACAGATATATGAATACCTTTTTTACCTGATGTTGAATTTACATAAGGTCCCGCAAGATAAGAACTATTATTTTTCTGTTTATAATTACCTTTCCAGCCCTCCCAAAATTCGTTTTGTGAATTGCCAAAAATTTTTTCCCATTGCCTTTCTCCATTCAAATTGACATATGTTAAAGCAAAACTTCTTATGTTATAAACATTTCTTGTACCACTTAAAAAAACATATCCCGTATCAATTGCTATTACAGAGTTAGTGATATGAGCAGCAGTATCCTCAATGATTTTATTGAAAACCGTTTGGCTTTGAGCCATTAAAATGGTTAAGGAAAACAATATGGTAATACAGATTTTTCTCATATAAAATAAAACCGGCAGGCATTCACCTGCCGGTTGTTTGTTTTACTGTTTAACAATCTTTACACTGTTGGAGAAACCATAGCAATCGGTAATTTCAATCACATAATGAGCTGGTTTACAATCCTGCATATTGATGCTTTCCATGCCTTTTGTTTTGTTCAAAGATACGGTTTTTATCAATTGTCCATCATTCGAATAGATGGAAATTTTGCCTTGCTTGCAATTGGGTTCTGTGTCAATGCCCATTAACTCCAACAAAAACTCATCGTAAGTGTCATTGATTGTTGTGAAATCATACTCAACATACAACAAGCCGTTTGTTGGGTTAGGATAGACTTTCAACTCTGGTTCAATGATGTCTTCATCGATTGATTGCTGCACCATACTTTTTGTTCCCATTTCATCCGTGGGCAATGGTGTATATTCAACAAACACCGAATCTGTAGCCAACTCATACAGGGTTTGCGCTTTACCGGAATAAAGGGGTGAGGCATTAAGCGCAGCCTGGCGCAGGAATTCCTGGTTTTGTTCCAGAAGGGTTGTGTTAAACATACTGTCTTGAAGCGCTGTCAGATACATATCATACACATCGCAATAGTGCTGGATTTCAAAAGACAGGCCTGGTTTATATTGGTTTTTCATGATGCTGTTTTTTACAAATTTACGGAAAAATTGGATAGGCTTGGTTTTGTTTTTTCTTTTGTCATTTTGTCACGATTTTTGCAAAAAGCAAAAATGCGCGCCAAAAGGGTTTCCGCGTGGTCGTGTAAGCCCCGGGTTCCGCTTTCCGTCTTCGTTTTACTACGCCGGACAAGCTTACACCCGGGGTTACCAATATATCACCGCCTTCGGGGTTAAAAAGTTTCAGGTTTCAGGTTAATTTCACAGACCCAACCTCAAACCAACTCACCGCACCACCGTAAAACTTTTGCTGATGCCGTTGATTTTCAGGATGTAATTGCCGGGGGACAGATGGTGAACATCGAGGGTATAACGGGAGTTGCCGGCAGGAATGCTGTCTGTTATCAGTTCCTGACCCTGTTGACTTAAAACGGCTACAGGAACCGGTTTATCCTTAGCCGGTAGCTTGATGTTCAAGGTGCTCATCACCGGGTTGGGATAAAGGGAAATGTCTTT
>JAQIBY010000086.1 GCA_027858835.1 Bacteroidales bacterium | reverse complement strand
CGCGGATTTTTCGTGATTCATTGAGGTATCAGTGGAGTTTTTAACTACTCGACCCGCAGGTACGAGGAGATTCGAGGAGTACGGAACGATACCCAATGAATAGAAAAATGCGGGTCAGCAGAACTTGTCCGGCAACCGACGGAGATTTTCTTTGTGAACTTTCTTTCATCGGAAAGAAAGTGAAGTGAAGATTTAATAGGCCTTTAGTGAAAATGGTATAAAGACTTGTTTTGATTTTAGCAAGTTTTTTTTCACATAGCATTGTGCTTGAACATACTTTCCTTTCACAAAAACTCTTGAGCAAATTATATTTGTTTTTGTCCCGAACTCCCAAAAATAGCATTCTGTGATTCGGGATCGGAGAGAAAATGTAGTGTAAAACAATTATCCTTTTGTGGAAAAAGTAATTATTCAAAACCTTATTGATAATGAAAATGCAGATGACTCAGTGTCGAAAACAGGGGTGCAGAAATTTTGTTGAGCTTCTTAATGTAATTTCAGATTGATTAAATAATTTATTTTTACAGAAAGCTTATTTCAAAAGATTAATGATTTCTTTTGGTTCATTGACAATGAAATTTGCACCATTTTCTCGCAATTCCTTTTCTGTGCGAAATCCCCACAAAACACCAACTGAAGGCATGCCGGCACGCTTTGCACAAATCATATCGTTGTCGGTGTCACCGATGTAAAGCATTTCAGCAGGGGAGATGTTTATTTGCTTTGCAAGCAATAAAGCACCAGCGGGATTTGGTTTTCTCGGACGTGAATCAATGCGTCCTAAGACTGTCTTGAAATTGTAAGGCTTTAACAATGCATTACAAACAATTACTGCTAAATCATGATCTTTATTTGTGAAAACAAGCATTGGGATTTTTCGAGTACTTAAAATTTCCAACAATTCTGGAATTCCGGGGTAAAGTTCGGTTTTATTTAAACAGTTTTCGCGATAATCGGCTATTAACGCTTCGAGCATAGGCTCAACAACGGAGTTTTTTCTGGCAGATTCCGGCAATGCGTTAGTGACAAGCATTTTTAGTCCTTTTCCGACAAATAATTTGTACGCATCGTAAGGATGAGTAGGGTAGTTGTTTTGCATGAGTATTCGGTTCATGGAGTCGGCTAGGTCTTTTTGTGTGTCAGCAAGTGTGCCGTCCAAATCGAATATTATGCCTTTAATTTGTGTTTTCATTCATGCAAAGATAATTAGTCGCTGCAAGAAAACAGCAAATATTTATCAGCTGCAAGTTATCCGCACCAGAGAAGCGCAGCCGATATATATTTTCGAACCGTTACAAACAAGCCGAAAAACTTACTGCTACAAAGAAATTTTGCTGCAAAAAAATAGATTTATTACCAAATCCGTATCAAGTACTTTTACCTGCTCTTTACCACAATTCAATTATTAATCTTTTAAAGAGCTAAATTTCGGCAGTATTTTTATTTTGCTGCCATAATATAGAACTGTGATTAGTAAAAGTACATTAAACATAGAATGGATAAACGAAGTTTCAGCAAAAAGGCGATTTGAGCTACTACGATGTTATTGAAGATATCATTCAGACGTCCTTATGCATAGTTAGTCGCGGCGCAACTGGGAAAGGAAACTTTGATGAACTGCAATCCGGTATTCAAAGAGTTTCACGTTTTATATTTTCAGAACCATTTCACCTTGACAAAGCTATAACAATGTCATCAAAAGCAGCCTATATTGTCAGCCTAATAAAACATAAACGCGAAAATATTGAGATTTTCAATAACCCATTGCCAATGAAAGAATGGGGAATTGTTGACCCAATTTGGCCACGATTAAACAGACTTAAAAAGTCAAATCCTGAAGCATTCTTTTATTGGTATAAAATACATGAACTAAATCAAAAGAATGGGGGGTAAATCTTCCATACTTTATAGAGCTAACTAAACGGCCAGTTTGTAATAACACCTATATGTAATGCGAACATCGTGGGAACTTGGACGTGAGTCGCTTTTTCGCATTCCACATAGCCGCAACCGTCCGCTAGAGCCTGGCACTGATCTTCGTTATATCCAAGTTTTATTAGATCATAATTGCAGCAAAACAGCCGAGATATATACCCACGTCACGATAAAAAGCTTACAAAATATTCTTATTCCTTGGATTATTTGTGGTTTTTGGTATATTTGCTAGGAAATAAAGCCGGTGTCAACCATTTTTACACATACAATAGTAGTTGTATAAAAACGGTTTTTCCGATGGTATAAACGAGTTGTGGGCAAGCTGAGAATAACTACACGAACCAAAAAAACTTTGCTAATTTAAAAATAAGTTTCTATCTTTGGAAACATTGTGTTGTTTTAATTGTTAAATAAATACATGGAGAATGAAAAACCAATAAAAGTGATATTTCTCAAATCGGCTGAAGAATTCATTGGTAAGCTTGATGAAAAAGCTCGAAACAAGCTATTT
>JAQIBY010000085.1 GCA_027858835.1 Bacteroidales bacterium | reverse complement strand
AAACTATTTAAAAATAATTTCCCATTATTATCTTTATCATTTAGTTTTAAACAGATATCTTTATCTTCAATTAAATTAAGCTCATCTTTTGGTAAATCAGAATCAATTAAGGTAACAATATATTGCAAATCGTATTTCTCACAGAAATCTTTTACGAGTTTGATATATCTAATTTTAATTCTGTCATCTAAACCTTCTAATACTCCATCGTGATATACAAATTTATAGAATGATTTATTCATATAATTATCTAGCAATGATAAGTCAAAAGCAACACAAAGCAATTTTTTATATGTTGTACCTTGTGATTCAGAAGTTTTTAATAAATCGGCTTTATTTTGGTAATCAGCGTTAAATTCAACATTTCCTTGATTGTTTAACTTCAATGAAATTAAAGCATTTGTATCTAATATTTCTTTTATTATTGAGTTAAAAATTCTATTAATATTGGCATGCTTTCTTTCTGTTAGTGCTTGCTTTAATTCGTCTATTTTAGTATTGACAAGTACTTGATTGATTTTTATTTCTCTTTCAATTATTAAAGAACTATCAATTGCTTTTAATTTATCCTTAATTCGTTCAATCTCAACTTCTATTCCTATTATCTTTTTCTGATATTCTTTAAACTTATAATAACTATCTTTTTGGGTTAATAGAGACAATAAATCACTTTTTTGAGATTCAATTTCTTTAATGTTTTTATTTAAATCCGAATATTCAATTTTTAATTGACTAAGTGTTTCAGAAAGATATTTTTTACGCTCAGTTGTTAATGATTTTTGGAATTTAATTAAATCGTCATATTCCTTTTTTAATTGTTGAGGATAATATAAATTTACCTCTTCAAATAAACTATTAATTGCTTTATTATCAATATTATCATCAATATCAGATAGTGAGGATTCTATTTTGTTAATTTCGTAAGAAATTCGATATCTATCAGTATTAAATGCTTGAAGTTTTACATCTATTTCTTCAACAAGTTGTTTGTTTGTTTGAATGTCTTCTTTGAAAAAATTGAATTTATCTATTTGGTTTTTAATCTCAGACAGTTCATTTTTTTTAATTTCCAAAAGGCCTTCTAGTCTATCTTTTTCAGAAGTGTCTATTTGTGCTTCTAATCTTAAAGTTTGTACTCTTTTCTTTAAGTCATCTATTTCTTCCTCAATTTCTAATTTTTCTAAAATCAGTTTTCCATTAAATCCTAGTAAATCAAAAACAAATGGTTTCCAATCTTTATGTTTGCCCTTAAATTTATTTAGTTTAAAAACGTCTAAATAGTCTTGTTGGCTTCTTAAAAAATAGGTTATTGATTTTCTATAATCCCAATTTTTTAAAATATTAAAGTCAAAGCATTCATTTAATCTTGCTTTTGCTTTTTTTAATGTCAGAGTTTCATCCCAGATAATATCGAATTTGAAATCATCTAGTTTTGTTTCGTTTAGTTTAAAAGATATTTTAGTTGGTGTATTTATAGAACGTTTGATTACAAGATATTTACCGGCATTTAATTTAAATTCTCCATAAAATTCTTGACCAATAAAAATGTTATTCCCAAGTAATTTATCTGTTTTTTTTTCAAAACCTGATAGGAGTAAAAAATCAAGAACTCTTATTAAAGAAGTTTTGCCTAAATTATGTGTATCTTCTTTTTTATCACTTTCTATGAATGCAACAATTGCATTGAATTTTTCATTAAATTCAATGTTCTTAAAATTTTTATTAGAATATATTCTACTAATTTTCATTCTTGTTGCTTATTAGTTTTACAGCATCAATACTTTTTAAATATTCAACTTTGCCAATTGCAAATAAAAAAGTTAAAGCAAAATCAACATTGTTTTTTGCTTTAACTCCGATTTCGCAAACCAACATTTCTTTTAAATCGTCATATTTAATTAAAGTTTCATTTTTTAGAAACGCCAAAATCTTTCCTGCAATATATATGACAGAATATTTAATGTTTGTATGTTTTGTCGGTTTTAGCATAAATTATTCATTAATCCCAATATCACAATTATAATACATATAGTGAAGAAACAACCGAACAAGCCTGCGTTTACTTTTTAGTTCTATATTGTTATCAATGGTAAAGTCATAAAGGAATTCCAATATCATTTCAAATTTTTCAAAATCTTTTCTGTGTACAATAATTTTAGCATTTATATCATCAATTGTATTTTCATATTTATCTAAATACTCGCTATTTATTGAATCCATTAAAAACTTTCTAATTTGTTCAAAATAGATAAGATTCTTTTTGATTACGTTATCAAAATATTCTTTACTTAACGCATTTAGGATATTTTTGTTTTCAATATCTCTGTTCTCAGGAATTTTAGACAAATCTCCTTTTTTCTTATCTAATTTATTAAATGAGTTGACAATTTGCCTTAAATCATTTTCGTCAAAATTAAGAGGAAGTAAAAGTTTATTAAGGTTAAGAGTCTTTGCAATAAATGGGTATTGTTTTAACCAAAGTTCAATTGTTTCTAATCCGATTAACCTATTCTCAATTTTAGTTGTCCCATAAAAAATATCTTCTATTTTCGCATCTTGAATTCCACTAAGTTTTCTATTCGTGAAAAGTAAATAATAATCTATTTCGTTATTGTCTTTTAGTTTATTTATAGCAGGTATTACGCTTTTTTTCAAAATTGATTGAAAATCACTATCAGAACAACTTGCATCAGGCCGCTGGGTATGTTTTGCTTGAATAATGATTTTACCATTCCAAGGTTCAGATTTACTTGGAAAATTATTTGCTTTCCCATTAAATCTTGCATCTTTTCCGCCATCTTTTCCAACTGAAAAAATCACAGTTCCTGTGCCTAAAATCTCACTGCATATTAATGCTACAAGACTCTCAAATTCAGTATCTGTTATATTTTCTAATGGATATTTCATTTATTTAGTCTTTTTCTTCAAAAGTAATAATAAATATATTATTAACGAATCTTTTTTCTAATGCACCACAACGGGAAGCATATGCTTTGTGGCGGACTTTAAAAGACAAATCTTTCTGTCCACCACGATTAATATTTGAAACTAAAATACTCATTTTCATAACATAACCCGCCATAAAGTATATGCATTGTTGGCATTTCGTTGTTTTTATAATTTCAGTTCATTTAAATCTGGAAATAACAATTGGTCTGATATTCCTTTTTCTTCTAATTTAATCTTTAATGGTTTTGCTAATGATTTATGAATATTATAACATCCAAATAATTTTTCATTTTCTTCTCCTCGTTGAAAATTTAAAGATTCAATGAGGTCTTTGTCTGGAAATGTGTTTACTATAAATAATCCTTCTTGAGCAATTATGTTTAAATTGTTATTTACAATTTTATCATTTTCAATAAGGAAGGTACCATATGCTAAATTTTCCAAATCAATATCATTTACTTTTTTTGTAAGATCCTTAAATTCAAAGTATTTAGGATCAATAAAATATACACTAAAATAATTTTTAATATCATCTAAATCATTATCAAAATAACAATACGCCACACCTTTGCAAGCAAAATAAAGTGATTTTAAAGGGTTATGAGTAAAATCTAACAATGGAGTTCCTAAACCATAATGTTGCATTATTGAAAAATACGCTAAGTTATTATCCTCATATTCAGAATTTATTGAAGCTAAATAATTCTTTAAAATGCCATTATTCCATTTCTCAATACTATCTATTTGTAACGCTAAATATTCAGAATACTCTTTGTTGTCTTTATTTGTATTCCAAAGTCTTTGTGAAGATGTAAACATTTTATAAGCAGCCTGATTTACTCCCCTAAATATCCATTTATTATTAATCCCGTAATAGTTTTTTTTAAATTGATCGAATATTTCATCGATATCATTGATATGAATTACTCTTTTTTTTCCTAATACTTTAGATTCCTTATCCTTAAAATCTGTATAATAATCTAGCATAATTTGTCATTTATAGTAGCAGCTTTTGCAATGAACGCCAACTCGTTTACATACACACCTCCAAGCACAAAAGCTTGCAATAAAAACATATATCCGTGTGCTATGCATTTGTAATTAATTGTAATCATTTATAAACGAGTTAGCTTGTTTTCTTCTGAAAGATAGTATGAATTATGCAATAAGTAATAAGTTTGCTTGATGTTTTTGCATTTTTGATTAGTCACCTAATTCACAAACGAAAGAAAAAACGGTGTGATTTTTGCTCGAAATACCGAAACTAAGCCTATGAAAACAACCCTTCCACTCCTACTCTTGCTGCTATCAAGCCTCGCGCTGCACGCACAAGAAATTCATCGTATTGCCACCTATGACAACACCTATAGCACATCAAGCGGGATTCTCGGATTAACCGATACAGCTGTTTATGAATATAGTTGGTATGCTGAAACCTGGTTAGCTTTTCCGTCAAACGGACTTGCGCGCAATGAAGAGGCTCCGATAATTAATGAAATTGCTGCTTGTAATAATAATTCCCATAACCCGAGCGGAATTTATGTAATTTCAGACACCGCTGTTCATGTGTATAATTATTATGCGTCATATTGGTATTCATTGGCAAATGACGGACTTCAACGAGTTTCAGGAATTGTACAACTCAGTGATTTAAGCGTTCGTTACGACACAGAAGATGAATATGTGGATGTTTTTGTAAAAAGCGGAAATCAAATTTATCAATACAATCGATACACCCAAAGCTGGTATGCACTCCCAAATACAGGAATTACTAAAGCAGAACTTAAAACAACATCTGAAATTGACATGCAGATTTTTCCGAATCCGGCAAAAAACAATTCTAAGCTTGAAATGAAAATACCAAACAGTTATCGAGGAAACTTAACAATCCATTTATATAACCGCTTGGGAAAACATATAAATACCACAACAGTCTTACCGGATGGAAGCGGTACAATAACAATTGATCTCAACTTGCAGGGCTTATCACCTGGCACCTATTTTTATGAAATAAAAGGCGACGATTTTTCACATGTTCGTCAATTTGTAAAAATCAATTAGAATTTATAGCGGATTTGCAACTTAACATCCGTCTTATGCGGAGCATCAATTTCAGTTAAACCACTACTGACAACATCCCGATTATTGTAATAAGTACGAGCGATACGAAACCAAATATCCAATTGATCAAGTGGAGAATATTTCATAAGCAGATACATACGTTTTCCCTGATAATAATAGGCAGGAATTGAAAACGCATAAAGCACGTCGTATTCATAAGCATAAATTCGGGCATTGTAAGTATCCGTTTTAAACACAGCAAAGCGACTGGCAAAACGCAAAGGCATATCCGGGACATCCCAAATTAAATCCTGCGACAGCAAATAACCGTGCTCAACCGGATCATCGGGTTTTGGCGTGAAACCATTATATTCCAATTGTGATTTTAATCGCCACTGTTTATCCGCTTTTATATCAATGCTGTATCTTGCCTTAAAGCTTTTTTCCGGCAACATGACCCCAAAATAAGCACCTTCAGGCGTGTATGCATCGTCTTTTTCTTGTCCTTTAAAACGCCAAAACATTGAAACAGAACGACTCAACTGATAATCAACTTGTGCAAACCAATCAAAACCATCAGAAGGTGCATTGGCTTGATATGCTATCCAAGGAAAAACAAACATGTCAAAATATCCGCGAAATTTCCAGCCGGGAAATAATGAAACATCCGTTCCGATAAAAAAGCCTTTTTCATTGCCAATGCTTGAATTTTCGCCAAATGCAGAAGCATATCCGGCATAATATCCTGGCGACACATCGCGATAAACTACCGACATTGCCATTTGCGGAGCAATACTTGCTGTCGCTCCGGCAACCAATGCAGGATATCCTGCATCATTAATCGCCATTTCACCAAACAAACCAAGTTTTTGCACCTGCCAACGAAAATCCAATCCGGCATTATAAAAACTACTGCCCTGAAAATCAAATAAGCGATATGGTTGATCGGGTAGCATTAAATCCACATCATAATTATACCAAGCAAAGGTAGAGCCAAGTCGTAGATTTTTGTATGAATATTTAACATTCCCTCCGGCAATTATTTCCTGAATTGAATTTCTGTCTGCAATTTCTGAAGGTGTACGGTGATAACCAACATTTTGAAATGAACTAACCGTCTGAATCGCATCCAAAGTATCTGTCTGGTCAATATTTGCATCAATTGGCTTATATGAGAAGAAAGCTGAAGCCTCAAAATTTCCTAAATCGACAGTTGTTGCAGCACCGCGAAAAAACTGATTCTCATTGGTTGATGTGTAGCGATTAATTCCTCTTGCTTTTCTTGCCACATCCATTACATAAGGCGTTTTTCCGAAACTCATACTTGACCAAGCAACCAATCCCTGTCCGAATTGAACGGAATAATCTCCGAGATTAATGGTTTTAAACCGACCGACATCACGAAGCTGAAAATGTCCGGAATAATAATCAAATCCATATTTCTGCGCCCCTTGAAAGAATTGTTCTCCAGGATCTTTCTCAGCAGTTAATCCGATACTCAATTTATCTTTATAATAAAATTTGTAGCGCACATACAATTTATCAGGCGAACCAAGTAATCGGGATTTATCCGGATCTTCTTCCAAAATGGAATCGGCAATGGGGATATATCCCTGTTGTTCCTCAAGCACACGTTCCCAACGGAGAAATAAATCATTTCGCCCATATTTGAACATATTTTTCCAATTTTCAGTCGATTCGCTTTTCGCCTCCAAAGTTACAAAAGGCATAATCAGGCGACTGACTTCTTCATCAAATCCATAAATGTACTGCAATTCATAAAATGAATAAATCTGTCCGACCTCATCCCGGTATTTAATGAGATTAAAAACCTGAAATTCCGTTAAGAACAAAAGCGATTGCAAATCGTCCTCAGTGGCTTCATTTAAGTTAATCGGATTGGCAGAAAGTTCGTACAATCGTTCAACGAGATCGGTGTAATCCAATTCAGCATCAAGTTGCTCTGCGATGGATTCAATAACATTATCTAATCCGGTATCAGACCCCGGAATATCCTGAGAAAGCCCACGAACCGAAACCAGAAGAAATGCTGCAATGATAATATAATAAAGTTTAAAATGCATAGCTTATCCCAATATGAGGTGAATTACCAAGTTGTTGATGATACGAATAGGCCAAATCCAGACGCAATGAATTCCATTCATAAGCCGCACCAAACGAGGCGCGCACGGGCTTTACATTGACTCCCGCCATCAAACTGAATTGCTCCAACATTTTATACTCTACACCGGCTTTAAAAGTCGTATAAGTATTCATGTCAGTTTCGGCCTCAACCGATGCGAGCGTTTTCTTTGAAAACCAATATGCAATACCAACCCGCATTGCAGTTGGAATATTTCTATCGACATCACCATTGAGACCAATATTTGCCGGATTAAAAATATGTGCGCCAAAAAAGAAATTTTCGGCAGGTTCGGCAAAAATTCCAATGTCAAAACTCAGAATATGACTGTTTCCATAGGCCTGAGGTTGCACTGAGCCCAAATAATCAAACTGCACTCCCATTGACAGCCAATCGGCAAGCGGCATGGCATAAGCAATTCCGACACGATTTTCATTGTAAAGTGAATATCCAAATCGGGAATAGTTTATGCCAATAGCACCTTGTCCTACCGGGATTGCTATCGCAAGTGCAGCAGATGACATTTCTGAAACGAGAAATCGATTTTCGTAAAAGACACCGGTAGAAATGGCATCAAGCCCTGTTAAAGCCGCCGGATTGTTAAATCCTGCCCACACATCCTGATTAGCAATACTGGCATTCCCCATTGCAGCTGATCTTGCACCTGCTTGCCATTTGTCATGTTGAGCAAACAAATGCAAACTGAACATCAACAAAAGCCCTGATAATAGTATTTTAATTTTCATCATATCCCTGTTTTATGCAGAAGCTGCAGTTTCTTTATGCCGATAAACTGACAAAAAAGCGATTACTGCACTCTATAATCAAATTTATGTTCTGCCAAAGTCTGATTTGCGTTTACAATTTTATCTTTCAGACCGGCTTTGAAATGTTTCATTTTTTCTTTCAGCTCCACATCACCCACAGCAAGCATTTGCATTGCAAGGATTGCGGCATTTTGCGCTCCGTTTACTGCAACGGTTGCAACCGGAATTCCGGGTGGCATTTGGACAATCGCCAACAATGCATCCAAACCATCAAAAGAGCTTTTTACCGGCACTCCGATTACCGGCAAGCTAGTCATAGCAGCAATCACTCCGGGTAAATGTGCAGCCATTCCGGCACCGGCAATAATTACTTCAACACCACGGGTTTCTGCCTCTCTCGCAAATTTTTCCACCTCATCAGGTGTACGATGGGCGGATAAAGCATTGATTTCAAATGGGATTTCCATCTCATTTAAAAACTTGGCAGCCTTCTCCATTACCGCCCAGTCGGATGTGCTGCCCATAATAATGCTAACTCGTGCTTTCATATTTTTGTTTTTTTTATTTATTACAACAGAATCCTTATCTTCGCAAAATCAGCGAAAAAAATAATTGCTATGGACAAAGTTAAAATTTTAGATAAATCTTTTGGTATTTTTATTGAGGAAAAAACCATAAAAGATCGAATTGCTGAATTAGGCAAAGAAATTTCAGCAGATTTTAAAGGTGAAACCCCTGTGTTTTTAGGGATTTTAAACGGTTCGTTCATGTTTGCTTCAGATTTATTGCAAAACATAAGTATCGACTGTAAAATCTCATTTTTAAAGTTAGCATCATATCAGGGAACGACATCAACGGGAAGTGTACGCCAGTTAATCGGGTTAAATGAAGAGTTGAAAGGGAAACCAGTCATCATTTTGGAAGATATCGTTGACACCGGAATCACCATTGAGCACATTATTAGGCAACTACAAGCCTATGAACCGTCTGAAATCCGTATTGCGAGTCTCTTACTGAAACCCGAAGCATATCAAAAAGAAGAGAAAATTGATTATGTCGGATTTGAAATTCCGAATAAATTCATCATTGGTTACGGTCTGGATTACGATGGTCTTGCCAGAAACCTGAAACATATTTATCAACTCATCGACTAATTTATAGCCATGTTAAATATTGCATTATTTGGCCCTCCGGGAGCAGGGAAAGGAACTCAGGCAAAAAATCTGGCAGAAAAATACAATCTGACATATATCTCAACGGGAGATATCCTGAGACAAGAAATTGCTGACGATACAGAATTGGGTGGTCAGGCAAAATCAATCATTAATAAAGGGGGCTTGGTTTCGGATGAAATTATTGTCCAAATTATTGAAGAGCGCATTCAAATGCATCCGCAAGCACAAGGAATTCTTTTTGACGGATTTCCGAGAACCTATGCACAAGCATATATTCTGGAAGGATTGCTCTTGAAAATGAACACTAAGCTAACCTGCATGTTGAGCTTGAAAGTTCCGAAAGAAGAATTGATGCGTCGAATGCTGAAACGTGCAAAACTTGAAAATCGAGCAGATGACAAACAAGATGTCATTAAATATCGTTTTTGGGAATACGAAGAAAAAACCATTCCGGTCATTCAGTTTTACAAAGAGCAAGATAAATATATGCCGATTGACGGTATTGGTGATGTTGATGATGTATTCAACAGGTTATGTTCTGCCATTGAAAAAGCATTATCACAAACCTGGCTAAACATCGTGTTGTTTGGCCCTCCCGGAGCAGGAAAAGGAACGCAGGCGAAACAACTTGCAGAAAAATTCAACATGGTATATATCAGTACAGGAGCACTGCTGCGCGATGAAATTGCAAAAAACACAGAGATCGGTCAACGTGCCCGCAAATATCTCGACAGTGGAGATATCGTACCTGATGACATTGCAATCCGCCTGATTGAAGGAAAAATAGGCGAACATCATGAAGCGAAAGGATTTATTATTAAAGGATTTCCAAGCAATCTTGTGCAGGCTTATATTTTGGACGGGCTGTTAAAACGATTAGATTCGGAAGTTTCCTTAGTCATGAATATCGACGCCCCTACCTTGCTGTCTATTAAAAGATTGACAAAACGAGCAAAAACAGATAAAGCAAGGGTATATGATCAAGATACCGAAACAATTATCCACCGTTTGGAAGTTTGGGAGCAAAAAACCAAGCCGGTTTTGGAGTATTACAAACGCATGGGCAAAATCCAATGCTTTGACGGATCAAGTGACCCTGACGAATTAAATAAACTACTTACTAAACGCATTGAAAAGGCGTTTACAGATATACGATAGCTAATGAGTAACGCAAATTTCATTGATTATGTAAAAATATTCTGCCGTTCAGGAAAAGGTGGAGCCGGGTCTGCGCATTTCAGACGAGAAAAGTTCATCGCGAAAGGCGGACCGGACGGAGGTGATGGCGGCAGAGGCGGTCATATTATCCTGAAAGGTTCGAGAAATCGATGGACTTTGTTGCATCTGAAATATCAGAAGCATCATTTTGCCGAGCATGGCGGTTACGGTGCATCTGCATTAAAATCTGGTGCTGACGGAAGCGATGTCATCATTGAAGTACCAATGGGCACCATCGCTAAAGATGTTGAAACCGGCGAAGTGCTGGTTGAAGTCATGGAGGACGGACAAGAATACATTTTATTGGAAGGTGGAAAAGGCGGACTGGGTAATAATCACTTTAAAACCAGTACAAATCAAACGCCCCGTTATTCACAGCCCGGAATTCCGGAACAAGAAGCTTGGATAATTCTTGAACTCAAAGTCTTGGCAGATGTTGGTTTAGTCGGCTTCCCCAATGCAGGAAAATCAACACTTTTGGCAAGCATATCTGCCGCAAAACCCAAAATTGCTAACTATGCATTTACCACCCTAACTCCGAATCTCGGAATTATCAGCTATCGCGAAGGTCTATCTTTTGTTATGGCAGATATCCCCGGAATTATTGAGGGCGCAGCGGAAGGGAAAGGACTCGGGCTTCGGTTTCTGCGACATATCGAGCGAAATTCCATGCTGCTGTTTATGGTGCCGGCCGATGAAGAAAACATCGCAAAATCATATTATATTTTGTTGGATGAATTAAAAAAATACAATCCCGAATTGCTTGATAAAGAACGTCTTCTCGCTATTACAAAATCTGATTTATTGGATGAAGAGTTGAAAGCAATGATAAAACCAAGTTTGCCCGATATTAATTATGTTTTTATTTCGGCAATTGCACAGGAAGGACTTACAGAATTAAAAGATGAAATCTGGAAGAGACTGAATACATGATAGACTATTTAGAAATGCTGGACAGAAGTTTACTGCTGTTTTTCAACGGCCTGAACTGCCATGCATTAGATGAAATCATGTGGTTTATCAGCGGAAAATACGAATGGATTCCACTGTATCTTTTCATACTTTTTCTCTTTTTCAAAAAAGGCAAATGGCATGGTTTTATTTTCTTAGCTGCAACAATTATTACTGTTGCACTGGCTGATTTAAGCTCTGTTCATATTTTCAAAGAAGGCTTTCAACGCTACCGACCAAGCCATAATCTCGACATTCAACATCTTTTACATTTTGTCGATAATTATCGAGGTGGCAGCTTCGGATTTGTCTCCAGCCATGCAGCAAATACCTTTGGCCTGGCAACAATCTCCAGTTTGATATTGAATAAAAAGTGGTTTTCTTGGTCAATTTTCACCTGGGCAGCTTTGATCGCAATTAGCCGAATGTATCTGGGAGTGCATTATCCTGCGGATATTGCGGTAGGTGCATTGCTTGGGTTGCTTTGTGGATATATCAGTTACTGGGGAACAGGGATGGTATATAAGTTTAATAAATGAAAAATGGTCCCGAACCACCAGGACCATTTCATAACCTAAAACCAAATCAACTATGAAAAAAACTATTTGCTTTATTTCATGACAAAAATACGAGCTTATCAAACACAAAAACATGACATTTAATACGCTTTTTAGATATTTATATTACCCACACCCATACATATTTAAGCTACTTATTTTATCCAACAAAGGATTTTGATTATACCTTTTACAAGAAACTAAAGAGCATTTACAGAATAACAAAAACACTAAAAAACTCAGTGTTATTAAGGATTGTAAAAACTAAAAACAAAAAGAACATGTTTCACAGCATGTTTACATACTGCTACAAACAGAATAAAGCCTGCCGAATATCAGATAAATAAACAAATTACAAAATTGCATCTTTGTTTGTAATAATTTGAAAACCTTGCCATTAGCATCAAGTACAATTGAAATGACTTGCAAGTTTTCTTACTCCTCACTACTACTTAAATCAAATATTTATAAGATTTATACCGATTAAACATCAAAATGGCGCATACTTTCACTGCGTTCTGTATGCCTGCCTGCCATCCTCAGCCGGCAAATAGGCAGACAGGCTTCTTTTGCTGTAATACCGATTGTGAATCAAAACTCCCAAAGTTTAATTCGGAACAGGAATTAGTAGTTTTAGAATTTCTTTATCAATTATTCTGAAACACAATTTGTATTATCTTCTCTTCCTTTTCCTGTTTTCGACACTGAGTCACTTGCATTTTTATTTTCATAAAGGTTTTGAATAATTACCTTTTCCACAAAAGGATAATTGTTTTTCATTACACTTTCTTTCCGATCCCGAATCACAGAATATTATTTTTGGGTGTTCGGGACAAAAACAAATATAATATGCTTAAGAGTTTTTGTGAAAGGAAAGCATGTTCAAGCACAATGCTATGTTTTTTTAACTTGCTAAAACCAAAACAGGTCTTTATACCATTTTCACTAAAGGTCAATTAATTCTTCACTTCACTTTCTTTCCGATGAAAGAAAGTTCACAAAGAAAATCTGGCGCTGACCCGCATTTTTCTATTCATTGGGTATCGTTCCGTACTCCTCGAATCTCCTCGTACCTGCGGGTCGAGTAGTTAAAAACTCCACTGATACCTCAATGAATCACGAAAAATCCGCG
>JAQIBY010000037.1 GCA_027858835.1 Bacteroidales bacterium | reverse complement strand
CGATTAACCCCGGCATTTATGTCGGGGTTCTGAATCGAAATAATAGAATAGGGCTTTAGCCCTGATATGCATTTATGGATTATAGTTGATAAAGTATTCCACTAAATTTGCAGTAGAACTCAAAAGTTTAACAAAGCACCAAAACACTATCCGTTCTATTGTAGTAAAAAAAAATCCGTCATACCTTGGTATTTTTCATTATTTTCATTATCTTTCGCATAGCATTTTAAAGCCAATGATAATTTGCCTAAATTTCATGTGAGTTAGGACATGCGAGAGACTTCGATAATTTATGCAAAATCTGAGCAAATCAAGCTTGCAAAAAAAACAATTAAAACAAAGCATAGTGTATTAACTAAAACCAAATGTCATGAGCAAAGTAAAAAGACAAGTAAGAAGAATGTGGTGGGATATTAAAGACATCGCATTTTTTGGCACAAACATTTCTAGGAAAAACGGCATGTTTATGTCGATGGCCAACAGCATTCCTGTTGGATCAATTTATGATATGGACAAGAATTTTTTCGGGAATTTCTCCGACCGAAATCTGGTCTTTACACACGAAAGTCTGGATAAAAAATACGCCAACTTTCCAAGAATACTAAATGATTCTGCCAAAGCATCAACCAGCTTTGAATTGGATGTTGCACAAAACACAGATTTGAATGTACTTGCAAATATTCTGGAAACGATAAAAATCACCAACATCAGTGCAGAGCTTGAAACTTTAATTAAAAAAGCCAGAAATGTCACCGTTGACATCAAAAGCTGGGGTGTGGATTACATTGAAGAAGGAGAACTCGCTGTTTTCCTAACTAAAATGGCAAATCAGAACGACCCCCGCATTCAACAAATACTTGATGGAGATAATTATGTTGCCACTCGCGGCATATGGATAAAAGGAATCACACTAAAGTCAAGCATGGACGAGGAAACCATTGCTAAAATCAAAGCCATTGCAGAAGTAAAAGAAATCGACTTGGCAGAGGCGAAAATTGGTTTAAATACAGATTCCAGCAATAGTCTTGATATCAATCTGGATTTTGACAAAAAATTCTATCCATTTTTTAAATTTCGCAGTATAAAATTTGAAAAATCTGAAGATTACTATCTAATTGCAGAGAATCAATCACAAGAAAGAGATGTGATTCTGGATGATGTAAACTTTTCAGAATTCACTGTTTAATTATGTTCAGTAGGAAAACCGAAAGTGATGGATTTCATTTTCAACTGTGAAGTGAAAGCCATCGCTTTTCATCTTTTTTCAATATTAAAGCCGATGGAAAACCTCAACTATAAATTTCAAAAAGACAAAGCCCAAAAGTTTAAAAAGCTTTTAAATGATCAGATCCACACATTTTGCAAACGTATCTCCATCTGCGAGCAATGCGAACACTTAAGCACTTCAGACAAAAGGCTTATTTATGTATTCGGATACGAAAACATCATGAACATTATATGGTATAGAAAGCACATTAAAAGAGAAACGTTTTGGCGAACAATATACTTTTTTATTTCAATAATTCTGTTGCTAGCTATTCCTTTCCTTATTTGGTTTATTACCTTTCACTATGCACCACAAATTGAAAATCTGGAAACGGGCGAAATCATCATCGGTGTTATATCTATAATACTAACATCCATAATGGCAACACATAAATTTATCACCTCCTGGCTTGAAAAAAGAAAATATCTAAGTCAATTTTATTTAGCATTTACGGAACTAAAAAACATATTGTTCAGATTAGAAAACGATTATAAAAATGGGCAAGCCATTGAAACCAATAGCAATTCACTAAGCGAAGAATTCAAACATGCATTAAATATCGCAATCGTAGAATCGAGAAGACTGGTTACTGAAGAAACCAAACAATATTTTGAAACCTTATCCTATCCAAATACTGATTTTACAAATTTATTAATAAACCCTGCAAGTACACTAGTTAAGAACTTTAAATCGGGCAGGTTGGATATTGAAAAAATGAAAGCAGAAAAGGAGGTCTCTGAAAATGAAATTAAAGCAATTTTGCAAGAAATACAGCATACAGAAACAGAATTAAACATAAAGAAGGAACAAGTTACAGCTCTTAAAATTGAAAAAGACAGGAAATCAAAACTATTATCCAAGGATGTTGCAACAACGCAATCAGTGTTAAGCAAACAAGAAATAGAGCAAATTACGCAGGATTATAAAGCAATTCTAGCTAAGCTATCTAATTTGCAAAGCAATATCATTGAAAAAGAATCAGAACTTAAGGTGAAAAAAACAATGGCAAAGCAGTTTTTGTGAAAATTCTACACCTATGATGACAAGAAAGCATATGGCAAATAAATAGTATCATCCAATCAAAACTAAAACAACATAATTATGAAAAAGATATACAGAAAACCAAAAGTATTCATCGGCTCAACAATAGAATCGATAAGCTATACCGAGGCATTGACAAAGCTTTTTTCAAAAGATGAAATTGATATTGTTACTTGGAATCTACATTTTGAATCTACTGACTATGCCTCTACATTTGCTCAATTGAACAATTTAAAAAATTATGACTTTGGAATAATAATTTTCACCCCTGATGATAAGTTAAGGCATAGAGATAAGAATTACGATACACCACGAGATAATACTATTTTTGAATTAGGATTACTCATAGGTTATTTAGGAGAAAAAAGAGTTTTCCCTATAATACCAAATAATTCAGATCTAAAATTGCCATCAGATCTTCTGGGTATTAATACTTGTAAATTTGACTTTTCAACAGAGAGTAGATTAACATTAAAAGAAAGACAAATAGCTCTCCAAGATGCATATTTTGACATAAAAGATAAAATAATATCCCGCGGACCCAAGGATTGCATTCTTATACATGACAAAATCATGCTAAATAAAATTGATACTAAAATAAAATTCAAAATTGGCTTTACTGGTCCAAATAGTATGATTAATGTTAAACTAACATTAAACTTAATAAAAATTTACAAAGATGAAAATGGTTATTATGGGAGAGAATGGACAGAACTTAAATTATCAAAAGTTGAAATACCAGAAATTAGGCTTTCTTGGAATTTAACACATAAAATAAGCAACCCAAAGGCACTAATAAAAAAAGGAACGATTGTAACAACAAACGAAAAATCAATATTGCTTGAATTATTAACAGCTAAAGAGAAAACATTTTTACAAAACCTTAAAGCACTAACAAATTACAGAATAAGATTAGATTTAAATGGCTATAATTCAGCAACTATGGAGCCTGTACATGCTACTAGAATATTTAAATTTAATGACATTTTCAAAGGGGATTTTGCTAGATTTTATGAAATGAATGAAAGTGGGGAAATTATTAATAATACAATAGACTGGCTTAAATTCCCAATGTTTAACAAGGAACAATAGAACACTTATTACTTCTTTTGAGTTTTTACTAATTGGTTGTTTTGTGACCATCCTGCCGTGTTCCAAGGTTGCGAGCGGATAAGTAATTTTGAAAACGTTGAGCTACAAAAAGCTTAAACGTATCATTTAGCCCTCTGCTTTGCTATTCAATAATTGAATTTTGCAAGGGTATATTCCTTGTCCTCTACAAACACATGCTTTGTTAAGCCTGATTCGCGCCATGCATTAATTTCTGAAAATATCTTTTCCTGTAAATCCATATCTCATTTTTGACCAAAATTCAAAGAAATATTCTGGCTAAAAAGATGGGGTTGCTCGGGGGGATACTTTTCAAAAACAGTAAAGATGATCATTCAATCATCCTTACTATAGTAATTCTATTTTTTCGCACTTGTCGATTTTTAACAATTTAAGCTCCTTAATTTACTCGACCAGCTCGTTTGAAGGATTAGCATTTTTATTTACTAATCGCTCTATTTTGGGTATCATCAAATATTGATATCCTTTCGAATTTGAGCAATTAAGTCTATCAAAGTTTAGAGTATTTGAATTAACAATATATTTAAAATCAGATTCCATAAAAGAGCTTTTTATGTAAATATCAGCAGCACAAAACTCCATCGGCACACTAAAAAAATTGAAAACTTGAGTTTTATCATTCTGATTGTACCAAAAACCACCTAAATACCTTACAGTATATACATTTTTATTTTTATTTAATTTCAACCAATTCGCCATTTCAAATAAATAATACCCTCTATCTTGAGTAATGGAATCATTGTTTACGGATTCAATAGAATAAATATCATCAAGTAACATCCACTTATTATCAATCAACTCAATTTTCACATAAGCTATGGGCTGGTTCAATATGTATACAAATATGTTTTTTCTATTTTCACATATATCAACAAATTGACTAAAATCTTTTTCTCCATTGTAATTAATAAATTCACTATTTAAATCATAGACTTCTAATGGAATTCCATTCAAAAATGTATTGGAATTTGCATTTAAAACAAACTTTTTATCACCCTTAGAAAAGCTTATGATCTCAGCTTTTCTTAAATCAATTTTATCCTTGCAATTAAAATCAGTACAACTCAGTACACATAAAAGGCAGAATAGATAATATTTATTAAAATGGATCTTTGACAACATAGGCAAATTGAATTTTAATTGCTAAATCAAACGAACTTATAGTATATGATGCTTTTGAACCAGTATCCCAATAATGAAATTTGTATGATCCGTTTAAGTTGTCAACGCCATAAATATAAATTGCATGGCCAACGTCAGAGTTTTCAACACAAATTGAAGCCAAAATTGGATATCCTCGTTTTAGAGCTTTTGCAATATCCTTAAAATCGCGTACAAAATAGTTATCATCTGATTGGAAATACTCATTAATAAATTCCAAAGAACGGACAGGTAAATTTGAGTTTTCAGGAACTCCTATTTTATTATAAAAATCGTTTGCAATATCACTTTGATCTATTTGAGCTCCAAACTCATTATAAATTATCTCTGTAACAGCAAATACACACCAGTTTGTTTCCTCTTGTAATACTTTTTCAAAATCATCATTTAGAACATTAATAGTGGGTGGTTCACCATCAGAACCTGTTCCATACGCATCTAGCACAATCTCTCTTGGTGTGCCAATACCCCATACATGCAAAGGCGAGCTATATTCATTTGTTGAGCCCGAATTATTTGTTGGGCGTGAACCAGAGGGTGAGGAAGCAGATGTGCTACCATCATACCCTGCAATAGTTCTTAGAAACTCAACGGATGTTATTATGTGCATTGCGGATTGCATGGGTTAAAGTTAAGGAAAAGTTCGCTATCGTGCTGTTTTTGATTATGAATTATTTGTTCTTATTTGCTAAAATTATGGAATCTTGCAAATATGAAAACTCACCGGTTGTTAATAGTACAATTTGCAATGTAGAATCAATATTAATTTCAATCGTTGAATAATAATCATTAAACATTCTTCCAGAACTTTTAGAATAACCAACAGAAATTGGTTTATAAAAATTAATTAACCATCTATCATGTCCCATATAATCATACCAAAACAATGAGTTATTTAAGCACACCTGAATGTTGGTCTTATTTATCGGTTCAAGCTCATTTTCTTGAATTATGATATCTTTTTCTGTTATACCATTTAAAAACTTTTGCATCAAATTCATTTCAGACAATAATCTATAAAGCTTTCTTTTCCTGTAAATTTCAAAAATATTTTCTTTTTTTTCATCAGAAAACATCATGTATTGGAGATAGTTTTTGAAACGGTTTAATTTTTCTGATTGATTAAGCAGCCATAGATTTCTATAATCAAAATATACTGTGACGTCTTTCCTATTGTATGTATTTTTATTTAAGGGGAAAACAACCTTTGTGGCAACGGTATCACCCAATTCACATACATAATAAAAATTAACGATTTTCTTATTTTTACTATTTTCAATAAAATAATTCTTTGTTAAGTAATCCAATTCATCCCTATAAGCTTGATCATAATAATCTGTATCCCTAATGTACAGTAAGGTCTTTGCTTCATTTATGTAATCTTCTTCTGTCTCTAAGTTTGTAACACATGAAAACAAAGGAAGGCAAATGAAAAAAACTACATTTTTAATCAAATTTGAATTAGTATATTTAAACAAAATCATTTTTATCATGTACTAAAATATCTTATTTGTTTTTAACACAATATACGACCAAAACAATAGTTTAATATTTTTTACAATCTGTGATTAAAATATCTTTTTCAATCATCCTTTTCATCTCGACAGTTAAAACATCACAATTTATTGGATTTTCACATATATTAATATATTTTAAATTCTCTAAATAATGAATCCATTCTAAGCTAGTAATATTATTGTCAAATAAGATAAGTTCTTCAACACTTCTCAAGTGCAAGAAGTTTGTGTTATCAGTTAGCTGATTCCCACCAAGATCTATCTTATTTAGTTCAGTACAACTAGACAGATTAGGTATGTTTTTTATTTTATTACGACGCAAATTAATTCTTTCAAGATTTTCAAGTGTGCGCAGAACAGTTATGTTTTCAATTTTATTATTATCAATAACTAAAACCTTTAAATTTTCCAAATTAGTGACAGGGTCTAAATTCGAAATATTGTTGTCTGTCAGGTATAGATACTCCAATTTATTTAGACTTTTTAAAAATGTAATTTCAGAAACATTGCAATTTCGTATACTTAATGATTTAAGATTACTTAGTTTATTTAATTCTTCAAGTCCATTCAAATTCCTTGAGTTTGTTAAACTTAAACTTTCCAATGATTCTAATTTACCAAGACCACTTAGATTTTGACACCTCATGCATGATATTTCTGTAATTAGTTTAAGCTCTTCATCTGTTGCTAAAGATAGTTTCTTTGACAACGCATTTTCAATCGCTTTTACTAATCGACGGTCTTTAAACACAAGTTCTCCTTTATTTTGATATGTACAGGAGAAACATATTGCGCTTAAAATAAAATAAATAATTATTCGCTTCATTTTTTATTAATATCTATTATCGTTATTATATCCCACGTTATTATATCCCAAATTATTCTGTTGCCATCTTTCTCTTTTTCACCACAATCCGCGACTTCCGTACTTTCTATTCGAATCTCTAAAATATAAAATGCTGCATGAACTTGAATTTCTACGGACAACGATTTCGTCCTAATATTAAGTTCTTTGCCAGTTTCTAATTTATATCGTCTTTTGGCCTCTTGAGCTACTTGTGTTGGAAAGTTAATAGAGGCGCGACGTGTATATTTATCACGATTGTCAATACTTATTAGTTGATCTTCAATTTTTATTTTGAGTTTGTTAGTATCAATTTTTACTAGTGGCTCTCTAGGTGGATCATCCCCAGAACCTGTACCATACGCATCCGACACACCAGGCATAACAACTTCAGGTTCATAGTCTTCACCACCTTCATCTGTTGAAGGTCCAGATAAATGGCTGTCAGAGTTTGGTGAGCCAGATCCACCTCCACTGCCACATCCGGGACCTGTGGAACCGCTATTTCCGCCACCGCCGGTGGGTCCTGGACCAAAATCAATGAATATATCGATATAATCAACATCAATAAGCGTTCCTCCTCCTTCTCCAAAACGAGGATATGATTTTTGAGACGTGACTTGTGCAATCCTCCAGTGCTTCACATACCCACCACTCGGGTCAACCAAATTTACGGGGTTATTGCCCATGCCGGTATAGGCTGAGTAAAACTGCCCATAAGGGTCGGGAGAAAGGAAACGGCCGATGAGCCGTTGGTTAAAAGCTTTATATGTTGTTGTGGTAGTAAACACAAGGCTAAGTTAAGCAATTATTATTAGAAAAACGAGCGTGAGAATGTGAGAGCTTGCGAGCGTGCGAAAATTGCGTGGTTGCGATTTGGCGAAGACGCGTGGTTGCGGAAAATCGGTTTTAGTTTTACACAAACATTTTTCTTTCTGACTTTTAATTGTGGATTACTCTACCAACCTTTTTGAAGGATTACCTAGCTCTATGCCTATTTATTTAAATGCTTTATTGAGATAAGGGATATATAATATCCGGCAAGTAACCCAATTACAAAAAAAAGAATATAAAAATAAAAAACTGGCACTTCCTTGTCGTTTACAGCCCAGATTACGGTTACACTTAACAAACTAATGGCAAATAGTAATTTTACAAAATAGAACGAATTATACGCTAAATAATACAATATTTTCTTCATTTTTTTTTTAAATAAATTAAAAGATTTGAAACGATTGATAAGGTCAAGAAAAATGCTAATAAAACAAATAACAAAATTTTAAATTTAAAATTTAAAATACCCATTACTGTTAATACAACTATCATAAAAAGGCTTATGTTTTTAATTAATGAAACTATTTTCATATATAAATAATTTTAATTTTTTTCATAATAAAACACATCTGGTTCAACGTTATTGTTCTGCGTAGTATCCACAGGTTCTACTTCTGTTGCATCATAAAATGTCTTGATTAATACAAAACCACCAGCAACTTGTAAGATAAATTCTATTATAGGCCTACCACTTCCATTAGGAAATATAATTGTATTATCATGCCCCCGAACTGACTTTATATAATCTAAAGGCCTTTCTGTCTTCCATGGTCCTTTATAATGTTCATTGCCTGTCATTAAATTGCTGATAAATTTAACTAGGAAAATCATTAATAATTCGTCAACGACATCTGGCTCAGGTAGTGGTTCTGGAGGACGAGTGTCACTACTAGTAAGAACCACAACGGCTGCTACTGAACCAACTAATGCAAATGAGGTTGCTGCATAAATCTCCAAAACTTTTTTAATTGCAGCAGGGATCGCTGGTGCACCAGGAATCGCTGGTGACACTGTAAATGTTTTATACTCATCCGGCTCTCCTCGAGGAACTGTTTCAGTCTCCTCTTCTTCATCCGGATCTGGCGGAGGTCCGGATAAATGGCTGTCAGAGTTTGGTGAGCCAGAACCACCTCCACTGCCACATCCGGGACCTGTGGAACCGCCATTTCCGCCACCACCGCCACCACCGGTGGGTCCTGGACCAAAATCAATGAAAACAAAAATATCATACCTTTTTAAAACCTGACCAATATCTGGAAACGAGGGTGGTGTGTCATCATCAACCATTTCCCCTCTACGTATTCTCCAGTGCTTCACATACCCACCACTCGGATCAACCAAATTTACGGGGTTATTGCCCATGCCGGTATAGGCTGAGTAAAACTGCCCGTAAGGGTCGGGAGAAAGGAAACGGCCGATGAGCCGTTGGTTAAAAGCTTTATATGTTGTTGTGGTAGTAAACACAAGGCTAAGTTAAGCAATTATTTTTGAAAATTAGAGAACAAATATTTTACTTTTTTGAGTTTTTAGGGTTCAGAGAATTTACAGCATTACATTACAATCTACCCTGATTAAGCTCTCCAAGCAATATTGCCATTCCAAGACAGACCAAAAATGAAAGCCCAATGAAAACAATTAAAATCTTGCCTCTGGACTTTTCTTTTTCGTAATTTTCTTTAGCCCATTTCTCTGATAAACTGCTATAATTATATCTACGTGAGTGATACCTTATATAATTAAATACTATTATTCCAATAGTTAGCATCAGTCCAAATCTCGCAAATATTTTATATGAACCTGATAATAACGCATAGGCAAAATGCAACGTGGCTAAGTTAAAAACTTGGATAATTGAAACTAAACCTAAAGCATATAACCAAGGCATGCTTTCATTCCATTTGATCAAATACAATTTGTAAACTCTATAATATAAATAATCATATAACTTTAAAATATTCATAAATGTGGTCAATCTTTTAACTTCAATGGTTTAAACATTATTCTTTGCCCATTCTTATTCAAGGGCACTTTCGTGGTGTTTTTCAAATTCCCATACTCATTATGAACTAAAAATCCATTTGCAAAATAATTATTACTATTCTCTATCTCAGTAAGGTTATATGTTTTTACTTCAATGTCTAAAGAAATGATTTCAACAAGCTTTATTTCCAATAGTTCACTGCCTTTATAGTAATAACAAATATCACCACCTTTTAGCTGCAACGCTTCCAAACCGTACCTTTGAAAAGTTAGCTCCGGCTTAAATGAGCACCAGCCTTTCCCTTTCACATAATATGGGTGGTCTTCAGTATTAATATTCTTAATATCATTAGCAAATCTAATGGTTACTAAATTATTATGTATTGGAGATGAAATTTTAAGCACTCGATTATTTTCTAATTGCGAGATTCGGAAATTAAATGTTTTAATAGTGTCACCTACTCCAATATTTTCGATGTCACAAAGCGAAAAGTCCTTCATTAAAACCTGAGTTCCTTCCACAAAACAATGTCCTATCATATAAGGAGGTGCTCCTGTTATTGGATATTTCTTACGATATTCTTGCTGGTTAGCTTTATACCCATCACTTTCTACAAGAGCTTTTCCACCAAAGTAAATTCCTGAAACTACCCAACCATATGGAGGCACAAAAGCAATAATATTAAAAACTAAGTCAGCACCATACTGAACAGACATGCCATCTTGCGATATTTTATAAACAGTATGTCCAGCACTCGCAACATTTCCAATAACACCAACAACTTTCAAGCAAGTACCAACTTTCCCTGTTGACCTCATTATGTTTTTTATCCTTTCTGTAGGTATATCGTTATTGACAGCAATTCTTAATATGTCTTCATTACTCATTTGAAAGTATTGAACAGCTTTATCTCCACCTTGTTTACCTATATCAACGACAAACAAAATATTGTCTAAACCATCAACACCCCCGCTATTTCCATTATCATCCCCAGCAGCCGCAACGTACTCCTTCATTAGCTCCTGATTGGTTGGATCTTTAATTAATGCATTTATTAAAGCTGTTTCATACGCATCCGGCTCACCTGGCATAACAACTTCAGGTTCATAGTCTTCACCACCTTCATCTGTTGAAGGTCCAGATAAACTACCGTCAGGGTTGCTAACTCCTGATCCATCTCCGCTGCCAGATCCGGGACCTGTGGAACCGCTATTTCCGCCACCGCCGGTGGGTCCAAAAACAAAAGGACTTTCCCATTCTTGCCTCCAATTAAGTATTTCATACCAATCATTAATCTCTATACCTTCACTTGTATAAGTGAAATGAACAATATACCCACCACTCGGATCAACCAAATTTACGGGGTTGTTGCCCATGCCGGTATAGGCTGAGTAAAACTGCCCGTAAGGGTCGGGAGAAAGGAAACGCCCGAGGCGGTTGTCGTAAGTACGCAACTGAAAACGGTTATATTGGCTGTATTGTGCATCTTCCTGCGCAAAAACACCCTGATAAGCATGTCCGTAATTTCCGGTACTCACACAGCGATCAGGCATTTTCATACCAAAGGGATAATAATCGTTTATTGCAAGTAATTCGGGCTCGCCTGCATTGTTATGGAAAACAGCTCGCACATTGCCAAGGTTATCTTGATACTCGTATTGCAGTAATGCAATGTCAGTATGATTTTCATCTGTGGATGCTTTCCCTATACGCCCTAGTCCATACAAATACTGTTCTTCATGTTTTGAGATTTGCCCTTCAAGTTCAGAAAATACAGATATTATTTCTCCTCCGGGCCCTCGTACAAACCAAGTAGCTTGTTTCGCATCAACATCGTAAATGCAAATGCAACGTCCGCTTTCATCGTAAGTGTATTCTGTGAGCAAAGTATTCGATTGTGCATCTCTTAACTCCATTGTTTTCCCTCTAGAGTCTTTTACATGATACAATCCGTCCACAGCATCTTCGATCATGCTACCAATCGAATCATAAACAAAATTACCACTGCTCTGGTTGTCTATGTCATAATCATAACGGACAGTTGGAACAGCATCGCTAACATAATCCAATTGGTTGCTGTTGGAAAGATAATAATAGCTTAAATCGTCCATAAAGACATCACTACCGCTCAAATTCCCATTTCGTTTGAGCTGGGTAATGTTTCCATTGGCAGAATATGCTATATCGTACACATGATATTTTTCCTCAACATCACTTGTATAACCATACGTAAGACTTGCCTGACTTTGTGGCAAGGATATGTCATGTCCTGTTTCTACCATGCTTTGAACAATTGCTGCATTGGCATTAAAGTAAGTAAAATTTTCTGAGTTTTCAAAATTAGTGGTCGTATTTCCGCTTTGTGAAGTATGATTGTTAAAATAATTCAGGTCTTTTCCTGCATCGGCAATTTGTGTTAATAATCCAGAATATACATTCCCATTATTTACAGATGGGGTAGCTTGAATATCGGAGATTTGTCTGAGCACATCGTCAACCAAATTGTGTGGACTTTGTCCGTTTGTTCCATTGGTTTGCATGTTGGTTGTGTACTGCCCAAACTCCGCCTCAATAAAGCGATTGAATTCATCGTAACTATACTGGAACATCCAATGTGTACGTTCATTTGCCAATTGGTTGTTTTGTGGCCCTCCTGCTGTATTCCAACGTTGTGAGCGAATAAGTCCGGAGTAATTATTCTGCCCTTCGCCAGAGTTAATATAGCTTGCACCAATTCCGGCAGTATTAGCTTCACGTTTATAATCGCCATCAAAATAATCAAGCGTCATTCCAAAGACATCTTGAGAAATACCATTGTCAATAATATCATCTTGCCCGGGGTCAGTCAATTTTCCGGCATATTCCATTCCCAAATTTGGATTGTTGATGGATTTCAACCAACCATTAATGGTGTAAACATAATCTATGCCTTGTAAATCTTCTTCAATAACAGTACGTTTAAGCTTACCATCAGGATAATACTGATAACTTGCAACTTCCTGAACAAGATTTGGGGTTCCTGACACATAATTGGTCTTTATGGTAACAGAAACCAATTGCATATTCGCATTGTATGAATACATGTAATCGAATCGCTCATTTTCATTGTTTTTCTGATATGTCATGCATTTCAGATTACCCAACAAGTCATAATCCATATGGTAGGTTTTTGTTCCCTCTATGGTACTTTGACCCATTCCGTTGTAATGCACCACCATCCAAGACAAACGTCCAAAGTCATCATATGAGAACCATTTGCTTAATTTATCTGTCCATGTTTTAGACAAGCGACCTCCTGTAAAGCTCACCGGATAATTACTTGCAGAAAGCCCTGTTTCGCTTTCAAATGTACTCGTTTGGTCTCTGGTATCATACCTGAAATAAATTTGATCTTCACAATTTGCATTATTTAATGGATCAGTTGAGAAATCATTATTAAGGATAACATTTTCAAGAATACTGTTTAGGTTAGCGAAGTTATTGGTAGCATCTTCGTTATACTCTCCTGTTTCCATAATGCGTCCTAAATCATCGTAATTGATGTATGAGAACGTATTATCATCCGCTTGTTTTGCATTTTGAATAAAGCGAGTTTTGCCGTCTTTACGATACAAGTAATTTGTTTCTCCAACATCAACGGTTGTGTTAGACAATAGCTGCCCCCAGTTGTTGTATGAGTAAGTATCAAACATTGTATGCTCAGGTGCATTTTGCAATTGATTATATTCTAAACGAACATCAATTTCATAATCGTCTAAGCCTCCAAATTGGTAATAGTCATAATCTTGACTACCGACAAAATCATTATACGGCAAACTCAAGTCACCGGTAGAGTAGTTTCCAATGTAATAATCAGTGCAATAAACCGCATCTGTTGCAAGCCCACTTGGTGGAACATTTGATTGATTACAATGAATTTCTTTAAGCTCTAATTGAATTTCAACTATGTTTTCATAAACATCTGCTGGAATTTCTAATTCACCTCTGTGCACAACATCAGGTGCATTAAAATCAAAATAAAAACCATCGGTTACTAAAGTATTGTCTCCTCGCACATACATAGTATAAGTAAACTCATCATCAATCACAAAACGACTTGTTCCGCCTCCTGAAGATTCAACAACTCCATAAACAACAAAATCGAGTTTAACATTATTACTCACAGTCGGCAATGGTGGGAGTTCATGATCCACAAAGTCATCATCCCAATCAAGTATAATCTCCTCACCAGGTCTAAGTGTAATGACTTCAGTGTATTTATCTGAACTTACTCCATTTCTTAAAACAGTCATTGCGTTACTAGTATTTAAAGCAAAATTCTGATTATAGTTAATGGTATTTAGATCAATAATTTCTAAATCACTTATATTTGAATATTGGTCTGCGTACACAACCGGAGTATTAAAATCAACTTCTTGTAAGCCAGAAATAAGCGCATTGTTGCTATGCCATGCACCATAGTTTGTTGATGAATCCAAACTATAAACATACCCATCAATATCAACTACAGGTTTCAGGCAAGTATCATTGATTAAAAATAAACTACCAAAAACATATGGTGAAATATTCTCTACTGATTTACTGGAATTAACATTCCCAGCCATGGCTATATTTCTCAAGATAAGACCATCATTGGTTTCAGCAACACACGCAAAATGCTGAGCCAAATCATCCACAACAATAATCTGATCCGTTTTGTACATTCTCACGGAAATCTTTCCATAATCAAGGCTATTTTCATCATGTTCAACAGGAATGCTGATTATGTTTTGATAAGCGCCATTCTCGTCTTGATTTGCAGAAGTAAAATGAGGTACGAAAGGAATACTTTCATCATCTTCTGGGTCTGCATCGGGTTCAATAGACTGTATTATTGCAGAGGAAGAATGAATAGTGGTAGTAAATCCGTTCTCTTCCGGTAATGTTTGCACACCTTCCGGATAAATTGTCTTACTTAGTTTTCCGGTTTTGTCGTAATATGATAAATTATAATTATAATAATCAATCATATATTCGATATTAATTATTTGAGACAAGTAATAGGGATTAGAGCGATATATGCGATATACACCTTCAGGTAGTCCACTAATTTGAATGGCACGATATAAATCACAACCTGATGGGGCCTCAATTAATAAATCAACTGGACTATCTGATTGTTGAATGCTTAACTCACAATCTTCTCCATTTATCACTACGTCCTCTATTTGATTATCATTAATGCTATAGAAATACTCATTTGTATTTTCCGTCGCCCAAACAAGCTCGCCACTTGAAACAGAATAAATCTTCATATCTGTTTCAAAGTTTGCTTGAATGCTAATTCCATCATCAACAACACCTTCAGAAATATGTATGTCAATATAGGATTGAAATGGTGCCATTCTCGAAAAAACAGTGCGTTGATAATTCCCGGCTTTTTCACCTTGCGCAACCTTTGCACTAGCAACTTTCTTCCCTCCTATTGCATAGGAAACAAACTGTTTCCCATCAGCATCTTCTGAAAGCACCTTCATCATTCCTTTTTCATAAAGGAAATTCACAGGATTTTCCACATCAAGCTCTTCCTCAAAGACATGATAATTTTCATTAATAAGGAAACCCTGAGCCCCTGTAATGTGAAACAATTCATTAGAACGTATAAACATAGGATATGACTTGTTTTCATTTCCACTTCCCATGTAAAGATTATCACCAGCCATACTTGTTTTATCAGGTATAGACCCTAATATTTCATTATATTTCACCTGATAATATGGGTAATCCGTTGCAGGAACATATAATTCATCACTATTATTATTGCTGTAATAAGCCCCGAGTAACGAATTATTGTCTACTTTTCTCTGTTCCGGACTAAGATTTGGTGTTTCTTCATCAAAGGCAGCTCCATTACTAGTCATAAAATTATTTCTGTAATCGAAACTATTATCATTTACAGGAGCAGGGAGACTTTGTATTGAATTTCTACCTCTTTTGTCATATATAACTTGTTGACACAAAATATTGTCATCTTCAAAAGATCGTGATTGTGCTTGATGTGTTCTTCCAAAAGAATCAAAATAAATTCGTGACTCTCCAACCTTACTTGTAACAAGTGTACCATTAACCTCGTCTTTGTTAAAAACGCTTGATTGATACCAGTTCCATCCTGAATTTGGAGTAGAAGAGGATAAGTCAAGATCCTGATGTTGTTGCAAGTTAATGTTTCTATTTAACACATTTCCCCAAGCATCTGCAATGCGAATGTTTTTATTTGAGAACTCTTCATTGTAAAAACTAGCATCAGCGCCATTTTTCAATGAATTAACAGTCATCTCATAAGGAGGAACACCACCAGTTGCAATAAGCCTAACACTGGCTAAACTGTCATTTTCACCGGTTAAATCTTTGACATAAAGATCCAAAGGCTCAATTGAGTACTGCAAATGCATTTTGGGGTGTTTTGTGCTGTCATTACTTTCAGAACTCATAAATACAACATTTTCTCCATTTGCTTCGTCATCAAGTTTGATCATTATGCCATTATTTTCAACTATGCCACTTTTCCATAAAGGAATGAGTTTTGCAATATCAATAACAATGCTGTCATTTGTAGAAATAGTTCCTAAAGCAATATTACTATATTTAGCATAATAATCGGGTTGATTATTCCACGTTAAACTATCTTCACTCCAGTTGTCTTTTACTAAATAAGCAGAAGATGCATTTGGAGTTGTATAATTTCCAACATGAAGCACTAAACTCGCAGAATCAATATTTGCATTAAATGGGATATCTTCAATTGGCAAGTGAATGTAAACTCGTGCTATATCTCCGCCATTTAGAACCAGCTCCTTATTATCCCCATGAATATTAGTTGGCTTTGCCGAAAAAGCATAGGTATCTTTCAGCTTGATTGATTGTGTTTCCAATTTCAATGGTTCATAATAAAAGATCTCCAACCGTGGCTGAGAATTATAAACAACAGAATCGCCTCCGGAAAATGACATACCTCCATCAATGTATTCATCCGCTAAACGACACAAAGCACCATGATTCTGTATTTCATTGGAATACCATGCTTTTACAAGTTTACTGACATCAATAGCATATGCCTCATTGACAGAATCGGTTTGCGCTATATCTATTAAATAATCTTTATTAGTTTTAGGCACATTATCCCAATTCACACTATCAGTATGCCAATCATCCGAACAAGCAACAATGACACTGTTGTTTACGCCAAAAGATGAACCGGTTGGTGATAATAAAAGCCTTGCAGAAGCAATTTCCACATCTTTAGGTAATAAATCAACATTATAATTTAATAATGTCCTTAAGACCTCCCCATTATTCTTCTGCCATGTAATCTCATTCGATGCATTTATTGTAGCAAACTTATTACCACTATCAATAATGTTAGCGCAAGTAGGTTCAATGACTAAGCTCTTTCCTGTAAATCGAGGACTTGCATGCTTAATCGCTTGATTATTATTCACCGTACTTGAAAGCACCGGTGATAAAAGACCAAAAGACTCATATAAATGGGTGACAAAGAAAACATCTTTTTCCGGGTTTCGGTTTTGCTCAAAAATAGCTTCATCATTTAATCTTATGACAAAACGATTGTCAAGCGCATAAAGCTTTATAATATCACCTTTTTCAAATTTCTGTGTTGCTGGGATTTTTTGTCCATTAGCAATGAAATACAAATTACCTCTATCAACATGTACTCCAAAACAATAATCCTGTATTTGTGGATCAGTTTGTTTTTCTGAGAAACCAAAAATTTTACTGTGAAGTGTATATTCACCGTCCATTTCTTCAATCTCAAAAACAGCAGAATTATTGGCCGGAATATAGGAGGAAGAAATTGCATAATCGTTAACCGAAAAACTTTGGTCTTTTATAACCCCATTGCCTTTATAAGAGCAATCTCCAAAAAGGATGAAAGCACAATAATTCACAAATGTTGCAATGGTATCTAATTCATAACCACTGGCATCTGTAATAGTAAACGGATAAACACCTGGTGAAACATTATTTAAATAATCGACAGTGTCACCATTTTGCCATTCGATGTGATAAGGAGGAACTCCATTAATTATATTGCTGATTGAAACATTTCCAGTTTCACCTGGTGTAGTTGCATCAACAGTGCATGTAAGCGGTAAAGGAGAAAAAGTACAATACGGAAAATATGCTGTATCACCAAGCTCATTAACTTCTATAATCGAAATTAAGTCAGAAGTAATTACATTTGATCTTGACAGTAAAACAGAATCATTCAGACTTACAATTAAATCATCCTCCACTTTCTTCATTGTCAAATAAGAATCGGTCCCAATATTTTGAAACGAAATTGTTTTTGTCAGCGAATTATTCTCATAATAGCGTACTAAACCATTTTCATAGCTAACTTTAAAATCAGGAATAGAGTCTGAATCATTTGAATTTGTTAGCCCAAAAGATCTCGTATTAGCACTAATGTCATTTGTCGGCTTAATTATAGCACCATCATTTTCAAATTTAAGTAAATTGTATGAATATGATTGACCTTTAGCCACTGTGCTATCATTTCGAACGAAATAACCATCACCCATTATCATATCCTGCGTTAAATGCCAGTAAGGAATACTTAAAGAAGTAAAGTTATAAGATGCAGTGTCGCCAAAATAATCGACAACTTGAAATAGATGATTTGAATTATCAAAGTCTGCAAAAAGACTTGTATTTACAGTTTCATTATCTAAAGTGAATTGATACGGCTTAACTCCTCCTGAAACATCAAGGGAAATAGAATCTTCCGCAAATTTTGATGCAACTATTTTCAATGGAGTTCTCAGGTCAGACAATAGATTCCCAAAACTGCTTGACGCATCCTCAAGGCGAACAACCGGATATTGAGCGTTTTCAATAGCAAGTGTTGAATACACAATAGTCCCATTCAAGGTATAAAAAATGCTATCTTCAACTTTTTGAATAGACAAGAGATCACCAGGAACAATAGTTTGTTCTGCAGTTTTTTGAACTCCAGACTCATAGATGCTGTATTTCTGATTGTAAAGTAAAAATCCATGTTCAATGGAGTTGTATGAAGTGTTTTGTTCATCAGAAAAGCCAAATATTCTTGATCCTGAATTATTTGCTAAATAATCTAAATCTGAAATTGGATATGCTACAAATCCAGTTACTTCATTCATTACTGATTTTTCCGAATATGCAAATGCATTCCAATTTCCTACAGTTGCAATTATAGCAGAATCATTTTGATTCAGATAGTCTAAGACATCCCAATTCAATTCAGATACAATAGTTTTATCATCTGTTTTTCGATTTAAACTATCCTTTATTTGATAAGAATAAAGCTTGCTAAGCATTAAATCATTATCAATGCCATTCATTCCATTACTCCACATAATTTGACTTAGTGTAGTGTCATTTTCATTATAGGCACGTATTGACAAACGGTTATTGTTGAATGAGATAGGTCTTAAGTAAACAGGTTCAAGACCATCGTCAGAAAAACTAACATAAAGATCTTCAATGAAATGGATTTCGGTTTTTATGTTAACCCCTAATCGATGATTGTTTTGATCTCCCAAAGTGCTTGAATAACACAAAGAATCGTTTTTTAGATAGTGAACATTATTACCCTTTATTTTAATTGCATATACATCAGATAATGAGGCACTTCCTACTTGTGTTTTAAAGTCACCATGCTCATAAATACTCAACTGTCCAGAATCATAATAAAAAGCATGAGAAAGGTCAGCATAAGTATTAAAGTCACCATCACATAAACCAACAAAAACTTCAGTGTTTTCAGATTGGTTATAAAAATCGTTTTGAATTTTCCATTCCACTAGTCCATTTTCCCCTCTGGTAAGCTTATTAAAACTTAGTGCTTTACACGACCAATCATCTGAACTTGGAACAGAAACAACTCCATTTTCAGATACATTTGCATTCTCAATATTATAAAATTGCACTGTGTCACAAATGAAGTAATCGCTATTGGCAATATTTCCTATTATATCAGAAACAGTAAGTGAATAGTACCCTTGGGATATTGAGCTTCTAGAAATAGCTGTACTGCTATTTTCCCATAAATAATTAAAAGGATAAACTCCTCCAAATGTTAAAACATCAAGTTGATAATTGTCATCACTGGTTGGTGTTAGATTGTAATCTACCTCAATCTTGCTTGAGCAATTAGTTGTAAACAAATCTGTAAATCGAACATGATCGGTTGAAAACACACCATAATGGTATTCCTGTTCCGGAGTTAAAGCATAAGTTCCCAATAATGTATTATCCATATATAGCTTGACACTATCCTCAACACATTGCATTTGGATAAATGATATACTATTATAACTGCCAATATAAGTCTCAACTAAATTTGCTATAGTGAAAATAGAATCATTCCCAAATTTAAAACCTGCTGCAAATGTCTCAGAACCATTCGGACATAAACCCAAGTATTTATACTGTTCAACATCAGGTTTGTCAACTGACAATACAGGGTAAGCTAGTAAAGACAGCTCTGTATCAACCTCATTCTCAGAAAGAATAAAATTCGATTCATACAAACCAAATGTACTATCATTCATAAAATGTATTGCATCAGATAAAAAAAGAACATTTCCCCATCTTAAGCTATAATTAATAACACGTGAAAGTGAATCTGATAACACTAGATTTCTTATTCCCTTATCAATAAAACAGTAACTATCTGTAGAATTATCATCCCACAAGAAAGACATGTTTTCAGGTGAATAAAAATCTATCTTGAATTCCCCATTAAGGTAATCATTAGCAATAAATCTTATACTCTGTGCAATATCGTAACGTCCGGTAGTATATATATCGCTTATGCTACATGATGGTGAATTTGATGCCAAAACAATGTGAAGTTTATTTTGAAAATCACTAAAACTTGTATAAATAAGAGAATCATTCTGGTAATAATTAATATGACCGTCTTTCCTTTCAATGTAGATAACATCGTTTTGATTGTAACTAACTGAACTAAATAAATTTCCGTTTTCAATTACTTGTACATTATCTTTACTAACGAGAAATCCATAATTAATTGAAAAATAATTTGGCAATTGTTTCGTCTTTTGAAATCCAACAATATATTTTCCTGAAGATTGAATAGCAGAGGTATCTAAAACATGTTTTATAAGTCCGTCGTCATTAATTTCAATACTATGCTTTGCCAAAGCTCTAGCTCCCCAATTATTTGATGAAATAAGGGTAGTTAATTCTCCATTTGAAAATTGTATGCTGTCAAGTATATTCCAATTAACATGTTGAAAAACATTAACATCTTTCACGAACGTACTATCAAAAAAATCGACTACAGTTAACTTATATGTTCCTGAAAAAATTTCTATTGTTGAATCTGTTACAACGGAGTCTAAATGAGACCAGTAATAACTATAGGGACTTATTCCTCCAATAGGTTCAACTTCAATGTCAGTAGCTTCATCATACTGAGGCAATGAATAATTATAATCAACCAGTAATTTAGGGATATAACCTAATGTTAGAAAAGGTCGTTTTGAAACATCGGTATGTTCTTTAGAAGCAAAACAGATTTTTCTGTAAATTGATTCTGTATCTAGTTTCATTATTATTCCGTTATTCTCATTATCACCTAGATACCATGAATTAATAATCTCAAAAATATCAAATTCAAAATTCGTTTGGGTGCTACTCGTAGTTGCAGGGATGATGGCATTTGGTGTTGTTATATAAGTTGGCTGGTTATTCCATTTTATTGTATCTTGACTCCATGAGGTATTTATCGGATATATATGACTTTTATTATCTCCTGAATGAATTGCCCAAGAAAACCCATTCCAAAAAGTATGTAATTTTGAAGAAAGCAGGGAGACATCTTCTGGTAAGGTGTCCAAATTAAATTTCATTAACGATCTCCGAATATTAACCTGCCCACCCTCAGTCCATGCAATTAAATCAATATATTGTTTAGTAGATAAAAAAACCGAATCTGGGTATAAAGAAGCAACAACAATATCTTCTATTGGCATTATATTTATCGTTTCAGGAATAACATATTTTATTGTTATTGTAGGATGTTTTGTTGCATTTGAATAATCAGATGAATAGTATTGCAATTGTTTTGTTGGGTATTCAAAATAAAGTCTCAGCATTAGCCCATAATTCGTATACTGCCCCGTATGCCATCCTTTGGCAAATGCTGTTATATCAATCTCGCAATCAGCATTTGGGTCATCTGGTGAAGGATTAGTTATATAACCACTAACTGTAGTAGAGGGTTGATTATTCCATGTTACTGTGTTTTCATCCCATGTCTCAGTTACTCTCATCGTAAGCAGACTTAAACCAATACCAGAATGTGTCGCTCCTTTCAAATTTAGGCTTGCACTTAATATTATAGCATTTGATGGAATATTTGACAAGTCAATATTTACCAGACTACGTTGAATAGAACTAATTCTTAATAGTGGAGTACAAGTAGCTAAAATATAATCAGAATCCCCATAATTAGTATAAGGAGAGGATGATCTAATTATAGCATCTTGTGTAACATTTACAATTGTATCTTTAACTGTATAAGGATACGCCAACTTAGGTAGTATAAGCAAAAAAATCAGGCTAAATTTTACTGTTTTCAAGAACATATCAGAATTATTTTTTAAATACAGGACCTATTATTGTACCATCAAGCGTTTTTAACGTTACTGAGAAATAAAATGCTTGTGGTAAAAACTCCCCAATCGTAAGGACAATCTCACTTTCGTTTGAACTTATGCTCATTCCATTAGGCAAGGTCGCCTCTGAATCCAATATAAAAACATAAGAAAAAATGTCATGAGCCCCTTTATATGATCCTACGGAAACATCGACTTCACTAATGAGATTGACATTTGAGAGGCTCTCTTTTAACAAGCAAAAATCTATCTGATATACTGTGTCAGTTGTGTTTTGTACATTCACAGGCTGATACCTTACATAATAATTAAAAGGATCACTTTCTTGAGCAATGAGTACAAAATTCAATCCTAAAACAAAAACCAATGATAAAACTACCTTTAGTGAAATTTTCATAACAATAATGATTTAATTTTGCAGCCAATAAACTCAATAATATAATTAAAACCATATCTTTTGTATTAACGCTAGCATTTTAATGATTAACGCAACAAAATTCTATTTATCTGGCATATTAAAGATGCATACCCAAAATTAAAAAGCCTTAAAATCATTGGAATTACAGGAAATGAGATTTGGTTTTTATTATTTATATACACTACTTATTTTTTTTAATGAGTTTTATGACACAGTTTATAGCCATTCCGACCCATTAATTGGAGAAACAAATCCAATTATAATCCAAAGACATCGCCGACAACTGAAAGACAGACACTTATAAGGAGAAACAGCATCTCACACCTTGAAAAATCCAAGCTTTGCCGCAACGTTAATTTATAAATTAACTACGTTTATACAATTATTTTTTCTTTTATAAGATTATTTTTTTCTTTTGCTTATTAAAACAATTTCATGTATTATGAAGCTTATTAAAGTAACAGTTCTTATTCTTAGCTTATTCACAAGCTTATTGGGTCATACACAAAATACTGGGCCGAATAACATCGATCATATTATCTTTACCCAAAATGGTGTTGACATGTCAACAGGAAGATATCATAAAAATTTAAATATTCTTCATGTACCTGGTCCTGGAGGTGGTTATACAATAAATCTTAATTACATGTCCAATTTAGCATATGATCAAGAGGCATCATGGGTTGGAGCTGGTTGGTACTTAAGTCCTGGTTCAATTACACGTACACTCAATGGTGTTCCTGATGACGTAAAAGATGCTAGATTTCTAACTTGTGTTGATGATGAAGATGCCCTAACGACAAACGATAGCCATACATTGAACTTTGGATACAACCACGAGTCATGGATATCTCCAGCATTACAACATGTTTTTGGATTTAATAGAGCTTTATTTGGGTTTCAAGAAAAAACATTTAGTGATGACCTAAATCAACCGGTAAGCTTTGGGACAGGTCCTCTGTATTTCAGAGATATTATTCCACAAGGAGTGCTTAATGATATAACGATTACAACGCCAAGTGGCAATACCATTTCACTTAACGATAAGCGTTTTAAGGTTTTCCCATACTACTTCATGGATACTTATTACTGCAACTATTTACCAACTGGTGACTATTCAATTCAAAATCCAAGTTTTAAAGATTATGAAATACATGGAGCTTTAAATCTGTTATTTCCAAATTATGACGAATTTCATGTAAATACAGCTAACTTAAAAGGTACTTTTGGTTTAAAATTATTTGAAAATGGTGACTTGTTTGGGCAAGGCTGTCAATATGAAGATATTAATGGGAATCCTGATTTTCGTGTAAATTATTGCTTAGATTTTGAAACGGAGTCTGGTGAAGAAGTTCCTTTTTATGCGGTTAATGACTTTGAAGATAAACCTGAATTCTTTATGCTGAATGAACATGCAGGGTATAGGAGTGAAGAAATTGCAACGTATAATACAGAAATACATAGCTTTCAAGACACAGGAGCTAATCCAAATAATCTGCCTATAGATATACAGGGTTTATATAATAAAAGTAATGATCAAGAAAACAACTTAAATATTACATTCAACAAGAAAAAAGCAACAGCATATAACATTGAATATTTTATTAATTCAGAGTTGACAGATTACAGTAATACAGATAATTCTAGCAGAGGTTTTGTTGAGTGTAACAGTTTATTTGATGAAAGATCAAATGATACAAATGTTGATCCATCAGGAATTGGAGCTTATACCATTACAGATAAAAATGGTTTGTCTTACCACTTTTCTCTTCCCGTATATCAGTTTGAGTGGTTTCTAAAAGACAAATTGTTAAATCAAAGTGAAAACTTTATTAGTTCATTAACCAAATACAGTTTTAAAAAGTTTGCTTATTCTTGGTTATTGACTGCCGTCACAGGTCCAGATTATATTGATAACCCGAATTCGTCAAATCAATACGGTACATTAGGAGAAGAAGATTCTGGGTACTGGGTAAAATTTAACTATGGTAAATGGTCTGATGGTTATATATGGCAAACAGAGTTCACTGACGAGTTGTTAATCAATGAAATAAATAGACAATATTTGGGGAGAAAGCAGATTTACTATTTAAACAGCATAGAAACTTCAACGCATATTGCATATTTTATAAAATCAGCCAGAAATGACGCGCTAGGACAAACATTAAATGAAAACAACAGTTATACGGCCTATCAGGATAAAACAATAAAAATTGCGGACACTATTTATAATCAAAATAACGACGAAATTTACACTGGTGATTTAAATGCTGAGCATTCAAAAACAGTATCAGAAGAAATCAGTGCAGAACAAGTTAGCATGCAAAAGCTAGATGAAATAGTTTTAGTTAATAAGCGATTTGCAAGTGAAAAATATCCAAATAGTAATATTTTATGGCAACAAAGTACAGAGCAATCTCAAAACACTGGCACGGTAGATATTTCTGAATTAATCACAATTGGAACTGTAAATTATTATGTCCCTTCTTATGAAAAAAGCTTCATTCCAAGTTACCAAGGAAACATTCTTGATGCTTCAGATAACATTACTGATTTATTAACTTGTGCTTCAAAAAAAATTGTATTTAATTATGATTATAGCATTAGGGCTGGTTATGAAAATAATACAATAGATAACAACACCGGCAAGCTCACTTTAACAGATATCCAAACAAAGCGTAATAATGAGGATATTAGTCCTAAAACCGAGTTTGGATATAAAGATAATTTAGACTCTAATCAAGCACCCCAGTTATCTTTTGAACATGGGTGGATACAAAATGGCTGGGGGAACTTATGTTCTGTAAGGAACGCATTGGGATCTTCGGAAATCATTGATTATATAAATCTATCAATTAATGATAATATTTCCACAAGAGAATATAGACTTCTCCCAATTAATTATAACACTGTTGAGCGCATTAAATCAAACAATGAGCACGGTGAAAACAAACTAATAAGCATATTGTATGATTTTAAAAACCCCGTAATTCCACACAAACCAAGATTTCGTTTTAACACTTCGGATTTCATCTCATTATTTTATGCGAGACCAAATCCCGTGTTACATTTTAAGCAGGCAGAAATGATTAATGAAACTGGTGGGCAGAAAACAACTAAATCGATTTTTTACTATTGCACCCCAGAAATTCAATGGGATAATGCCAGTCCAGATCAAATCCCTAATATTCTTGCAGTAAGTGCATCAGCAGACAGTCGGAGCTTTAAGATAAAGCAATCTTTTTCAAAAATAGGTCGAATTGAAGCAACTGAACATTACAAATATGTAAATGAAGATTTACAGTTAATTGCACAGGAATTCTATAAGTATGCAAATGAAGAATCTGATTATAGCTTTAACTCTCCTTTATCATCAGCAGGAATAGTGCAAGAATCTTTTACTACAAGAAAATTGAGAACATACACAACTGATGGTGTTGATACAACGCTTTTATTGGATCAACAAGCAGTTATAAGTCGTATTCCATCAGTATTAATACAAACGACAAAAAACAACAATGGTGACATCAGTAGCACAGAAATAGATAAATTTGATTTAGAATCAGGCAATCCTTTAGGAATATCAGCAGGCGGTCGTAAAATCATTTCTACACCTACATATTTAATCACAGAATCAGGTGGACAAAACCCATATAACCTTTTAAGTGGAAAATATAAGACACATAACAATAAAAACATATATTCTCTAGCTTCTCAATCTGAGGTCAAGGAAAGTGGAGATTACTTTTCTATGTCAATACAGATGATTTCCGATTCTTGGGAATATCCTTCTCTTAATGAATCTATCAATTGTTTCGATTATAGTGTTACAAATAACTCGTATAAGATTTTAAAGGAGTACACTTGGAAGGGAACAACTAAAAATAATGGAGCTTACGCTGATTTCTTTGAAGAAGGTCTAGACAAACGATTTGACTGGACACTTACAAATCTTGAAGACAACGAACAAAACGGTTGGGTCAGTATGTCTGAAAATATTGCATATGATGAGCATTCAAATTTACTGGAGTCAATAGATATAAACGGAAATTATTCTTCCATAAAATATGACCATAACGGCCTGCTACCCTTGTCATCCGGTAGCAACAGTGCATATCTCGCTTATTTTCATTCAAGTTTCGAGAATTATGAAGAAAAAGGAAGCTTAACCATTTATGATAGACAACTTTTTACTGCAAACAATTCTGGGTTGAGGATAAATGATAATTCCACTGCTAAAGGAAATTTCACATCAATACAAAATCTAAATGCACATACTGGCGAGTTTTACTACTGCTTGCAAAATACTACCCTAACATACACAGCAAGTTGCGAAAAATTCAAACCGAATTCATATAATTTGATATTCTGGGTGAATGAAAATTCCGATGAAAACCTGCAGGTAAATGTGCAGGTTATACATTCAGATCAATCAACAGATAATGTTTTAAATTACACCTATAATTCTATTAGCAATGCCTATCCGGAAATTGAAGGCTGGCACTATGTCAAGTTAACTGTTGATTTAAGTAATATTCAGCCAGATGACAAGCTTAACATAAGCTTTAACGGTGAAAGCACATCATCCATCCACTATCTTGATGACATTCGTTTTCAGCCAATTAACTCGCAAGTCAATGCGATGGTTTATGACAGAAAAACAAATGATGTAAAAGCTGTACTTGACAACAACAACTTTGCAACAAAATACATTTACTATCCCAATGGAAGTCTCTATCAAGAATATGTTGAAAGTATCAAATTTGGATTGAGTAAATTTAAAGAGTATGATCAGCATTATCTGAGAGAGGAATAATTTACTATTCTCATTTAGTGATAACAACTATTAAATCTATTTTCATATATATATTAAAACAATTATAGTGAAAAAGTCGGTTAAATAATTGCATTTTATTTTTAATGGACGAATTTCGGGGAAGCTTACAGGTTCTTTAAATTTTGTCGAGCATGTGTCAAGCATTCAAAAGAACAAAGACACTTAACATCCTATTAATCAAGCGCCTTTATTCTCTTTTAGTAGTCCCGACGGGAATCGAACCCATATCTACGGTTTAGGAAACCGCTATTCTATCCGTTGAACTACGGGACCATTTTTTGAGTTGCAAATTTAATATTTTTTTTGCGCAGACAAAGCGGATAAAAAAACTCAATTATTCTCAGTTATTGATTCGTTTTATTTAAATTTGTCAAAACACAATAATTATGAAAGAAAATATTTTTGCAGGCCAATTTTGGATACAAATCGGCAATCGGCTCTTAAACTGGATTATAGAAAACGGATTATCTATTATTATCATCATTTTAATTGGATTTGTTGCTTTCAGATTGCTGAAATTTTTCACAAAACGACTAAAAAGCCTTGTTATAAAACGTTCTTCAAGAAAACAGGACACAAGTCATTCAGAAGTTGAAAAACGTGCAAATACCTTAATCAGCATATTGAATTCGGTCCTTAAAGCCATCATTTGGTTAATTACAATTATGATATTACTTAGCAAATTCGGTGTTGACATTGCTCCTATTCTGGCATCAGCAGGAATTCTTGGACTTGCTGTGGGATTTGGTGCTCAGGAATTAGTGCGAGATGTAATTTCCGGATTCTTCATTTTGCTGGAGGATCAGATTCGAAACGGCGACGTTGCCATTATTAACGGTACTGCAGGATTAGTTGAGGAAATTGCTTTGCGAACAATAATCTTACGAGATTTATCCGGCGTTGTGCATGTTTTTCAGAATGGAAAAATCAACTCCCTCTCCAACATGACAAAAGAATGGTCTGCAATTGTTCTGGAAATAGGCGTTGCATACAAAGAAGATATTGAGGCGGTTTCAAAAATAATGGAGGAAGTTTCCGAAACATTGATAAAAGATCCGGAATTTGGTCCAAAAATATTAGACCCCATTGAGATTTTCGGCTTAGACAAATTTGCCGATTCTGCCTTAGTTATTAAAGCGAGAATCCGTACGAAACCGGCAGAACAATGGGCAACTGGCAGAGCTTATCGCGCCCTGCTGAAAAAAGCCTTCGATGCTCAAAACATTGAAATTCCATTCCCACATACCACATTGTACTGGGGAGAAGAAATTAAACCATTGGATATCAATTTGGATAAAAACTTGAAGGAAAAATAAATTTGAGTTCTTTTGTACCCCGGGATTTCATTTGATGCTAGCGCATCTGCATTTCATCCCGGGTTACAAATATGCGACCGCCTACGGGGTCGGCAGTAGAGCATCTTCGACACTACGCTGTTTCTTAACTCAAAGCCTCGACTATCCGTCGCGCATTCCTTTGCTGAGCGAGTGCTTGAGAAGAAACCCATCGCCACTACGTTTTTTTCATCGCAACTACGCCCTACCACTTTTCAATTGTATGACAATCGTTTTCCTTTTCCCATCGAATGACTTCGTTTTCCCTCTCACGCTCGTTTTTTCACCTTCGCCTCTTCGCTTTTTTTCGCACTCAATTTTTATTCCGGATGACTGTTTACAACCTCCAAACCCAAAATTCGATCGGCACCAAGTTGTAAATCGCGGTAATAAACAAGAATAATATAATCATTTTCGGTTTCCCAATGCGAGCCCTCAAATCGCATGTGATCAACTTTTCCATCTTGTTTTTGCACGTATCGATATGAATACGCTCCCTGCTTTAAGAAAAGCTCTTTTTCATACATTCCTGTCTCGGTATTATAAAGCATCTTATTGCTTTCATCGCAACGCCAGTTTGTCAATTCACCATAAACATGCACCGAGCCGCCGGTTTGGTCAAGCCTTGCAGGAACACGAAAAAATACATGCACATAATCCGCATCTGTTTTTGACTCCCAGCCATCCCGGTTTGAAATTACAAATCGACCATTAAAATCCTGACGATCCAGATACTGCATAAACTGATTATTTTTATCAGGATAAAGCGTAATAAAATAATCCGGATTTTTGAAATCTATTTTTGCCATCTTATCGTTGGTAAATTTCAGATTTCTCATATTCAGCATGCGATACTCGTTATTTGCTTTAAATACCGCCTGATCATCCCGATGAAAAACGACTTCATCATTTTGAATAAAATCAGGTTCTAAATTACACTGCATTCCGTCCCACTGATTGTTTTGCATCACACAGACATTAATCTCATTAAAGATATCATGAAACTGCATGTTATTGGTTTTCAATGACAAACGCACATCATGCCCCAATGTTTTATACAAACCTAAAACCGGCTGCCTGACTTCTGCTTCAATTGAAATTTCCTGATCAACCACAAAAAAGCGACGGGAAAGTATCGGGCTTTCAAGATTTTCGGTATCATAAACCAAAACCACATAATTCCCTGATGTTCTGAATTCAACATCATCATTCGGGATTAGCAGCTCATAGTGTGTGTACGGAATCATAGTATTCATCGACATTTCATAATTCTCCAAAGGATTTCGCTCAAAACCGTCCATATAATCCGAAAAGAACAGATTGCTTTTTGTCCAATCCTGATTGCAATGCACTATCCGATATTCAAAATTCCGTGGTTCATCTCGCAAATCATCAAAACTAAGCACCAATTCAATATCTGAATGCAACACATAATACGGCCAACTCAACTCCCACTCGCTATGGTGTATGCGAACTGTTTTAATATCCGCATCATAAATCATATTATCAAAAACCGGATTTTCTTCGGCACTCAAAGAAAGAATCATTACTTTTGCTATCAACAGTGTAACTATTTTTTTAATCATAATTGGCATCATCCTTGTTTGACAAAATTAATAAAACTATACAAGCCATGAAATACAAAATTTTCGCTCTGACATTATTTAGCATTATTTTTCTCGGTCCGACCTTATCTTTACAGGCTCAATCGGCCAAGAAAATTACTAACAATAAACATGCCGCTTATAAAAAAATCTCGGGAACCCAGCTCTATATTGTTCCTCCCGAAAATTATAAAGAATCGGATCGCTTTAACGGATATGAAAACATACTTGCAGGTAGCTCAATCATGATTTTTAGAGTTCCCGGCAGTGTCAATGAAAATATGGTGGCATTTAAGCGAAATAAAGACATTCAAAAAGGCATGGTAGTTGCCAGGGAGGAAATGTTCTTAATCAACGGATTTGATGCGCTGTTACAGGCCGGCGTACAGTTTGCCCACGGAAAAACCTACATGCGCTATGTGTTTGTGATTGGCGACATGAAAAACACTTATGTATTTAATGCGTCGTGGTATAAAGATGCAGATTTTGAGAAAGAAGCAAAACGCATCCGGAAAGCATTGCTCGGTATTATTTTTGTTCCTGAAGAAGATGAAGCAATTACTGAAGCGTTCGACTTTTCTGTTGATTTTTCAGCATGTAATCTGAAACCCGGAAATATTTTAATGAATTCCCTCGTTTACACGGATGACGGACAAATTCCGAGTCAAACTGAAGCAAAAACGGCATTTATGATTAACGAAAGTAAGATTCCGTTCGGTGAGAAACATGACAATTATTTAAATAAAGTCATTCAGTCCTACCCAATTGATTATAGCACAAAACAAGATTTGGAACCAAAAGCGATTGAAGTTGACGGACTTCCCGGTCTGGAGTTTCATGCCATAGGACATAATACCAAACTCAACAAATCAGAACTGATATACATTGCTGTTTTATTTGATGGAACCACGGTGTATCAACTTACCGGGACAAGCCTGAAAAACTTTGAAGCCCGATTGCCCTGTTTTAAAAAGATGGCAAGAAGTTTTAAACGACAAGAATAGTATTAAGCGATTTGTGAAATAAAAACATCAGGGCTAAAGCCCATGTATTACTTCTTTCGCTGCTTACCCCCGACCTAAAGGTCTGGGTTAAGCCAGTACTCAAAGCAGTATTCAACTGAAAAGGCTTGAGCCCATTCCTTCTTTTTCATTCTTACCACAATGACCTGAAGGTCGTAGTTTGATTGTGTTTTACCAACTAAGAAACTTCAATTCCAGCCATAATCCCATGATTGCAACCGAAGTCATTTGTTGGAAAATCGCTTTTTGTTTGAGAACACCATGATCAAAAATACTAAATTTTAGGTGATATTTTTAATCGTTAGGGTGCAAAATCAAACTGCTCACTACAATAAATTTGGATAACTAATTCATCATGCGACTGCTGCAAGAATTCCTAGTTTGTTTGAATGGAAGCAAGTGCTAATCTTTAATGCAACGAACAGATAAACCCACATTTTTATTGACTAAATGTAAATCAACTGATTCAGTATGTTTGTAAATATCAAAATACCACACGCCACTGCTAACATAATAGGTAGAAGTCCAGTAATATGCAATATACCCGCAACCACTAAAATTGGTTTTAGAATTCCCCCAGCCCCCTAGAGGTATAGAAAAACCACTTTCACCACCTTCTGTTAAAGCATTATAAACATTACTCTTATCTACACTTTTTAATAAGATTTTAAAATCTCTCTTTGAAGGTAAGTGCCAGCCGTCCGGACAAGTATTTTTTGCGCTTTCCCATTTATAAAGCCTACCATATTTGTCACAATTGTGGCTTTCGTTATCGTAACACCATGAATCAGTTGTTCTGTAATTTAAATTATCTGCCATCCAGATTTCCTTTCCTATTTTCACAGTTTTGTAAGTTTTACCGTCTCGGGTATCGGTCATTAACCCATATGGTATTTTACGCACGTCAAACTCCCACCTGTTTTTACCAGCTTGGTTTACAGAAATGCTTTCTTCTACCACTTTTTTACCGTTTACAAGTTTTATGCTGTGGCTTCCAAAACTGAGCGTGCCAGTGTATGGTGTGCTTCCTCTGTTTTCACCGTCAATGCTTAAGTTTGCTCCCGAGGGAGTGCTAATAATAGTAATTTCTTTGCCTTGTGGGAGTTTTTCTTCCACCCTTATGCTTTCATTTTCTTTGATATCAACGGTTTTTGTAATGATGCCGTAGCCGGATTTTTCCAACCCAATTTCATACTCACCAATAAGCAAATCTTTTAATGTCATGGGAGATGTGCCTTGCAATTCGCCATTCAAATACACTTTGGCTTCCATGGGAGTTGTTATGACATCTACACTGCCTGTTTTTCCTTTGAGATTAAAACTGAGGGTTTCATCTTTTTCGGCAATTATTTCAATTTGCTTTTCCTCGCTGTAATATTTGGATTTTTCAGCTTTTATGCTGTAAATTCCGCTTAATAATCTGCCATTCCAGCTACCTGAGGCTTTCCTTTCGCCGTCAATAAGGATATCGGCATTGGGTTTAGCGGTAATGCTGAGTTCGGCATAGGCGGGTTGCATAACAAAATCTACATTCGTGCTTTGTTCATCATTTACAGTAAGCACTTTAGTTTGCGGCTGAAACCATTGGCTTTGGAGTTTCACATTATGCGCACCGGAAGCAACCGCTTTCAATGTGGCAGGTGTTGTCTTGCCGGTGTTTTCATCATCCAAATAAATCTGCATGTCGCTTTCTGGCACAGAAGAAATGTAAATATCTCCGAATTTTGGTTTTAATATTAAATCCAGTTTTTCTTTTTCCACTGACAAATCAATTTTTCCGGCTTGTGGGTGGTAACGATTTTTTTCTAAACGGTAAGTGTATTCGCTTGCTTTGTATTTTCGCTGAAAAGGTGTGCTTCCTGCCAGTTGATCATCAATAAACACATTGGCACCTGTGGGTTCTGAATTAATTACAAGCCATTGCGATTCAATAACAACATCTTCAACAATGGTACGCAGCGTAGCGGTGGTTAATTTCATGAGATAAACCGTGGCTTTTTCAATCGGCTCCGGAAACATATAATCGCGTAAAATGCCAAGTTGGTCGTGCTTAATGCTGATGCGTTTTGAGCCATAAGGCACATACACCCAATATTCGCCGGTTTTTTTTTCGGTTTTCATGATTCCAAGGCTGCCGCCTTCAAACACAAATCCGGTTTCAGTGGTTTCGATTTTTAGCAAGGCACATAAATCGCCGTTTTGATCTTTTACAGGCGAATGAATGCGGGCATCCATATCATTGCTGCGTTTTTCAAAAGAAGCGACCGAGATGCTTTGTCCCACACTAAATTGAGACATCAAAACAAGCAAAACAACGAGTAAATAATGGCGCATAATTCATTTTTTTACTGTATAAAGGTATAAATAATTATAGAATTAAACGACAAACTATATTAAAAAAGTCCTGCATTAATTAGCGATTAGGTTTAGACTGTCATTTTACTGTCAGTTTTTTAACCCTGTGAAAACCATCTGATTTTAAATTTAACAAATACATTCCTGCACTTAAATTGTCAAGTTTAAATTCCACAATGGATGTGTTTTGAGGAATGCTTTCTTGATAAAGTACACGTCCTTGCATATCCACAATTTCAGCAACAAGCGCTTTGTCAAATCCCTGCATTTCCAAAGTAAAATGTCCATGATTCGGATTCGGATACACAGTAATTTCTTGGCTTTTCAGACTATTTATCCCTACCGAAGGCGTTATGAATAAATCAAAGAAACAGGTATTTCCGCAACCAAGCGTTTCATCTTGATAGGTATAAAACATCAGATAGTCTCCAAGCGCATAATCCCCGGGATAAATTACTTCGATCGGCATTCCCTCAATAAAATAGGAACCACCCTCAGGCATTCCGCCCTGCAAGCTGTATGGTTCGTCATCCTGCGCAAGTGTAATATCAGATGGACAAGCTACCTCAGGAATATCATCCACCGTGATTACAAACTCACAGGATTCGGTTTCGTAAGTATAAATTATGGTATGTGCTCCGAGTCCTGCATTTGATGCATTAAAACTATTATCCGCTGCCACACCGGGACCTGTATAGTCGCCACCTGTTGGGCTTGCGCCTTCAAGTAAAAATGCGGGCTCATCCAAACAAATATCAAAATCGCCGGGACATGAAATATCTGTAGTAAGCGTAAATCCGTCAGAAACGGTAATTTCAGAAAATAAACCGGCATTATTTTCAGCTTTAACAGCCACATAACAGGTTTCACCAAGGCTTAAGCCGGAAATGTTTTCCACAAATGAAGTTTCTGTTGAATTATTTGTCCAATCCAGGATATCCGTATCGCCAGACGTACTTCCCACAGCATAATAATAGGCCAATATACCGGAATTTTCATCCACAGCATCATCCCAATTGGCAGAAATATCACCAGAATCATTCATGGCATCCACATCTGCGCCAAGCCCATCATTCACCAAAGGAACGGCAGTAGGTGCTGTCCAGTCGATATTTTGATTTATCATTTCAACAGATGAAATATTTTTAGCAGAATCGTTGACAATGGAGTAAATTCTGGCAGCAGCTTGTGATGGCAAGGGATTTTGATATCTCACATGCGCATCGGGATTTCCAATTTCCACGCTTATTTCCGGGTAACGACTTCGATACACTTTGAAATTATCAATTGAGAAATTTGAATTTCCGCTGCGGAAAGAGACGTATTCCCCACTCTGCCACGGATTATCATCAATATATTCACCAACCAATTGATTGTCCATATACAGAAAGGTTTCACCGGAAATGCGATTAAAAATAAGTTTCACATTCACCCATTGTCCGGCAGTGAGATTCATATCTGTATAAGCTTCAAGTGAAAACACATCATCTGTTACTTTATAAATTTCCAAATCCTGACTTGCAAGCCTGAACCACACGAAATATCCGTTTCCGCGATTCGGCAACTCAGGATTATCGGAAAAATAATGAAATCCGCCTCGAATATTTGGATCGCTGCCATCAATTTTCATGTCAAATTCATACAAATACTGATTTGATAATTCCTGATTCAGTGCAATATAGCTATTTGTATTTCCATTGCTTTCATCAGTTTGCACAAGTACACCGCTGTCTTCTGTCCATGTTCCGACTGCACTTGTCCAGTCATCTGACATTCCATTTGAGAAATCATCGTAAATAAAGCCTAAATCAGCATTTGCTGTCCAATTTAGCCCATTATAATCGGCAATAGAAACCATGGCTTTTTCAATTCCTGAGGGAAGATCTGTATCGTTAATTGACACCGTAAAATCGCCAGTTTCCCATGCATTTCCGCTTGGGATATTTGTTTCAGGCGCCTGAAAATCCGTAAAAATATTTTTCGAAGCGCTTATAGACCAATTATTGGCATTATCAATTAACAATGTCCGGATTCTACCGGCTTCGGAATTTGAATCTATACTTTCATAACGAATTTCTGCATCCTCAGACAATGCGGTATTTACTTCCACTGCTTGCTCTCTGGAACGATACACTTTTAAATCATCATATTCCGTTTGACACTCGCCGGTGCGCAAAGAGATTGCAGTGCCTGATGTAAATGGAGCTGGATCAACAGTCGATGCAGCAAGTTCATCATTTAAAAAGACAGAAATTTCACCCGTATTTGTATCAAAAATAAGTTTTACGTCATACCAAGCATCGGCATTGATTGTAAAATTTTCTGTAACATACCATGCTCCTGTAGCCGAATAGGAATTGTCAATGTATTTGTAAATTTGCACGGTATTATTGTCGGCACGAAGATATAGCATGTATGAGTCGCCACGCCCGGTTTCTGTGGGCTCTGAGCAGAAAAAGGGCATTCCTGAGCGTCGGTTTGCACCCGATCCTGAGATTTTTTGTTGCCAATGATACAAATAAACATTTCCGATTTCCTGTTGGATATTTGCATAAAGATTGGAATTGGATGTTACTTCATCGCTTTGCAGAAGATGTCCGGCAGAGATTGCCCATATGCCCCATAAATCTGTCCAATCGGGATGAATTTGAGTATCAAAATTATCGTTCAGAAATCCATAATCCGTATTTGCACGCCATTCGCTACCATCAAAATCCATCACTTGGTAAAAACTGTATTTGACTCCGCTCCCGCCCTCGTTATCAGCATCATTAAAGGTCACAGAAAAATCTTTGTTGTACCAATTTCTATCCGTTTGAATGCTTGTTGTCGGTGCTATCGGATCATCGCAATCAATTAATATTTGATTTGTTTGTGTTCGAATATTGGGCAAAAGCGCATACAAAGCATCACCCGGGCAAGTTGTCCCACCCGGATTTACATCTTTATGTCCACAAATACGCGGTAAGGTAATCCATTCTGTCCCTGCTTGATTTAAAATGCTATCTGAACTTATTGGATCAAACCCTTTTTGATTATACCACCAGGCAAGAAATTCAGCGCATTTTTCAGTCTGCACAGTCGTTGGCTGGGTATCCGGCTCATCGGAGTTCCCCAAATAATTCAGGCCAATCGAATAGGTATTTGCATAGCCGGCGTGGGCTGCATGTACATCCTGCGTTGGCATGTTGGGATTGTATCTTCCCTGAAAAAGATTTCCGAATTTATCGAATAAATAATTATATCCGATGTCATTCCATCCATTAGTATTCACATGGTAATTCCAATAACTGCGAACAACAGCGTATCCATCGGTATAAGCATCCGGACTTGCGCCATGATGTATCACCGTATGCGTAGGACTGCGATAGGTCACAGCATATGTTGGGTTATGACATTCTGTATATTCACCACACCAGTCAGAACGAGGAATGATTTCGGGCAAAGCTGGACAATTTCGTGTTTGTAAATTACCGGATTTTAAATTTGCCTGTTGATTTAAGCTTGCGCTGATGTCCATTGTAATGAGAAACAAGGTGTCGATGACTTCATTTTCGGGACATGAGATATAGAATTCAACGGAATCGTGCAAATATTCATCCATTCCGAAGAGTAAATCCGACTGATTAAAGCGATTTCTGGTTTCCCCGATATTGGTAAAACCTTCATCCGATTTCCAGTCAGTCCAACCTTTTCCCGGTTTATGGACTTTGTAAGAAATATCAAACATTCCTGCCGGATGCTGATTTAATTGTCCAATCCAACCGACAGCAAATGAAGTAAACTGCTGCGGAGTTTTCATTTTAATTCCATAGCCTTTTTCTCTGTCAAATTGAATTTCGCTGTCAATTCGGTAAGACAGAATGCTTGTTTCTGCTTCATAATAGGATGAAATTTCGCTTAATTCTGTTTGTGAAAATCCCACAAAAGACAGAAATAGTATGCTAATGAATAAAATCTGTTTCATAATCCTGAATTTTTATCTATCTGTTGACAAGATATAAAAAACAGGGTTTAATGGCAAAAGAATTTTTACTTTTCATGGGTGTTTTGAAATATGGGTGCAAACTGGTGTCATGTCCGGATTTTCAGAAAACATACCGATAGTCGTTTTAGAATTTCTTTATCAATTCTGAAACACAATTGGGATTATGTGTGAGTGGCTGAGGGGGTGAGTCTATGAGTAGTTGCGTGGATTAGTACTAAATTTTGCAAGTACACACCAAGCTGAAAATTCTCGCGGATTTTTAGAGGTAAGCGAGAACAAGCAATTATTTATAGCCATTGTTGAACCAAATGCGTATTGCCCATATCATGAAATTACCGTAAAAATCGCAGATATCAATGTTCGAAAATAGCAATAGTGTAGGTCACATAAACTAGGTCAGCCATCCCTTTAGCAAATAATCAACCTGCAAAACACACAAAACTGTCTTAAAATGCATAACCCGGCAAAAGGATTTGGTTCAACCGGGAATACTCGCTAGCTTCCCGAAATATCGGGACAAAGCTGGCGCACTGCTCATATGCCTATATATTGACAGCTGGCTTTTCGCGGTATCCTTCAACGAATTCAATAATACATTCCTTAATTAATTCGTGAAATTCCATTGCTGAAGCTGCTGAAATAATGTTTGGATGAGCAGCTTTGTTTCGATACTCGCTGACTATTGTATTCAGTTTCTTCAAATATTCTTTCTCTAAAATATTGCTTTCGAAATATTCACTTACATAATCCTTGAAGTTTTGAAGAAGTAAACTTTGAGATAGTGTACTACCTCCATTTTTTAGTAAACTAATAATAAAATTCATAGTCCCAAAGGTGTATTTTCTATCGTCCTTTTTAACGGACTTTGCAAAGGAAACAGTTTTTCTATTTTCAAATTCATTATTCGTTAATTTATCTCGGTCAATATTTTCTCTTATTAAAAAGTCGTGATATGAATTGAATAGCTTTATTAAAATCTCATTTTCTAATGCTCTACTGTATTGTATTATAAATGGTGAATAATCCGCATCTTCTAATTCGTTTATTTGGTCTAAAAGAAATTCAGCCTGTGGGATAAATTTTTGACTTTCTGGTTCTAACATTTCCCATAATTCAAACCACAACTTAATTTCATTGATGTATACTTTGATGCCCGATTTTTCTTTAACTAAAAGATTGAGCTTTTCATCTAATTGAATTTGCATTCGCAAAATTTTACTCTCATCACTTCTGGGCAAATTTTTTATTTTCTGAAAATCTTTGGACAAGCCTTGAATTTGTTTTAAAACGTTGTCAATCTTTTTCTCAATAACATCAGTTTTATCAATTAGTAAATTAAGTTTAGAGATTACTTCTTTAGTCAATGAAGCTCTTGCTTTCAAACTCAAATTCTCTTCTTTGAGGTCGGTGTTTTGTTGATTTGATTTTTCTAACTTTTCCCTTAATTCTCTTAATTCAAGTTGGGTTAATGTTCCAAGGTTATCTTTTGTCAATAATCTTATATCTTCAATTGGTAAGATTGGTATGCGGAAGTTTCTTACATCATTAATTAAAATTAGTGGCATTGCGCCACCTTTAATATTTCTTTTTACTTGTTGGTTAAAAAGCTCTCTGCCTTCAATAGTAGTTAAATACATTCTCAAATATTCGTTGTTTTGGGAACGTAGAATAATTAAATGAGGTCCAGCAACTGATGGTTGAGAGTTTTTATCGTGGACATATAATTTTTTGAAGTCGTTGTAAATTCTCGGTATTACTATATCGCCTTGTTTTAGAATAGTTTCATTTTGTTTTACTAAATCTGTTTGGTCAATAAATGTACTATTTTCATATGTCGATAATTTACCATTTTTTATGTTGCGAGGGTGCAAAAGAAGAAAATCGCCTTTTTCTTTTCTTACTCTTGAGTGATTGTGTCCAATAATAATTTTTGATAGGTCGCTAATTCTTTTGGTTTCTTGATTGTTAAGTTCTGTTTCTAATCTTGAATGTTCTGGATGATGATAATCGTAATCCCATCTTGTTCTCAAACTTTCTTTGTCAATAAAAAAACCACCTTGTTTAAGGTTGACATTTTCGAAAGTTTCATCTGAATTTGAGTATTGAATGAAATGAGTTTTTTTCTGTGAAAATTGCTTTTCTATTACCAAGATTGACATTTTTATAGCTGTCTTTTGGAAAAATCCTGCCGGTAATGAAATTATAGTGCTTAAATGATTTTGTTCAATTATAGTGTTTCGAAAATCCTGTGTATTTGTGGCACACAGTAATCTATTTGGAACAAGACAGATAAGAACACCTTTTTCATTTAGCATTTCTATAGCTTTCACTATAAAGACATTCTCGTAGTCATCCTTACGTCCATTTATCTGAATTCTACCAAATGGGAAATATGAAATTATGGCATCGTATTTTTTAATATGATTGTACTCAAGACTGTCAACACTTATTATTTGTAATGTTGGGGAAATGAACTTGGCAATGTTGCTTATATTTTCATCTATCTCAAAACCCACAGAATTGCAGTAATCAATATGTAACAAAATGTTACCTAATCCACAACATAAATCAACTACTTCTTTTGGCTTGTACAATTGTCCAATTTGTGCCATCAGCCACGATATATCATTTTGCGTTGAATGATAATCAAAATTTTTATTTGAGGCGAGATAGTCAATGATTTCATCCTTGTCAAAATCTTTTGGTTGAATTTTTAGTTCCTCTAGAAGATTTTCGAGGTTAAATGGGTCTAAACCTTTACTTCTAATATCCTCCGAAATTTCTTTAATAGTTTTCATGAATTTTAATTAAAGCGTGATGTTTTTTTTTGCTTGCTGCCAACGGTTTGGCGGTATGCACCGTGCGGCACTTTACCTCACAGCTTTTAGCTCCACCACACCGCTAATTTAATGATGTTCAGTTTAATTACCAAATCATCCGCCGCATGGTGTATGACCGCCTGTTGTAACCAGTAGTTATTCAATTTCTTTTATCTCAATATTAAACTTTTCTTCGTTAGGCAATGCTTCATAAATTAAAATCTCTGGAAAATTCCTCCTTACAAGTTTAATTAACTTTGCTCTTTGTTTTTCTGGCATTTGAAAACCCAATATTACTTCCTTAAATGCTGTTTTGGGGATTTTAATTTTTCGATTTTTAATGTGATTCTTTGTCAGACGGAATTCATTTTCGTATTGCCATTTGTTCCATTTACTAAAAATTTGCTTTTTAAACTGAGATTCTAGATTTCTGTCAGGAATTATAACAGGGAATTCTTGAAAATATTCAACTTTACCAATGTAATCAACACCTTCTGTTTTTAATAGTTCTGCCGTATCAAATCCGACACAAAATCCTGTGTGAGAGTTAGAATAATGGCCCCACATCAGTATGTCATTATTCTTTTCTGAAATACTAAATACTCCCATTCTTTTGTTTAGGTCGTTGAAATATTCTTGGTCATTTTTCTTGAAGGAGTCTGGTGATATTGGTCCTTTCTGCACCCATCTTTTCGATAATTCCCTAATCTTTTTCTCACTTACATTTTCAGGCGTTGCTTTTATAATATCGGAATAAATGTCTTCTAAATGCTGTTCTGAATTTATATCGTATCTAATAGGAATTTTACAATCAAATGGGTCGTTAAAAGTTCCAGGTGATGCAAAATAAGCAATCTGTTTTTCAATTAATTGTCTATGGTATTTAGAATTCCAATCTCGATATTTATATAAAATTTCAGGTAATTCGATTTCTCCTAAGACTTTTATCATATAGTTTTTTTCTATTGGCTACAACTCATTTATCCCTTCACAGAACATGCACAATACAGTTTCTATTTCGTGTATATCCACATGTTTAGAGGCAATCTACACATCAAATATAGCAAAACTAAATGAATAATTTCATCTATAAAGGTGGAATTTATTGGGAATTATTAACAAATTTGTTCAAATCCGGTGTTTTGTCGCCATTAGGATCTCGTTTAAGATAAAAATGATTTAATTGTTAAGTCAAAATTGAATTGGCGGTGAATGGTTTTGGCAGAAAGCTCTTTGGCTGGTTTTGGCTGTGTGAAAGCCTTTAGCGACCTGCCAATCCCGAAATATCGGGACAGGTCGTGATTTACTGCGAAGCGTTGGCTATTCTAATACTATTTTTTTATTTATTATTCCTTTGTCTATTACTATTTTAATCAAATAAATTCCTTTTGGCTGATTACTTAAATCAATTGTAAACAGCTTATTATCAATTGATAATTGTTTTATTGTTTGTCCGTTAATATTTAAAACTTCGATTAATTGAATATTTTCTCCTTGAATTGTAAACACACCATCCATTGGGTTTGGGTAGATATTTATATTTTGTTTAAAATCCACTTCATTAGCAATTGAAGTTGAATTCAACTCTTCAACATAAACAGGACTTTCTTTTAAGTAAAATGAAACAGAGCCTCCTGAAATACTTATAGTATCAATACTGAAAGCTGTGTTGTAATCTGTAATATCAATTCCTGAAGTATCGGTTGGAATTGTATTGGTTATTATTACCTGATTTGCCGATATTTCCGAAAGAGTTATAAGATTGCTGTCGCCCTGATTATATGTTGGATCGTTAAAATAATCCCACCAAGCTACGTAAGTCGGGTTTCCTGTGCTGTCGTTAATAAATTTATAGGCATATTTATTGTCAATACTATCAATAATTGTTGTAATGCTATCCCAGTCACTTCCTTCCAATTTTTCAACTAATAATTTATAGGTGTAATAGGATAGTTTTTTAACTCCATAGCCCATGTCATGATCATATATTCCATCGTAAATCAAACCTGTAAAATCAAAATAAGTTTCCGTATATTGAAATCCTTCAAATA